>CAYTFM010000056.1:0-22227 GCA_964436735.1 uncultured Victivallales bacterium | reverse complement strand
TCACCCCTGAGCCCCTTCGGCTTCTCCAAGATCCTCCGCTACTACCATGAACTCGCCGAAACCGGGAAAAGCCCCTTCGAGGCCCCGCAATTCGTCATCTCCTACGACCCAGAAACACTCTACGGCGACGAACTGTATATCCAAGCACTCGCCATCCCCGAGAAGAACGCCTATTCCTCCGATTACATTTTCCAGGTGAGCCTTGAGAACGAAAACGGCCAGGAGACCGCCTCACTCACCATGCGCGGCACCGTTCCCGACGAACGGACCGACCTGCTCACCGAGTCGCGCCTCGACACCACCGCCCTCATCGGCACGGCCGAGACGCTCTCGCCCGTGGTCAGGGTCTACCGCGTCGACGCCACGACCGCCGAACGTCGACTCATTCACGCCAACCTGCGCCTCGCACCCATCACCTTGCGCCACAATAAAGTCCAGTTCTTCACCTCTTACGCGATGGATCTTGCCCATGTGGCTCCCGACTGCGCACTGACACTGCGCGTAAACGGCGATCTCTCGCCAAAGATCGATGCGCCATGCGGCGCACTTCTCCCCCTCAAAGCGACGCTTGCGGGCTCCGAGGGATTCCGTCGCCTCTCCCTCGCGGAAAGCCGCCTGACCCGCGGGGCGTTCCGCTCCGACGACACCGCCACGGCGCTTGGCCCGGGAATGGTCCGCGCCTTCCTGCGCATCCGCTGCGACAACGATTTCGTCTACAATCTGAACGTCTCCAACGGAACGATCATCGAGCGTTACGCCAATCATTGGGACACCACCAAAGTCCTCACGAAAATCTCCGCCCCCTCCTTTGAATCAAAAGCGTACCCGCATGGAAAGCCATCAGGAGGCCAGTGGGGCAGCATGCAAAGCTCCATTGGCAAACCCGTCTTCAGAGTGACGGCTCTCCCTGACGCCCCGATCACGCTCACGGTCAAAGGCTCCGACAAACCGCTTGTCGAGACCTCGCTCGCCCGCCTCGGGGCGGGCCCGTTGACAACCACCGCGGAAATCGACGGCGTGAAAACGACGGTCAGGCTTGAGCTGTCCATCGATGCCATCGAGTCGAACGTCGATTATCCACTGCCAAAGGAGGGCGAGTATCTTCGCTTTGTCCCGGTCGACAGAATCGATGACACGACCCGCTACTTCCACGCATGGGCCTTGACCGAGTCCGACCGCGTCGCCTACTCGCGCCCACTCGTCGTCGCCCGCAGCTCGCCCCCCACCGGGAAAACCGCTGTCGTCGGGGCAGATGTGACCGTGCCCTGCCAACTCATCCGCACACGGGGAATCTTCGACGATTTCGTCAACAGCAGCAGCTCCGCCGCCCAAAATCCTTTCACGCAGGCAGATCTTGTCCGCGCACTCCTGCCCGCCCGCCTTGTGCCGTATTACCTGCTCGACATGGACGAGGGAGCGGGGACGCAGCTCAACGACGGCGGCACCGCGCACCAATGCGGACGCTCATGGCTGTCAGGCGACTATGAATGGATCACGGATGGATGGAGAGGCTCGGCGCTCCGCCTCAAGGGTGGGCAGATTCAGATGAAGTCCAAGAGTTTCCCGCATGGCTCCTACACGTTCAGCGCCAGGGTGCGCGCCAAGGCCCCGCCCGCCGCCGCGCCGATCGCCGCCGACGGCGACCACTGGCAGAACCTTACAACGGAAGGACTCCGGATCGACCTGCTGCCGGACGGACGCGTCAAAGCCCGCCGCGAGATCCGCGACTGCGTCGGCGAGGCCGTCAGCCGCGACGCCATCAAGGATGGCTGGAACCATATCGCCGTAACGCATGACCTGCAGTTCCTCAGGATCTACCTGAACGGCGCGCTCTCCGCGGAGGCTCCCGTCTCAAAGCCGGGCTACCAGCGCACGCATTCCACGCCGTACATCGGCTTCTCGCAGGTTGAAAAGGCGAAGCAGGGGAAAGACGCGCCGAGCTTCACCGGCGACATCGACCAGGTGGAGATCATTGGAACCGCCCTCGACTCCACGGCGGTCGCGCGGCTCTACGAGGCTGGACAGTGGCTCGCCCGATGAGTGAATAGCCGCGCAGAGGTTCGCTCGCTTTGATAGACGCGACAATCTTGTCGATTCATATACGGCGGGACGCCGTATCTACCGGACAATCATCCGCAGCAGCCTGCGCCTGATCTCGATGCTGGCCGCCGAGGCCCTCCCCGACGCCGAAAGCAGCGTGGCGCGAAGATACAACACGGCGAGCAACGGCGGCGTGGCGGCCAGCAGAATGGCAAGAATAAGAATCCACCTCATAGGAACACTCCCGATATAATGATGGTTGTCTTCGTATGGGTATGGCGACAGGCGTGAACCGTCTGTACGGGCTTTCACGCCCACATCCGCCAGGAATTTTGCTTAGCATACCCCCTCGGGCCATAATTGCAACAGCATCTGCCAACATCCTCCTCATTTCAGACATCGTCACGCTGAGGCACCTGTGGTGCCGCTCCGTTGAATAAACCGCCTGTTTGAGATACTGTTTACGTAGATTGGTTGGGTCGACTGGGTGGCGTGGAAAAGCTGACCGGATAATGAACAGCAAAATCCGCAAAGGAGCACAAAGGAAAGTCGGATTGGAAAACCATCCAAACCCCATTCCTGCTGCAGAAGGGACAGAAGGCGGAGAAGGCCACGCTCAATCTCGTCATCAACGGCAAAGGCACCGTGTGGGTTGACAACGCCATTCTGGTCAAAGAACCTCTCAAATGACAGTTTGTATCTCAGATGTCTTGAGAACGCACTGACAATTATGCATATCGCAAAACAGTCGACACTCACCAGGTTCGCCTACGATTTTCTTGATGCCGACCTTCGCAAAGTCGGGGCATTGTCGTGGCCTGATGTGGCGGTGGCCACGAATGCGCGGTTGAAAGACGTGTATCCTCAGTTTTTGAATAAGAAGCTGCAGCTCGAGCATGGTGGCCGCGCATTTGAGATCGAGTTTGAATATCTGAATCGCGATTGGGTCAACGACGTACGATTCACACTCATGGATGGTGGTACACCTCGAGCGTCGGCTGACGTCACTCGGACAAAACGCTTTTTCACGCGCCCCTCCATTCAGCTCACGAAGCCTTTTGACGGCGCGGTGATGAATAAAAGCGGCTGGTTTACGCTGCGGTATGAGGTGCGAAGGGACGACGTCGCGGTTGGCTCCATCTTTGAAAAAAAAGCTCTCACCTTGACGCGGGAGATTGCTATCGACCTTCCCAGTTCAATCGATGCGCCAACTCAGTTTTTCCTGCTGTTCCTGGTTGTGAACCTCGCCTACAGATGATCTCATTGCTGGTCAACCCACGTCCGCAACTCCAACAGAGCCTCTCCAAGCCTATCGATGGGAGGGCTGTAGTCATCGATGCCGGGGCTGAGGCTCCACACCAGTGCGCCTTGTCCGCCCTTGCCAGCGATCAGGTCGAGATACGACGAGATCAGCAACGACGCGTCCTCCTTGTCATAGGCGGGGTATTCCTCAAGCAGCCACGGCTTGCCGCCGGGAATCGAGCAGTCTTTGAAACTCCCCATGCTCCGATAGTGATGCAGCGCGCGGTAGTCCACGTCGAGCGCGGCCACCGCGGCGACGAGCGACGCAAACTTCACGGAAACGCCCGTGGTGACGAATTTCCCCGGCGCGCCCTTCCGGATGGCGGCGATGCAGCCATTCAGGAAACTCGTCACATGTGACAGACTGATGGGCGCCTCGGGCCTGAACGCCGCGTCGGCGTCCTCCCATCCTCCACCTTCCGCCTTGGCGACAAGCCACTCCGGCTCGTTGATCACGTCGAAACCGAAAAGAGCGGGATGGGAGCCGAACTCGGCAAGAAACGGGATGAGGAAGGTGGCGATGAACCGCTCACGGACGACGGCGTCGGCAAGTATCGCCCCGCGCCCCCGCACCCACACGTCGCCAACCTGCTCCGCCTTTCCGGCGACCAGAAAGTCGACCAGCACCAGTTCGACCTTGATCCCCGCGTCGCGCGCCATGTCCATGAACGACGCCACATCGCGCCTGAACACCGACCAGTCGGCGACCACCGTGCCAGACGAGTCAAGCATGCACCGTCCATCGTCAAGCACCCCGATCCGCACCACCTTGACTCCCGCCCGCTTGAGGAGGTCGAACTGGGCTTTGAGATAGGTGGCATGCTTCGAAACGCCGTTGCCGGCGGGATACCATGCGTTCCCCCCGAAATTCTGTCCATACTCGATGATCCGCCAGTTGCCGCCGATCGGCCGCCAGCGCTTCCCGTCCAGATAAAATCCGTCAGTCTTGAGTTCAATCACGGAGCGGGAGGTTATGACTGGCTTCGGCGTCGACGCGGGCAGACAAGGCGCGGACGCCAGCATTATCGATGGTTTGAATTTCATTTTCTTTATGACGAGAGGCCCATCATAGGTGGCGGTCGAGTCACGGCCAATGGAGAACTTCACGCCGACAACCCGGATCTTCGTGGGGTCGAACGCGGAGTCGGACTTCACCATCGGAGTCAAGGCCGCCTTGACGGCTCCCTTCTTCACGATGTTCGTCCATTCGCCGTAGTGCGTGTTCCAATTGCTGTCCTTCACAAACAGTTGGACGCCGTTGGGTTTTCCCTCGACTCCGACAAAACCGGCCGGAACGATAATTTCGACGGCGATGGTTCTCCCGCTGAAATCGAGAGGAACACGGGACTCGAGTCCGGATACGTAACGGAGATCGAGCAAGACCTCGCCCTGACCGTAAGTGGCGTCTTTCCCGATCAGGTGGGCCTGCAAAACCAATGCGCCTCTCTGATAGCTCACCGCGCGGATCCCCTGTCTGCCAACATAGTCCTGCGCCTGCCAGTCAACCTGCTGACTGACGGGGTTGAGCACATCGGCACGGACGGGAACGCACAGAGAAAAAAACAGGAACACGGCAGCAGCAAGGCGTTTGAGATAGCGCATCGGATTTTCGAGGGGTATCATACCTACATGCATCTCCATCGGAGACTGTGCGACGGATAGTGTGGCAGATGAGAATGGTACCCGGGAGAGGAGTCGAACCTCCGGCCAAAAGTTTAGGAAACTTCTGCTCTATCCACTGAGCTACCCGGGCTTGGGGATGTCCAGCTTTCACTTGACATTGTACAGTATACACCGTTTTTCTTTTTTTTACCAGATACGCCTCCACCTTCGGCGACATTGGTTGCGCGGTGGGAGGAGAAACGTGTGTTGATCGCAGGATGCGCGCCACTGAATGCCGACTTTCAATTCACCGAATGACACCGCTTCTCCGTCGCGGCAGGACGCCACGCTTCGTATCCGCGAGCTGCTGCGCCGTCTGATCGCCGACGACCACGACGCCTGGGTCGAACTGGTCGACTCGCATACGGGATTGCTCCTCACTCTCGCCCGCAAGACCTTCGAACGGCATGGACGCCACGCGTCACGACATGATCACGAGGACGTCGTCGAAACGGTCTGGCGCGACCTGCTCGCGCACAACTGCCGCCTCCTCCACTCCTGCCTCGACCGCGGCGAGATTCTGCCGCTCCTCCACACTCTCGTCCGCAACCGCTGCGTGGACATGATGCGCGCCAAAGGCACCGAACCGTTCGTCGCCTTCGACGCCACCACCACGCCTGACGCCGCGATCCCCGCCGAGGCGCACCAGGAGCTTCCGCCCGATGACGACAAAGTCGTCGCCGCCCTCGAAAGCCTTCCCGCCAAGGAGCGCTCATGCGTCACGCTCTTCTATCTGCAGAACCGCGGCTACCGCGAGATAGCGGAGCTCACCGGCATCCCCGTCAACAGCATCGGCCCCACCATGCGCCGCGCCCTCGACAAGCTCCGCATTTTTTTCTCAGTCTAATCCGTCCTTGCTTGTGTGAGCGGCTCAACAGAACCTCAACCACTCGCTCACGCTCGTGGCTCTGTTCAGACACCGTGAATCGAGCCCCGACTGTTAAGGAGGGGTAGTAGCGAAGCGATGCCACAGTGAATTATCCGTGCGATCAAATAAAAACTATATTTTTTTGAAACGTGATGTACGAATTCCGTTTCCTCTCCGCTGTATATGGCAAACGGAGACAGTGTCATGGCAGCAGAGATCAAGGAGCAGCGGCCACCCCCATGAAACAACAACCACAAGACCTAAGCGCGCCCACGGGAGCTAGCTCCCCGCGCCATTTCGGGACACCGCGCATATCTCTCATGGTTGAACATCGCCTCGGCGGAAGTGGGCACGCTGAACACGGGGAACTTCCTCCCGTGGCGCACGCCTGGTTCGACCGTCGGCATGGGCGGCTTGCCGATGCTGCCGACCATTACACACTCGAGCAACTGCGGGCCTTGGCGGCGGAGCGGAAGTCCTGGGGCGAGTTCTGGGAGATGCCGCGGCATCTGTCATCGTGCCCAGCCTGCCTCGACCTGTTCGAGGCGTCGCTTGATGGTAACGAGGCGGTTGACGCGGCAGTCCTGGAACGGATGCGGAAACTCCATCCCCTGCGGATCAGATTCCTGCCCCGCATCAGATTCTCGTCCACCATGCTGGCGAAGACCGCGGCCGCCGTCGCCGTTCTCGCCCTCGCCGTCTGGCTCGCCTCCGACTTGCTTTCCGGACCTTCCGTCAGAATCATCGACGGCTCACTGCAACTCGTCGACGGGCAGGAAGTCTCCGTTGGCGCAACGGCGCCCTCCGGCTCCGAGCTGACCGTCCTTCGGCCGTCAACCGCGGTATTCTCCGATGGTTCGAAAGTTGCCGCCGCAAAGGACAGCCACCTGGCACTGTTGACGAGCATGTTCCGCGACAGGATCGTGCAGTTGTCGGAGGGGAGCATCGTCTGCGAAGTGTCGAAGCAGAAAGCCGGGCGGAGCTTCAAGGTCGTCACGCCGGCGGGCGAGATCGTGGTCGTCGGCACGAAGTTCAGCGTCGAAAGCCGCTCGCCCCGCGAGGAGGGAGTTGGTTCGACACAACGGAGCCATAAAACCGACGCGGGGAAGCAGGGCAAGGAGCTGCGCTTCTTCCATCCGTTGCAAGTCGGCGTGCGCGGCGGCGTGACGGATGGATTGCGGGACAGTGTCGTGACGGTCAAGGTCGACGAGGGCGTCGTGCTGGTGAGGAACCGTAGCGGCAAAGAGCACCGTCTCACCGCGGGGCAGACCGCCGTGCTGCGAAGCGGTATGAGTGTGATCGATGTGTTCCACTAGTTATTTCCGGACACGGCTGTTGGAAGCGACGAGACTGGTGGCATGAGATTTTCCCATTGAATCAGACACACAACTATAGGAAATAACGTAAGGAGGAGACACATGTCGGACGAAAAGATGAGTGCCGGGATGGCGCCCGCGGAGGCGACCGACGACCTTCAGGCCGTCCAGAGTCTGCACGACGCCTACCAGACCATGTCGTCGCAGATCGGCCAGGTGATCGTCGGCCAGACAAACGTGGTGGAGCAGGTGCTCGTGGCGATCTTCTGCCGCGGACACGCCTTGCTGGTCGGGGTGCCTGGTCTCGCCAAGACCTTGCTGGTCAGCACGATCGCGAGGGCGGTCTCGCTAAGCTTCAAACGAGTCCAGTTCACGCCCGACCTGATGCCGTCGGACATCACCGGCACGGACGTCCTCGAGGAGGACCGCACCACCGGACGCCGCGTCTTCCGATTCGTCCACGGACCGGTCTTCGCAAACATGCTGCTGGCGGACGAGATCAACCGGACGCCGCCCAAGACGCAGGCGGCCCTGCTCGAGGCGATGCAGGAGCGGATCGTGACCGTCGGCGAGCGCGACTATCCGCTGCCGGATCCGTTCTTCGTGCTGGCGACCCAGAACCCGATCGAGCAGGAGGGGACGTACCCCCTGCCCGAAGCGCAACTCGATCGTTTCATGTTCATGATCCACGTCGACTATCCGACCGCGGACGAGGAGATGCGGATCATGAAGCAGGTCAGCGGCCAGTTCAAGTCCACCATCACGCCGCTCCTGCACGGGGAGGACATCCTGCGCCTGCAGGCCATCGTCAGACGCGTCCCGGCGGCCGATCACGTCTTCGAGCACGCCCGCGAGCTCGTCAGGGCCACGCGGCCATCCGACCCCAAGGCGCCGGATTTCGTGCGCGAGCTTGTGCAATGGGGCGCCGGCCCGCGGGCGAGCATCAACCTGATGCTGGCGGCCAAAGCCCGCGCCATCCTGCGGGGCCGCTACCACGCCATCACCGAGGATGTCAGGGAGATGGCCCTGCCGGTCCTGCGGCACCGTCTCGTGACCACCTTCAACGCCGAGGCCGCCGGCATCAGCTCCGACAAGGTGGTCAAACGGCTGCTGGAGACCATCACGCCCAAGAAAGAGGATATTTTGACGGGAAAGTGAAAATCCGCAACACGAAGCACGAAATTCGAGTCAACTGCAACCACTCGTTCACACTCGTGGCTCTGTCCAGTCGCCGTGAACCGAGCCCCGACAGTCATGGAGGGGTTAGCCGCAAAGCGACGCAGCAATTGATGTAAAATCGCCGACTTTTGTTTTTTTCGGATTTCGAGTTTCGAATTTCGGGTTTGGGAATCTCTATGGAATCATTGACCGCACAGACAGACTCGCCGCCGTACATGTGGCTGCTCGATCCCGAGGCGCTGGGCAAGATCCATCGTCTCGAGTTCCTCGCCCGTGGCGTCATGGAGGGGTTCGTCATGGGAGGCCACAAGAGTCCGTTCCGAGGCTTCTTCGTCGAGTTCGGCGAGCACCGGGAGTACACGCCTGGCGACGACATCCGGGCGCTCGAGTGGCGGGTCTACGGCAAGTCCGACCGCTATTATGTGAAGCAGTATATGGAGGAGACGAATCTCCGGGCGACGATCCTGCTCGACGCCTCGGGCTCGATGGCCTACACGGGCGGGCTCGCCTCGTCGCGCCGCGGACGGCGGCTCAGCAAATTCGACTATGCCCGCTATCTGGCGGCGTCGCTCCTGCACCTCATGATCCACCAGCAGGACGCCGTCGGCCTGGTCACCTTCGACACCGCCGTGCGCCGCTATCTGCCGTCGCGGGGCCGCGCCGGCCATCTGCGGGTCCTGCTCGAGGAACTGCACAACACCGAACCCGGCGGCGAGACGTCGATCGCGCCAATCCTCCACGACATCGCCGAGCGGGTCAAAAGGCGCGGTCTCGTGATCATCATCTCCGATCTGTTTGACGACCCCGCCGAGATTCTCAAGGCCCTGCACCACTTCCGCTTCCGCAAGCACGAGGTGATCCTTTTGCACGTGATGGCCGAGGAGGAACTGAGCTTTCCCTTTGAGAAGTGGAGCTTGTTCGAAGATCTGGAGGTCGCGACAAACCGCCTCGAACTCGATCCGAAGGCCCTCCGCGCCGCCTACCTCGACGAGGTCCGCAGATTCGTCTCTGACATCCGCAAAGGCTGTGGCGAGATGCGCGTGGAATACGTCCCCCTCAACACCAACAAGGACTTCGACCTGGCGCTGCTGGACTACCTGGCGGGAAGAATGAGGCTGACGTGAGAAAAGTCATTGGTCATTGGTCATTGGTCAATAGTCATGGGAGAGGCGCATGATGACATTGGAAGAACTCGACGTGTACCGAATGTCCCTGGAACTTGGAGAACGGGTGTGGACTGAGGTAGCCAAGTGGGACTTCTTCGCGAAGGATACGGTGGGGAAACAGTTAGTCCGATCGGCTGACTCCATCGCCGCCAACCTAAGTGAAGGGTTTGGTCGCTTTCACTTCAAGGAGAACAAACAATTTGGCTACTACAGCAGGGGATCACTGTTCGAAACGAAAACCTGGCTGACAAAAGCCATGAAACGCAATCTGAATCCACAGGAATGCTATTCTGCGCTTGAACGTGACCTCAACCAACTTGCCCGCATGCTAAACGCCTACGTCAAGTCAATCGGGACCAGCACAAAATCAGCCAGTGAGGATTCGGCACCCTATGGTGAACCAGACAATTCATTCACCAACCACCCTTTTTCCAATGACCAATGACCAATGACCAATGACTGATGACTGATGCCCTATGACCTTTTTGGAACTACCAATGCTGCTTGGATTGACGCTGGTGATGGTACCGGTGTTGATCCATCTGCTGAACCGGAGCAAGGCGAAGCCGATCGCCTGGGGAGCGATGCGCTTCCTCGTCGCGTCGGTCGAGACGCGGCGGCGGCGGCTGTTAGTTGAGGAGATGCTGCTGCTCGCCTTGCGCTGCCTCGCGGTGGCCGCGGTCGCGGTGGCGATGGCGCGCCCCTTTCTGCCAAGCCAGCCCGCCCTCCCCTGGCCGCTCGCGCTGCCGTTGCTCGCGGTGGCCGCGGTGTGCGTCGGCGTCGCCGCCGTGCTGTGGAAATCGCTTCGGCTAAGGCGGCGTCTGATCATGACGGCGACAGTGGCGGCGGCGGTGGCCATCGCGGCGGCGGTGGCGGAGCGCTGGATGCAGAAACGCTCTTGGCTTTCGGGAGGCGGCGACCGCGACATCGTGCTGGTGGTCGACGGTTCCGACTCGATGCGGATCGCCGTCGACGGCCGCCCCAACTTCGAACGGGCGAAGGAGGAGGCCGCCCGGATCGTCGAAGCCAGCGGCCCCGGCGACGCCATTGGCCTCATCCTCGCGGGTCCCGCTCCCTGCCCGCTGGTCAAGGCTCCGGTGTCCAACCACAAGGACATCCTTGAGATGCTAAACCACAAGGACTTCCGTCCAACGGGCGGCTCGTTCGGGGCGCTCGAGGCGCTCAACGCCGCCGCCGCGATGCTGGGCGAAGGGCGCAACCCCGTCAAGCGGATTGTCGTCCTCACAGACCAGCAGGGAATCGGCTGAGACATCCAAAGCCAGACACGCTGGAACTATCTTGCGCGGAATCTGAACACGTCCGCCCTTCCCCCGAAGCTCGTCGTGCGCCGTTTCCCGTTTCCCCCCGCGTTCAGAAACGCCGCCGTCGCGGACATCACCTTTCCGCATGGCGCGCCGGGAGTTGGGCAGGCGGTCAAGATAGAGGCCAAGGTGGTCAACGGCGGGGACGCGCCGATCCAGCCGGCGGCCATCTCGCTTTCAGTCGACGGCGAGACCGCCACGCGGGAGACCTTCCTCAAAGAACTGCCGCCGGGCGGCTCGGAGACGGTCACCTTCGAGCACCGCTTCAAAAAGCCCGGACGCGCCGTGGTCACGTGCGACATCGTCTGTGACGACGATCTGCCCGCCGACAACGTCCAGACCCGGGTGTTTGATATCATTGACAGCCTTCCCGTCCTGATCATCGACGGCGCGCCATCGAAGCGCGCCATGGAAAGCGCCGCCGACTTCCTGCGGCTCGCCCTCGCGCCGGGAAACGGCAACGGACAAGGCAACGCGCTCCCCATCGGCTTTCCCGCCAGGCCCGAGACAATGTCCTTGAGCGCCGCCACGCAGGCCGACCTCGACAAGTACCGCGTGGTGCTTCTCGCCAATCCGCCGCGTATCCCGCAGCGTCTCGGCGAGAAGCTGCTGGCCAAGGTGAAGTCGGGCGGCGGCCTCTTGATCGCTCTTGGAAGCCGCGCCGAACCGTCCCTGCTCAATGCGTTCCGTTCGCCATCGGGAGCGAAGTTCCTCCCGGCTGAAGTGGGAGAACGGATGACGTTCGCCAACGAACCCGCCCGCCTCGCCTTGAAAACGTTCACGCATCCGGCCCTGCGCCTCGCCGCCGACGCCACGCGGTCGGACGCCTCGCTGGCCATGATCCGCTCCTGTTGGCGCCTGAAGGTCGACAAGGCGGACACGTCGACCGCGGTCGGCGGCTTGCTCGACAGCGGCGACCCGTTCCTCGTCGAGCGCCGCTTCGGCCGAGGACTGGTCGCCATGACCTCCTTCGCCATGGACCGCGACGACAGCTCCCTTCCTTCGCTCAAGATCTTCGTCCCCACTATCCATGAACTGGTGTATCAACTCGCCTCGGCCGGCGGCGTCGAGGGAAACATCAAACCAGGTACGGAGATGCTGTTCGAGTTGGACGACGGCATGGCTCCCGCCCCCGTGTCGGCCTCGACCTCATCAAAAGCGGAGGCGTCTGGCGTGCCCGCCGAAGTCCCCGTCGTGACGCCTTCGGGACGTCCCGGCAAGGCGGAAATGCTGAAAATTGGCTCGCGTCGCCTGCTCAGATGTGCCGACACGCGCTGGCCAGGGCTGCACAAAATCCTGATCGGCTCCACCCCCGACGCGCCGAAACGCGCCGACGGCCAACCGCTCGCCGAACTGCCGTTCGTCGTCCTTTCGGATCCTGAGGAAAGCACCCTGCGCCGTCTTTCCGACGAGGAGCTGCTGACCTTGCGCGACCGTGTCGATCTCTTTCCCGCGGCCGGTCTCGAGGAGACGCTCACCGCCACGACCGGCGGATCACCTGGCCAGGAGATATGGAAATACCTGATGGCAATGGGCTTGGCACTTCTCGTCGCGGAGACCGCTTTGACGAGGTGGATCGCCATGAACCGCAGGCTCCACACGACCATGCCAGTCGACTTCCACAGCCAGACGAACCAACCGCACGGCGCATTTCACGTAAGGTCGTCCCTATGAACGAATCCATCTCACAACATTTTCTGCTGCCAACGAGCGTGCCGACGGCGGTTCTATGGCTTTTGACACTTCTGCTGACGGCGTCATGGGTGCGGCTCCGCTCATGGGATATGCGGACGTCGCACATGTGGCTCTCGGTAGTTCCTTCCGCCGTGCGGAGTCTTCTCTGCTTCGCGGCGCTGCTCGCGCTGGCGCAGGCCCTGCAACGACACCTCGTCTTCGCCACAAACTGGTCGCTCTGGCCGATTCTGCTGGCCGGCGCGGTGGCGGCCGAACTTGTCCTCGTCCTGTACGCATTTGAGCGCATGTCGGTTCCGAGGCGGGAAGGCGTGCTGCTGGCCAGCGCCCGGACCGCACTCGTGCTGGTGGCCGTCTTCGCCTTATGCCAACCGGTGCGCGTGTTCGAGACGACCAGGAAGATCGACCGCCACGTCGCGGTGCTGATCGATCAGAGCGCCTCGATGGACGTGCCCGACACCGGGATGAGCCCCGCCGAGCGGGTCAGAATGGCGGAATTCCTTTCCCTCCTCAAAACCAAACGGCTCCTTCATTCCGAAGAGTTGGCAGCGGCGCTACGCCTCGCCCGCCAAGAGACCGCCGCGCAGTCAGACGGCCTTACCGCGTTGAGCCAGCTCGCCCCCCGCCCTGGCGAGCGCACCGTGGAGAAACTCCGTCCCACCCTGGACGCCGTCCGTCGGACACACGCGGTCGTCGCCGCGGTGTCAAAAACGATCTCCTCGGCGCCGGCGTCTGGCGCACCCCTTAGCGAACCTATCAAAGCGAAACTGAGCTCGCTTGCCGGGCGCATCACCAGCGACGCGGTGGCGCGGCTCGATGAACGAATCCGTCTTGTCGAAACAGTGCTTCAAGTGGCCGGCAAACAAGACGGCGGCAAAGAAGGAACGACCTTCCCGACCTCCGAGGTCGAAAAGATCAACGAAAACGGTAGGCGCGTCATGGACGCGCTTCAGGAGGTCGAAAAAGAGCTGCTGTCCCTCGCCGACGAGATGGACGCGGTGACCTACGCGGCGCTTCCCGAAGCCGAACGCGCCTCCGTCGACGCGCTCGTCAAAACCACCCGCTCCGAACTGGCGGCGCGCGTGCTGACCACCCCCCTTCCGGGAGAGGGCGAGGCGAAAGACGCCAGCCTCCTCCAGCGACTCTCCGACAGTTACGGGCTGAAGGCCTACAGCTTCGCCAGCGCGCCAGCGGAGCTCGACCAGCGCACCCTCGCCGCAACCGATCTCATTCCGTCCGGGGAAGCCCGCCGCGGTCCGGCGTCGATGCGGACGGACCTCACCGCCGCCCTTGAGAAGGCCATGGCAGACATCCCGCCCGGACAACTCGCCGGCGTCCTGCTGCTCTCCGACGGACGCCACAACGGCCTCGGGTCGGTCGAGACGGCGGCGACTCGCCTCGGGCAAGCCCGGGCGCCTGTCTGCGCCCTTGCGTTCGGCGGCGTGGCGCGCCCCCCGAAAGACGTGGCGTTGACCGCTGTGGAGGCGCCGGACACCGTGTACTTGAACGACCGGCTCTCGGCCGAGGTGGAGCTGAAGCTCGACAGTCTGGCGGGCGGGAAAGTCACCGTCAAACTGATAGACGGCACGGCGGTGGTCGACACGAAAACAATCGAGGTGAAGGGCGATTCCATCCGCGAGCGCGTCCGGCTGTCGGACAAACCGAAGGCGGTCGGCTACCACGCCTACAAGGTGGCCGTCGACCCGGTCGAGGGAGAGGTCGACAAAGCGAACAACGAGCGGGCGATTCCCGTGAACGTCACCGACGACCGCCTGAAAGTCCTGTATGTGGAGGGACGCCCGCGGTGGGAATTCCGCTATCTGAAAAACCTGTTCGTCAGCCGCGACCAGTCGGTCCGCTTCCAGTACGTTCTGCTCTCCCCGGACAAGCTCGAGAACCAGCCGCCGCGGCCGGTGATCCCCGCGTCGGCGTCGAGGCCGATAGAGGAACCCGAGGCGACCGCGCTTCCCGCGACGATGGAGGAGTGGCTGAAGTTCGACGTGGTGCTGCTGGGCGATGTCGATCCGTTCGCCCTCGGCGAGGCGGGGATGACGTCGATCAGGAAGTTCGTCGCCGAACGCGGCGGCGCCCTCGCGCTGATCGCGGGACCGTCAAAGATGCCGCGGATGTACGACGGGACGCCGCTTGCCGAACTCATCCCCGCAGTCGTGAGGACGAGCGACGTGCCGTTCATCAAGGCCCCGGAGGAAAGCTACCGGATCGCGCTGACGCAAGAGGGACGCACACACCCACTGACGCGCCTGGCGGAGGCGGCCGAAGCGGGCTCGGGCGTGTGGGATGAGTTGCCGCCGCTGTATTGGCGCCATCCGATCGTCACCGCGAAACCGGGCTCGGCCGTGCTCGCCTACGCTATGCCGTTCGATCCGCCGCGCTTCCTCGTCTCGAACTCGGCGACGGAAGTGCCCGACGACGAGACCCTGCGCCTCCGCCGCCAGTTCGAGCTTGAGAACGCGTTGATCGTCTGCCAGAACTACGCCCTCGGCCGGGTCGTCCTCCTCACCTTCGACGAGTCATGGCGCCTGCGCTACCGGACCGGTGACCTGTATCATCACAAGTTCTGGGGGCAACTGCTCCGCTGGGCGGCGTCCGACAAGATCATGTTCGGCTCCACCTGCGTCAAGGTCGCCGCCGACCGGAGCCGCTACAACCCCGACGAGATCGTGGCGGTCCGCGCCCGAATCACCCGCAAGGATTTCTCGCCCGTGACCGAAGCGAACCCCGTCGTCCGCGTCATCCACGGCGGCGGCGAGGTGGCCCGGAAGAAACTCCGTTTCGAGCCGAACTCGCCCGGCGTCTACGCGGGGGAGATAGGCCGGCTGCCCGAAGGCGACTACAAACTGGAACTCGATTGTCAAGGACTTCCCAGCGACATCGCTGAGGAGGCGAAAGTGGCCCGCTCCGAATTCGGCGTCGCCGCCGCGTCGCCCGCCGAACTGGTCGAACTCGCCGCCGACCTCGGGCTGCTCAATAGGATCGCCGCCCTGACCGGCGGGATCGTCGCCGAACCGACGATGGCCCGGACGGTCATCGACCGCTTCGGCCCGCCGTCGCTCACCCAGACCGAGCGACGTCAGATCGCCATATGGAACTCGTGGGCCCTGCTTCTGGTGTTCATCTGCCTCGCGGGGACCGAATGGCTGTTAAGGAAACGAGTGGGGCTGCCGTGAAAAAAAACTCAAATCAAAAAATCCAAGATCCAATCAATTTCAAAAAAGAGAAACGTTAAATAATAAAACAGATGGATCTTAAGTTGGGTAGATTTTCAATTTTTACTCTTTGCATTTGGCATTTGTTTGGAGCTTGGATTTTGGAGCTTGGAGCTTTCATCCTTAGGAGTCCTGAGTCATGCGATTAGACATCCAGTTCAACACGCTTCCCGCTCCGATCGCCGTGGCGCTGCGGCAGTCCCTGCGGCGGGCCCGGAAGGTGATCCTCCTCCGCGGGATCTGCGCCGTCCTCGCCGTCTCCGTGGGCGCGGCGCTGCTCGCGATGGGAATCGACGCCAGCGTCCTGCTCGTCTCGCCCGTGGCGCGGTGGCTGATCTCAGCTACGGTCTACGCAAGCGCCGCCTCGTCAGCGTATCTGTTTCTCGTCAAACCTCTTGCGCGGTCGTTCACGCTCGCTGGCGTCGCCCGCATGATCGACTCGCACCATCCAGAGATGCAGGAGCGGCTCAGCTCCGTTGTGGAGTTGCTGACGACAACCGACGCGCCGGGCATGCGCGGCTCGCAGGAGTTGATCGACTCCCTGACCGCGGCGGCCGCGGACGACGCCCGCACAATCAGTCCGAAGAGCGAGGTGTCGGCGCGCGCCGCGCTTCCCTATCTTACCGCCGCGGCGGCCGTCATTGCCATCCTCACCGCGGCGTTCCTCATTTCTCCGCTCAAGACGAGCTTCCTTCTCGCCCGTGCCGCAGCCCCGTTCGCGAACCTGCCCTCCATTTCGGCGCTGGACCTGCAGGTGAAGCCAGGCGACATCATCGTGCCGCGGGGCGAACGGCTCGAGGTCGGCGTCGAGGCGTTGAAAGGCGGCGTCCGCTCAGCCACCATCGAACGCCTCACCGAGCAAGGACGGAAGGTCGCCGATGACATGAGGCAGACGCCGTCGACCTCCGGCGGCAAGGCGCAACGATTCTCCTTCGCCATTCCCGCCGTCGAACGGGATTTCACGTATCGCATACAGGCTGACGACGCCCTCACCAAGTACTACCACGTGACGGCAGTGACACCGCCAGCCATCGAAAGCATCGACCTGCGGATCGACTACCCCGACTATACACGCATGCCGCCACGCGTCGAGCAGGCCTCAAACGGCACCATCACCGCGCTTGCGGGGTCCACGGCCACCTTGACGGTGAAAACCAGCAAGCCGTGCGCCTCCGCGACGCTGAAGATCGACGGCCCCGCGCCAGTGTCCCTCAACGCCGAGAGCGATTCCGTCCGCGGCGAGAGCCGTCTCGTCTTCCACCTTTCCCTGCCTCCAGGCCTCGCAGGCCTCTACTCGCTCCAACTGACCGACGAGCATGGACTGCGCAACACGAAATTCGAGCGAGCCGTCCAAGCCCTCCCCGACACGCCGCCGGTCGCCCTGATCACCGATCTGCCGCAGAAGGAGATACGCCTCAAACGCGGGGACCGCTTCCCGTTCTATTTCATCGCCACCGACGACATCGGCCTCAAAACAGTCGAACTCCTGCTCGAAAAGGATGCCGTGAAACTCGCGCCGCGCCCGATCCCGCATCCCGTCGCCACCGACACCGAGAAAGAGCCGCCGAGGAAGCTCGAGGGAAGCGCCGTGGTCGACCTCGCCGACCCCGAACTGCGCGGCGCCGCCCGCCTCACCTTCCAGATCGCCGCCTGCGACACACTGCCCGAGACGCTGAAAGGCCCCCAGAAAGGCTTCTCCGAGATCTACACCATCGTGATCGACGACAACGCGCAGGCCTTCAAGACTCAGGCGTTGCGCTCGCAGCAGGAGGCTGTCAAGAACCAGCTGCAGCAAGCGAAGCGTGAGTTGGAGGAGTCGAAGAACAAAGTTCCCCATGTGAAAGAGGCGGCCGCGAAAAACGAGAAAAGACCAGAACAGATGGCGGAGCGCGTCGAGGCGCTGCGGGAGAACATCGCCACCGGCGACGCCACCCTCAGAAGACTGGCCGAGAAGCTGTCCGACGGCTACTTCGACGACCTTGCCCGCAAGATCAACGACCTGCACGAGAAACAGCTCGTCAAAGCGCAAGGACTCGCCGATCAGATCGCCCTTGCCGAAAGCGCCGAGGAGCGCGTCGGCCTGCTCGACATGATCGGCAAAAACCTTGAACAGGCGGTCCAGTCGGTTGAGGGGATGCTGAAAAACAGCGAGACGGCGTCGAAGGCCATGGAGCGCGCCATCGAGATGGAGAGCCTCGCCACCACCCAGCAGACGCTGGCGTCGAAGAAGCTCGAGGCCGAAAACCGTCAACCAGACGCCGACAAGGCCAAAGCCGATCAGGAGGCGAAAAAACAGCTTGAGGAGTGGCGCAGGGAACAGGACAAGGTCGCCGACGCCCTGGCGAGACTGACAAAGGAAATGGCGCCCAACGCGGCGGTGAAGCGCGCCGCCAAACTTAAAATGGCGGGAAAAATATCCGAGGCCGCCCGCCAGCTTGGCGACGAACAGAACCGGCTCGCCGAAGCCGCGCAAAAAATTCCCGAACTCCAGCAACTCGACAAACGCCTCGGCGAACTCGCCGAACGGCAGGCGGCCGCCGCCGATCTGGCGAAGTCCGACGCGCTCACCGAACCGGCGGCAGCCGCGATGCGGAACGCCGCCGAGCGCATTTTCAACGACAAGCTGCCTGAGGCCAAACCCCATCAAGAGGAGGCGGCGGCCACGATGAACCAGGCGGTCGAACGCCTGTCAAAGGACGCCGCTGACGACCCGTGGCGCCGCGGCGCCACTCCGCAGGAGACGCTGCAGGCTCTGACCGAAAAGGCGAAGCGCGCGGTGGACACCGCCGGCTCCGCGACGAAAAAGGCGGCCGCCGCTGAAAAGTCCGCCCGCGGCGAATCGGAGAAGTTCGAGGAGCGGGCCAAGGCCGCCGGCAAGCCCAGCGACCAGGCGCGGACCGCCATTGAAGAGCAGAAGGCGATTCTCAAATCGTTGGCGCAAAAGGCGAAAGAGGAGGTTGGCCGCGCGGAGCAGGCGACGCGTGAGGCGAAACAATTCTCGGAGGAGACGGCCGCCGCCGCCAAACGCCTCGCCCCCAACACCTCGCCCGAGGATGCGGGCAACCTCGTGAGCCAGGCGGAAAGGAAGGCCCGCGACGCCGACCAAAAAGCGCTGAGCGCCGCGCAAGCCGCCGAGATGGCCGAACTCGCGGCGGCGACAGCGGCGGAGCTCAACAAAAAAGATGTCGGCGACCAGAACTACCACGCCGAACCCAAAAGCCAGGCGGCGGAATCGGCGGGGAAGGCTGCCAACGCCGCGGCGACAGCCGCCGAAGCGCTCAAGCAGGCGGAAAAGAGCGTCGAGGGGGCGGTGAAGGCCCGCGACGAGTTGCGCAAGGCGCATCAGACAGCCGAGCGGAACGCGCAACCGGAGACGGCCAAGGAACTTGGCGGGCGGGAAAGGGCCGCCCAGCGCGAGGAGACGGCCGCGCGCCAGGCGCTTGATGGCGTCCGCCGCGCCGCCGAACAGGCGAAGCAGTCCGCCGAGCAGGTAAAGCGCGCCGCGGACGCCTCCGCCGGCGAGCAGAACCGTCGATCCGCCGCGGATCAGGCACTTGAGGCAATGCGGAAATCACGCGAGGCCGCCCAGCAGGCCGCGCGGGCGAAGGATATTCTCGGCGAGGCGGCGACCGCTGAGCGCGCCGCCCGTGGAGAGCTTGTGGAAGAGCTGGCGGTGACGCAAAAATCATTGCGGGAGAAGACGGAGGAACTGCTGAAGGCGAAGCGCGAGATCCTCGACGCCCATGTCCGCTCGCAGACCGCCGAATTAGAGAAACGGCAAAGCTCTCTCGCCGACGAGGCGAAAACCATCGCCGCTCTTGCCGCCAAAGAGGCGACATCCTTCGACAAATCCGAGGAACGGGCGGCCGACGCCGCGGAGAAGGCGAAGGATGCGCTGCGTAAAGGCGACCTCGGTTCGGCGGCGAAAAACGCGGCCGACGCGGCCCAGGCGCTCAACCGGCTCGCGGTGCAAATGCAATCCGCCGCGGCATCGCGTCTCGACAAGCCCAATGGCGACCCGCCGAAGAACGGCTCGCCCCTCTCTTCGATCTCGCAGCTGGCGCGACGGACGGACACGGCCGCGCAGGCTCAGGAGTCAATCCGGCGGGAGCTTGAGTCATTGGCCGGCGGAAAGCCAATCGAACATCTTGCCGCCCGCCAGGAGTCGATCGAAAAACGAGCCGGCGACATCAGGAAAGACGCGGAGGCGTTTCAGACGCAGGCCCGGGAGCTCAATCTCCCACAGAAAAGCCAGCAGGTCGCCGCCGAAGGCGAGCGCGGCCTGCAGTCCGCCCGGCAGCATGCGGAGCATGCCGCCAAGGTCGTCGCCAAAATGAACGAGGAGTCGCGGCAGACGAAGGAGAATCCACGCAAGCCATTTCCGGGACACTTGGCGAACGAGGCTCGACAGGCGCAAACCACGTCGTCGCAAAACCTCGGCCAAGCGGCGGATAAAATGAAGGAGGCGCAGGCGGCCATTGACGAGGCTCTGAAAAACACTCCCGCGCAAACGCTTCCGGAGGCTGAGGCGGATCTGCCACAAGCGTACGGTTTCGCGCGGGAGGCCGCCATCGAACAGCGCGCCATCTCCGCGATTCAGGCGGCGGAGTCGCTGAAGGCGGCGGCCGCCGAAGCCGCGGCAACCGCCCAGGCGACCGGCATCAACGCCACCCCCACCAAAGTGTCCGCCATCGCGCCCGGCGCCAAAAGTGACGCGGCAGCGGGGCGTCAAGCCCCTCCGGGATTCGACGGCATCGCCAAACGCTTCGGGATCAAATTCGAGGACTGGCTCCGGCTGCCTGGCAGCCTTCGCAGCGAGATACTGCAATCGGCGGCGAGCGAAGGCCCCGAGGAATACCGGGAACTCATCAAGAGGTATTTCGAGGAGCTGGCGAAGAAGGGGGTGGAGGGGAAGTAAGAGGAGGAAAGAGGGTTCAGGGTTCAGGGTTCAGGTGGAAGGTGGAAGGTGGAGGAGTTGAATATATGCGTTCAAAATTGAATACGGTTGAGGCAAACGCTCATAGCGGGAGCAGCTCGGGTTGTATGCCTGGTCTTTGGTCTATCCTGAACTCTGAACCCCGAACCCTGACCCCTCTTTTCCGCACCTTCCTGCGCCTCGCCTGCGTCATGGCGCTGCTCTGCGCCACGGTCACGGGATGGTCTGATGAGGCGGGCAAACAGGATCCGCTGTATCAGAAGAAATTCGACGCCGCCATCGACAGGGCGCTGGCCTATCTGGCGAAGTCACAGCTTCAGGACGGATCGTTCCCGGGCGACATGAAGAAAAACACCGGGGTGGTGTCGGTCTGCGTAATGGCGTTTCTGGCGCGCGGCTACTGCCCCGGCCTGGCGCCGTACGGCGAGACGATCGACCGGGGCATCGACTTCGTGGTGGCGTCACAGGGAGCCGACGGGACGCTGATCGGACACGGAGGCGGTCAGATGTACAGCCACAACATATCGACGCTGATGCTGTCGGAAGTCTCGGGGATGCTTCCCCCCGACCGCCAGAAGCGGGTCGACGACACCCTCGCCAAGGCGCTCAACGTCATCCTGACCGCCCAGCGGATAGAGAAGCCCGAGGCGCACCGCGGCGGCTGGCGCTACGAGCCGCGCAGTGGCGACAGCGACCTCTCGCACTCAGGCTGGGCCCTCATGGCCCTGCGCTCCGCCCGCAACAACGGCGCGCCCGTTCCGAAGGAGGCGATCGACGACGCCGTCAGGTTCATCATGCGCTGCAACCATCTGGATGGCGGCTTCGCCTACCAGCCCGGAGGCGGAACCAGCATCGCGCAGACCGCAGTCGGCCTGCTCAGCCTGGAGCTCTGCGGCCACCATCGGGAGCAGGTCACCATCAAGGCGGGAGACTACCTCCTGACGAAAATGCCAAAGGAGAAAACACACGAGATGCCCTTCTTCTACTATGCCCACTATTACTGCGCCCAAGGGATGTTCCAGCTCGGCGAGGAGCACTGGGAGCGCTTCGCCCCCCAACTCTACGAGACGCTCCTCAAGCTCCAGCGCGAGGATGGGTCATGGCCTCCCATGGGGCAGCACGAGACCGCCCCCGGCCCCTGCTACACCACCGCGATGGCGGTGCTCGCTCTCAGTGTCACCTACCACCAACTTCCCATCTACCAGCGGTAGTTTTTCCAGTCCCTTAATTTCACTGGTGACCGTGAAATAAGGAACTGGGAAAACTATTGTACAAGCTTATTCGTGCGGCAAGACGGAAAACCCAATGGAAATTCATGGCGTAGCATCTGGACGGTCAAAGGAGTCGGCGGCGTTGGTCGGCGTCCTGGTGGGCCTCGTGGACGTGCTGGTCACGCTGGCGGCATTCGCCTCGTCACACTCCGCGGTGCTGCTCGCCGATCTGCTGAAGACGACACTCGAGTTCGTGGCGGTACTGCTCGGATGGATCGCGATCCGGCGGGTAAGCCGCGGGGCGGA
>CAYTFM010000055.1:32668-33934 GCA_964436735.1 uncultured Victivallales bacterium | reverse complement strand
ACTTCATACAAATGTCGCAATAAGGAGAGGGGGCGTAATGCAAATGAGACGGAAGATGTTGATTGCGATGGCGGTCATTTTCGTGGCGGCGTGTGTGTCGCGTGCGGATGTGAGCATCAAGGATGAGGCGGGCGCATGGCGGGTTGACGGAGGAACCTATCAGGTGGTCGTGGCGTCCGATGGCTGCGTCGGAAGTGTGAAGATCGCAGATGCGGAGTTTTTCGATTCGAAGGTAGGGGTGTCGCGCGGTTCGTATCTGTATCTTGATGGCAAGGTGCTGGGGTATGGCAAGACCGCGGCCGCAGGCGCCTCCGCTATTACCGCGGAGGGAGAGCTCTGCTCCGCGCGATATGACTTCGGTGCCAATGGAATGAATCTGACCCTCGTCAACAAAGGGGTGAAGGCGTTGACGCAGGTGATCGTGTTCAGCAACGCCGTCAAGACGTTTCGCAATGACAAGGGTGAGTTTGCGGCGTTTCCCGTGAAAGAGTCCACCCGCGTGTCAACATGGTTCAACGGTGGATCTTCAATGGGAATTGAAAGTCCCGTGGACACCTGGGGACCCTGGGGTAATGGGAATCAGGTGCTGACGGCAAGCGTCGCGGCTGGAGAGACACGCAAGATGGTCTTCACCTTTGGCGGGACGACTGAGGAGGAGCATGCCAAGGTGAAGGCGGCGCTCGACTCGCATCGCGCGGCGCGCGATCTGCCCATCCAGAAGATCACCATCGAGCCGCTTTACTTGAAGGAGGTTCCAAAGGTTGCCGAGGCCGACGAGGCGAAGGTGGAAGGCGTGAAGGCAATCTATTACGAGGGGCCCGCCTTCAAAGGCAAACCGAGCAAGGTGTTCGCCTACTATGCGATTCCTCCCGTGAAACCCGGCGGAAAAGTTCCTGCGATGGTGCTGGTCCATGGCGGCGGCGGCACCGCCTTCGCCGAATGGGTCAAGCTGTGGGTGTCACGGGGATACGCCGCCATCGCCATGGATCTGTGCGGGTGCGTCTCGGTCAGGAAGCCCGACAACAAGGGGTGGAACAAGATCGCGGAAGGCGCGGGGCCGGACGGTTGGGATGCGTCGTTCGGGCAACTGGGCGCGCCGGTGGCGGATCAGTGGCCGAGCTATGCCGTCAATGCGGTCGCGCGTGCTAGGACGCTCATCGGTTCGTTTCCCGAGGTTGACGACTCGCGCGTTGGACTCACCGGCATCTCATGGGGAGGTTACCTCACATGCATCGCCGCTGGCCTCGACTCGCGGTACCGTTTCGC
>CAYTFM010000055.1:16586-32658 GCA_964436735.1 uncultured Victivallales bacterium | reverse complement strand
GTCCGAGAAGCTCAAGTCTCCTGGCATGGACAGATGGAGTCAGCAGTTCGACCCGACGCTGTATCTGCCGGATGCGAAGATGCCGATCCTGTGGGTGACCGGCACGAACGACTTCGCCTACCCCATGGATTCACTTCAGAGATCATACTCGCTCGTCAAGACGCCGGTGAGTCTGTGTGTCACGCTGCGGATGGCGCATGGCCATGGCGGCCCCGGCGAGAAGCCCGAGGAGATCCGCGCCTTCGCGGATAGTTTCTGCAAGGAGGGACAACCGCTCGCCACCATCACGGGGCAAGGCGCGGAGAAGGAGGGAACCGCCTGGGTGCAATGGAAATCTCCCACCAAGATTGAGAAGGCTGAGGTGTTGTACACGAAGGATTCGGGAATATGGAAGGAACGGAAATGGGAGTCGGTTCCCGCTGTGCTTGAGCAAGAATCGGGAAAGGCGTCAGCCAAGCTTCCAGAGGGCGTCACCGTCTATTATTTCAATATCGTCGACAGCCGCGGGTTGACCGTGAGCTCCCGGCATGTGGAACGTGGGGCTACCCCTCCATGACTGTCGGGGCTCGGTTACTGCAGTCGAGTGGAACCGCGAGTGTGAGCGAGCGGTGGGGGAGGGAATACTATCGCTACCAGGAGGTGGCTCCCACATTAGAATTCCCGTACATCCCAGGAGCGGTCTGTGGCGTGGGAGCCAGCTCCTGCTGGCGTTTCCAAATTTGATGGTTGCGGCGAATGTCGTCTCAATAAATTAAGGAGTACCGCGATGCGCGTATTGTGTGTAGCACTGATGTTGTTCGCGGCGTGCGGACTTCGAGCCGAGCCGACACCAACTCCTCCAGTCACGCCGAGGATCGAGCTGTTCGCCGAATTTACGGCGAACACCCGTTGTCCTGTCTACGAAGAGTCGGACGAGATCACGCTGTGGCTCAAGGTTGCCGGTCGTCGTTTGATCGACGACACGCTCTCGTGGAGCCTTGTCGACGTGGAGGGTCGTTCGCGCGGCAAGGGCTTGATTCCGGTTCCCAAAGGAGACGCGGCATGGGAAAGCTTACTGAAAATTCCCAAGACACCCTGCGGCTACTTCGAAGTGTACCTCAAGCTCGAGAAAGCGGAGATCACCATTCCGAGGGCGGGAAGCCGTCCCGAGGGGTTCGTCAGTTTCGCCGTCCTGCCGAAGATTGAGCGTTTGCCGCTGCCAAGCGTCGACGCGTCGCGGTTCGGTGGACAAGGCACGAACTTCGTCAAAAGCGGCGAGTTCATGAAAGGCGACTTCGTCGATCCGGTGTATCCCGTTATTGGCATGAAATGGATTTACCGCAATCGCAGACTTGCGGAGTTGTGCGCCGCCGGGCCGGACGCCTATGTCCCCGTGCTCGATCCCGACAAGATGCGCGAGCAGGGGAAGTGGTCATGCGAAAGAGCGGCGGGGCTCTGTCTGTTAGTTGACGCCCACAGCATTCCCGCATGGCTCACGAAGTATCCGGACAATGTGAAACCTTCCGGAGGTGTGGAGCCCACGGTCGGCGGACAGGCCTATCCTCCGAACGATTTCGAGAAGTACGGCAAGTTGATTGGCGCGGTCGCCGCGGAGCAGGCCCTTAACAGAAAGGTGAACTACCCTAACCAGAAAAGGAACTACTACGAGATCCACTGGGAGCCCGACTGGCATTGGAAAGGAACCGACGAGGATTTCATCGACATGTACGCCGCCGCCCACAAGGCGATCCGCGAGAACGATCCGGATGGCATGTTGCTGGGAGTGAACTACGGCGTGCTCACGACAGGAAACAAACATCTTGAGCGGTTGTTCGCCAAGGGACTGGGCGATCATCTTGACGGCATTGTGACGCACACCTACTTCGTGCCCGAGTTCCAAACGCCGGAGAAAGGGCACCTGCCGCAGGAGATGCGCAAACTCGTCGCCCTGACGAGGAAATATTTGAAGCCGGGCGCCCCGATCATCAACTCCGAATGGGGTGCGCACAACGGTTCGTATCCGCCGATCAAATATCATTGGGCGTTGAAGGACGAGGCGGCTCGTTTCATGCGCGGTCATCTGGCCACTCTGGGGGAGGGGGCAGACGCCACCTTCTTCTTCTACACGGCCGACTGTGGGCTCGGCGGCGGCGGCCTGTTTTTCAACCTCACGTATCCAAACCCCGTCTACGGCGCCACCCATCTCGCTCCGAAGCCGGTGGCCGCCGCCGCGGCGTTCGCGACAAGACTGCTCGATGGCACCACCAGCATCGGCGCCCTCGAGTATCTCGGCGAGAACATCCTCGGATACGCGTTCGACCGAGGAGGGCGTGTCGTCGCCTCGGTATGGACGACCAATGGCGAGGAGCGGGAAATTATGCTTCCGACAGGGATGCCTGAGGTCATCTGCTACGACCCCATGGGGAATGCGAAAACACGGGCCTGTGAAAATGGTTTCATTAAAGTGAAGATCGGTCCGCTTCCCTCTTATGTTATCGGCCTTTCGCGAGGCGCTGTGCCTGGCAAAGCTATCAAAACTTCTGAGGCAAAGGTACTGCCAGGAGGAGGGCTGAAGGTCGTTGAAGCCGTGCGGGGCGAGAACGTCACGTACCAGATCAGTGCGGCGGGAACGGCCATCAACCTCGGGCAGGGGCCGACGCTTAAAATCCCCAGATCCGCTTCGTCCGGCGTATGGCTTCTTGCGGCGGTCGACGGCAAGAACGGGGAATGGCTCGGTGGCCTGGCAGTCGATATCGCCCCAGCGGTCGTCATCGAGATGTCCAGTCTTGGAATATTCAAGCTCTCGAACACAGGCGCGGACGCGCTGAAGGGAATGTTCACGGTCGGTGCGGAAAATGGCAAAATGCTGTTCAACAAGGAGGTGGAGCTTCCCCCCTCGGCGTCGGCCCTGGTCGACACCGGTTCCCAGCTCATGTCGGCGTCGGCCGACGCGGCGACCTTGACGGTGACGTTCACGGACAACTTCAAATCGGTGTCCCGCGGCAGCGTCGCTCTGCCCAGTTCCTGCTTTGCGCGGAAAGGTGGCGCCTCGCCCGTTATCGACGCCAACTTCGACGAGTGGCAACTTGAGCAATTCCAGACCCTGTCCGGCCTTGAGGCTCTGAAGGTGAGCTCCGACGGCGTGTATGGCGGAGATGCCGACCTTTCCTTCCGCTTCGCCATACAATATGATGAAAACGCATTATATGTCGCCATCAAGGCCAGAGACGACTCGCACTGCCAGGAGCAGTCGGACGCCGACTCGTGGAAGGAGGACTCGGTGCAGCTTGGCGTCGCCCTCCATTCCGTCGATGGCGCCTGGAAGCTCTTCCACAAGTTCTGTTTTGCCCTCTCCAACAAGGGTAATGGCGGACTCATGGGATTCCGCCACAACGGAACGCCGGAGTTGCCTGCGGGCAAGCTCACCCAGGAAGCCGTGCGCTACGCCGTGTCGCGGAAGGGCGACGAGACGTACTACGAGATCGCCATTCCGTGGCAGTCGCTGGATCCATCCCTCAAAGGAATCCCCACCGAGCGGGTTGTTGGCGTCGGCATCTTCGTCAACGACGTGGATGTCGTCAATGGAACCAAGAGCAAGCGCAAGGCGATGGAGGCCTTCGGCGGCATGGGCTACACCATCCCGAAAGACTTCGGGAAAGTGTTCTTGCGATGAGACTCCGCCAAAGTTCTTCATGATGGGATGAGGGGGGCACATGGTCTTGCCCCCTCGTCCGCATTTGGCATTCGACGATTAGGTGTGTCAGTCGGCCTCTTTGACGTCCGGTTTCCCCGGCGCGGCCGCAGGTGGCGGCTCGTCGGAGGACCAGTCGACGTTCCATGGCTTGCGGCGGCGGAATTTCTGTTTGAACTTGTTGCGCAGGACGCCGCGGGCGTCAAGGCTGATCATGCACGCCCTCGTGCAGCCTCTCGCGCCGCACACCGCCTGGCCGGTGTTGTAGAGGTTGGTGGGCTTTTTGTTGAAAGGCGTCCAGGGTGCCCGCGCCACATTCGGTCCAGCGTATTGTTCCTCCGGAGGCAGTTCCCTGTCGGCCGGTTGGCCGCCGACGAAGCCGACGTTGCAGGCCTTACAATCGATCTCGCCCCACTCGACCTCGCGTCCGGCAAGGGTTACCTTGACCGTCTTGTCGGCGCTGAGGGCGTGTGCCGGACATTCCCGCACGCACGCCATGCAGCGGTTGCAGAGGCGGGGACCGTCGTAAATCGGATCCGGGGCGAGGTCGGCGTCGGTGATGATGATGCCGACGCGGTTGCGCGGACCGAACTCGGGCGAGAGGAACATCTTGCTGTAGCCGATTTCCCCGAGGCCGCACAGGTAGGCGGCGATCCGCAAATGGATCATCACATCGGGGGCGGCCCGTCCCGGCGCCACCGGCCTGCTGTAGGCGTTCTTCTGTTCCCCCTCGTTGTCGATCGCGCGCCAGTCGCTCTGGTGCCCCATCGGGAGGGCCTCGTGCCCCATTTCCTCGATTCGTTTGCAGAGGTTGATCACCGTCATGGGGATGTACAGGTAGGTCAAGCCGCCGTACCCCATGGCGGAATAGTTGCTGAAGAGCGTGCCTTCCTCGATGCCGCGGAGACTTCCGCGCATCACGCGGAACGCCATCGCCACGACCGACTTCGCCTCGGGCATTATCTGTCGGGGATCCATCTGGAGAGGGGCTCCCTCCCAGCGTCCGATGTCGCCGATGGCGACCGAGTCCGCCCCCAGGGAAAGAGCCCATTGTTTCACCTGCTTGGCGGCGAACACGCGGTCTGTCCCGAATTGTTCCGCCTCTTCATCGTTCACGGTGTCGAACACGCTGCCAATCATCATGCACCTCCGTTGCTTGTGTGTGCGAATGTCGAAGACGCCGCCTCGCGCAGAGCCGCCACGGCATCCTTAATTTTGATGGGAGAATCTCCAGGACCATTCCAGCTCATCCCCAGGACGCCAGGGGGTTGTCCACGGGGAGCGTCAGCCACGATGGTGGCGATGGCGCAACGATTGGCGTGCGCCATCGGATGGACTGCGTAGCCCTTCTGTTTGGCGTCGGACAGCGCGGCGTCGAGCTCCTTCAACGAGCGCCACCATCGCAGGGCGAACTCGATGGGAGGGTAGGCATCCATCGTCCTCTCGGTTATGGTGTCGTCAAGAAGCGACAGCGCGGCCATTCCGGAGGCCGTGTTGTACAGCCCGAGGCACATGGATTCAGGGCGTTGGACAACACCAGGGCGGTCGGGACTAGTCCGGAGTTTGACGTGCATTTCGCCGCCCACGAGCTCGGAATACACGACATTGGCGGAAGGATATTTTTCCGTCACCCACCGCACCCGCTTTTCAGTGATCGCCATGAGCCGGCCATTGCTGTCCGCTGCGCGGAGTGCCAGCGTGGAGGGGCCAAGGCGGTAGGCGCACCCATCGTCGACCTGCTCAAGGTATCCGGCAGCCCTCAGCGTCCTGACGAGGTTGTGGACTGTCGGCGCCTTGAGTTCCGTCAATGCCGCAAGATCTTTGATGCGCACGCCATTCTCCGACTGCGCCACCAGTTCGAGGATGCGCAACCCGCGCTCGAGGGACTGAATTTTCTCGCTTCCAGGCATATGTATTCCTTTATCAAAGATGAATAAATAGTCATCATAGTGGAATTATAGCGAAGATGGCACGTTTCGGCAAGGGGGCGGTCGTAAAAAACTGGAAAAAACTAAGGCGTCAGTGGAGAGCGGTACATGCGGTAATCACGCCTTGTGCGGAAGGAGTGCGAAGAGGAAGGCATCGCCACCGGGAGGTGGCTCCCGCATTGGGGTGGCATAACCGCAGGTGTCGGTTTGTGGGGGTGTTGCATTTCCCAATGTGGGAGCCAGCTCCCGCTGGCGATGAATGCCAAGGTCGGAGCAGAGCAAAGGCTGCCGGGGTTGCAGGCACTTGGTGATGAAGAAGGTGCCGGGGGTGTCCATGTTTCGATGGCGGCGGAGATTCTTGCTGTGGGGAAGGATGGGGGAATCGCCACCAGGAGGTGGCTCCCACGTTGGAGGAGGCTTGAAGTCAGGCGATTGCCGCTTTGATGCATCTTGCATTTTAATGTGGGAGCCAGCTCCCGCTGGCGATTTGCTCTAAAGCCTCGTCCCGACTCCCCTGCGGAGGTCGGGACGTGGCGACAAACAGGATCGCTGTGTTCATGTCTCTATTCTCACACGAAGACGCTGATCTCGGCGGCGCTGGCGCAGGGTGATCCGTCCGTCGAGGAGAGGCCGACGAAGCGGATATATCTCGCCTTCAGCGGCTTGTCGAATGTCACGATGCGCTCGGTCGGGCTGTTGACGATGTTGTCGAAGCGTCCCGTGGCGGTTGGCGCGCCCAAGTTTTCAATCGTCAGTCCGGCGTGGATGGCATACTCCTGCACGATGCCGACGGGGCAGTTGTCCTGGCGCGGCAGATAGCCGACGGCGGTGACGACACGCTCCTCGCCGAGGTCGATCACCAACTCATGCGGATAACCGGGGCGGGCCGCTTTCCACTGTGTGTGCCAGAAACTCTTGGGATTGTCGTCGATGGCATTCGCGGCGCGGCCATCGAATCCGCCCTCGGTCTCCTCGCTATCAGTTTTGACGATCTTCCATTTTGTCTTGGCAAGTCCGAAACGCTTTTCAGTGGTGGACGAGGTGGCGAGCTGGAGGCTGCCGGGGTTGTCGTCGGGGAGGACCGACGCGCGCACTGTACCGCAGTCGGGAAGCGGGAAGGGGTGCTGGAAGATTGGCGAATGCGCGTTCGGCGCGGAGTCGTCGACGCTATACCGCACATTCACCCCTTCGCCGGCGTTGATGGTCACCATGCCGCGGCTGTCGCGGCTGATCTCCGGATCGCGGGTCAGCGACGGCGCGTTGAACGCGGAGAAGCACTCGATTGTTGGCGAGGCCTTGAACTCGTTGACGACGAGCCGCAGGGCGTCGGCGGTCACGGCGGCGAAGCGGACGAACCGCTGGATGCCGATAGTCGTTCCGTGCGTGACCTTTTGCCATGCGCCGTTTCGCCGCGCTTCGAGCGTCCACGATTTGACGCGTTGTCCCAAGGCGATGTGCTCGCCGACGGCGATGGTGTTGACGGTGGTTGTCGACGGGAAGGCGATCTCGATAGACGGTGTTTTGTCGTTCTTCTCCGCCGCCCAATAACTCTCCGTCGAGCCGTCGATCGCGTTGCGGGCACCGTAGTTGTCGCATCCCTCCCAGACGCTTGACGCGGAGGCAGCGGCGTGGCGCGCAAGGTCATCCTTGAAGATCAAGTCGAGGGCGTGGCGCATGCCAAGCAGGTTTTTGACGTCAGTCTCATGAACAAGGCCGCGGCGGTCGGGCGGGAGGTTGAGCAGGAGGTTCGCACCGCGTCCAACCGACTCGAAATACATGTCGACAAGATTCGCCACGCTCCGCACTTTATTGTCCTCATGCTGGTGGTAGAACCAGCCGGGGCGTATCGAGACGTCGACTTCGGGGGGCAGCCAACTCGTTCCATTCTCGTGTCCGACGCCGAGATCGTCGTGCTTCGGGAAGCCGGGATAGCGTCCCGCCATGTCGAAGTTGTACCAGGTGGTCTCAGAGGCGAAACCGGATTCGTTGCCGACCCAGCGGATGTCGGGGCCGGCGTCGCTGAACATCGAGGCACCGGGCTGCAGCTCGCGGACGATTGCGCAGGTGTTGGGCCAGTCATAGTAGGTCGAGTTGTCGATGGAGCGGCGCTCGTTGGCTCCGCCGTACCAGCCGTCGCCGCCGTTCGCCCCGTCGAACCAGACTTCGAAGAGTTCGCCGTACTGGGTCAACAGCTCGCGGAGCTGGGCGCGGTAGTAGGTGAGGTACTCGGGACGGCCGTATTCCGCATGGTTCCGGTCCCACGGAGAAAGATAGACGCCGAACTTGATCCCGACTTCCGCGCAGGCGTCGCACAGCTCCCGGACGACGTCTCCCTTCCCGCCGCGCCAGGGGCTGTTTTTCACGGAATGCGCGGTGTGTTTGCTGGGCCACAGGCAGAAGCCGTCGTGGTGCTTGCAGGTCAAGATCAGGCCGCGCATGCCGGCCTGTTTGGCCACGGAGGCCCATTGCCGCGCATCGAGGGCCGAAGGATTGAAGATGGACGGCTTCTCGTCGCCGAATCCCCATTCCTTATCGGTGAAGGCGTTGGTCGTGAAGTGGATGAACCCATAGAACTGGAGTCGTTGCCAGGCGAGCTGCCTTTCAGAGGGAACGGCACCGCAGGGGGGAGGCGGAGGGACGGACTTCTTGACGATGGAAGCTGGCATAGTGTGGGTTCCTTGGAGTTGTGGGCGTGTCAAAGGATGAATAATGGAATGAGTGCCGATGAAAATGCAAGTCTCTTGACAGAAGGCGGCTTGTGGTATATAATATGTTATCATGATAACAAAAATGAAACCTTATGGTGTTGACGATAAAAGCATGACCGCGCTGCGGCGCAGCATGGCGGTTCTGCGGATCATCACGCGTGAGCGCCAGGGATCGGCCTTCTCGAAGCTGCGCACGGCGGATGAGAATCTGTCGGCGGCGTCGCTTTCCCGTCTTCTGAAGGCGATGGCGTGCGAGGGACTTGTCAGGAAGGACGAGATGTCGGGGCTGTACCACCTCGGGGAAAGCTTTTTGTCGCTTGCCCGCGAGGCTACCGCTTCAGCGGCTATGCCGTCCCGCGAGCGGATTCGCCCCCTGGTGGAGAGTCTTGCCCGCGAGACGGGCGAGTCGGCGGTATTCTTCGAGCCTGAGGGTGACGGGATGATACTTGGCGCGAAAGTGGAGCTTCCGGAACGCTTCCACTACATCGAGCCATTCCAGCGGATCGCGGCACTGCCCGCGCACGGAGCCGGACAAGTGTTGCTTGCCTGGTCATCGGACGAGCGGCGAAAGGCTCTGCTCGCGGCGAACGCGCCCGTCCCCGCGCCTGTGAAAGCGTACCGGAAGCGTTTGGCGCAGATCCAATCGGGGCTTGTGCTCGTTCCTGACTGGGGTGAGGGAAACCGCAATATGAGGGTGCTCGCTCCGGTGTCCGTCGGCGAATCAGGGATGCTTGCCGGTGTCATTGGCGTCAGTTTCTGGGAGCAGGAATATACGGGTGAGAGAATGAGGCAACTGGAGGAGTCTGTTTGTCGCGTGGCGTCACTTGGCACACGATTGCTGCAGGCATGAAAAAATTTCGAAGTGTGACGTGCAACTATAATTCGAGGCGATAATGGCGACACGAAGACCGAACATCCTGCTGATCACGTCCGATCAGCACCATCATCAGTATCTTGGGGCGACGGATGCGAAGCTGAAGACCCCCGCCCTCGACAGGCTGTGCCGGGAAGGCGTTCGTTTCGAGCGGGCATATTGCTCCAACCCGACCTGCACGCCGGCACGGGCGAGCATCATCACGGGGATGTACCCCTCGCAGCACGGGGCGTGGTCGCTTGGCACGAAGCTGTTCGAGGATGTGCCGACCGTCGGCGACATCCTGCGCCGTGCGGGCTACTTCACCTCGCTGGTGGGCAAGGCGCACTTCCAGCCGCTGGCCAGCCAGCCCGGTATGGAATCCATCGAATGCCAGCCGACCCTGCGCGATCTTGAATTCTGGCGAAAGTTCAACGGTCCGTGGTATGGTTTCGAGAAGGTTGAGACGGCGAGAATGCACGTCTCGGAGTATCACGTTGGCGGGCATTATGGAATTTGGATGGAGGAGAGGGGGTTCAAGGAGTGGCGGGACTATTTCGAGGACTGGCCGCGGAATGAGGAGAAGGAGCGTAGGCTTCGCTCGAATCGTCACTGGGCGATCCCGCAGGAGTTTCACTACACCACCTGGACGGGAGAGCGCACGATTGCCCACATCCTGGCGGCGGTCGAAGAGGAGCGTCCGTTCTTCATCTGGTCGAGTTTCCACGATCCTCATCCACCCTACATGGTTCCCGAGCCGTGGGCGAGCATGTACGATCCCGCCGATATGGAGCCCGGACGACTCTGCTCCGGCGAGCACGATTCCAATCCTGTACATTTCCGCAAGACCCAGGAGAATGATCATGAATTCTGGAGCGAGGCCACCAAGGATGAAGGCGCCGTCCATGGCGCCCATTCCCATCTCAGTGACGAGAATGAGTTGAGGAAGGACATCGCCTGCTATTGCGGTATGATCAGCTTCATGGACGAGCACATCGGCAGGATCCTCGCCGAGTTGGACCGTCTGGGCGTCGCCGATGACACGATCGTGGTGTTCACGACCGACCACGGGCATTTCCTTGGACAGCATGGGCTGACCGCCAAGGCGATACACCACTACGAGGATCTGATCCGGATACCGTTCATCGTCCGCTGGCCGGAGCGCATGCCGGCGGCCGAGGTCTCGCAGGCTATTCAAAATCTTGTCGATCTCGCACCGAGCTTTCTCGCCGCGTCCGGGCTTGAGATTCCGGGGGGGATGACCGGCGTAAACCAATTGACGGCGTGGTCGGCTGGACAGCCGGCGCGTAGCTGGTCGGTCACGGAGAACCACCACGGCTACCGGCGTTTCCATATGAGAAGCTATGTGAATCAGACGCACAAAATCACCGTGTACCGTCAGGGAGACGAAGGGGAATTGTTCGATTTGGAGCATGACCCGGGCGAGCTGCGCAATCTCTGGCACGATCCGTCGTTCCTTGGGTTGAAGTGCCGCATGCTCCACGAGTTCATGCAGGCGACGCTCCAGTCAGAGCCGGAACGGATGCCCCGGATCGCAGGCGCATAACAATCCGGGGGGCGTGTGGAATGGTCGCGTCCCCGATGCGGGTTGGGCGAAGCAACGGGCCGAGGGACGGATTGTTAATCGTGAGGTTGAGTGCAACGTAGCCAAGAGGGACTGATGGAAAAGCGACCGAATTTTCTGCTTTTGCTCACCGATCAGCAACGGTACGACACGATCCATGCGTGCGGGAGCGCACACATGGTGACGCCGCACATGGACCGGCTTGTCGAAGAGGGGTGCATGTTCCCCAACGCCTATTCGCCGAACCCGTTGTGCATGCCTGCCCGGCACTGCCTGCTGACGGGGACGACGGGACGGCATCACGGATATTTCGGGAACGAGAACAGGCCCATGCTGGACGATGGTCTGCCAACTCTTCCGAGGGTGTTGTCCGACAACGGCTATTTCACCGCCGCCGTGGGCAAGATGCACTTCTATCCGGCGACGCGGCATCATGGCTTCAACCAGCTGCATTTGATGGAGGAGATCCCGGAGCACCGCGACGATGACGGCTACCTGCAATACCTTGCCGCGCATGGCTATGGGGACATCCGCAACATCCACGGCGTGCGTCCTCTCGTGTATCATGAACCTCAGATCCCGCTGATGCCTGATGAGCACCATGGCGAGAACTGGGTCGCCACGCAGGCGATAGAGGTCTTGGAGCGGAATAAGAGCCGGCCGTTTTTTCTCATGTGCGGGTGGATAAAGCCGCATCCTCCCTGGAACGTCTCCGAGCGATGGCTCAAGCTTTACGAAGACGCCACGCTACCCGAGCCAATTCCTGTCTCTCGCGAGTTTCCCTACTACGAGAAGCGGGATCCTTGGTTTGGCGACGATTTGCCTGAGGAGCGGAAGAGGGCGGAGCGGAAGGCCTACTACGCCTGTGTGTCGATGGTGGATAACGCCATTGGGAGGATCACGGAATGGCTTGAGCGGAATGATATGCTTGACAACACGTTTGTCATCCTGACATCCGACCATGGGGAGATGCTGCAGGACAAGGGGTTCCACCAGAAGATGTTGCCATACGAAAGCTCCTCGAGGATACCGTTCGTGGTCCGCTATCCGAGGAAGTTCCGCTCTGGTTCGAGGGACGAGCGGTTCGTCGACCTCATGGACATCTTTCCGACCGTGATCGATACGGCCGGAGTCGACTACAACTACAAAAAGACCAGTCAAGCCTACCGCCTCCTTGGCGGCTCACTTCTTCCTGAAGCCAAGGACGGCAGGGATCGTGATGTCCAGTGGGTGGAGGCGGGAGGGACAGGAGTGAACCGCTGGGTTTTCATGCGGGATGGTAGATACAAGTACATCTACTTCTATAATGGCGGAGCGGAGCAGTTCTACGACTTGACGGAGGATCCCTGCGAGGTTCGAAATCTCGTCACGCGGGGCCAGGTTCCCGATGAACCGTTCGCCAGGCTCAAACAACGCTGCGTCGAGTTCGAGGCGGAGCGGGGGCCGGCCGGCTTTGTCAAGGACGGCTCCTTCGTCAAGTTCGACCGCATGGAGCCTTGTCCGGAAAGGGATTTGTGCCGTTACCCGTTGTGGGCGAACACGCAGTTCCAGACGTTCGGCGATAAGCCGCCGGCGGCGGAAGTCAGCTTGTTCTTGGACGAGATCAGGAAGGCGACATCCCGCCACGCAGACGTATCGTTTCTCGCCAAAGTCGCTCCCGGCCCCGAGTGGAGCAAAGGCTTCGCTGACAACTACCGGAAGCTTGGAGCCACGGTGGGGGACGTTCGTGAAATTTGTGCCGCAGAAGGAGCGGAGGCCAATCCATGCCTGCGGTGAGACAGCCCAACCTTCTCTTCGTCTTCGCCGACCAATGGCGTCGGCAGGCGCTCGGGCATGAAGGGGACCCCAATGTCAAGACGCCTCGGCTCGACGACTTCGCGGCGGAAGGCGTGCGGTTCGCCAACGCCGTCAGCGGTTGTCCGGTGTGCGGCCCGTACCGGGCGTCTTTGTTGACGGGCCAGTATCCGCTCACCCACGGCATGGTGGTCAACGATCAGCCCATTCGGAGCGAGGCGGTGTCTTTCGCCGATGCGTTGAATAGCGCAGGCTACCACACCGCGTACATCGGGAAATGGCACATCGACGGCCATGGCAGATCGAGCTTCGTTTCACATGAGCGGCGGCTTGGCTTCCAGCATTGGCTGGGGTACGAATGCTCTCACCAGTATGTCGATTCTCCCTATTATGCCGATACGCCGGAGCCTCGGATCTGGAAGGGATATGACGCCGAGGCGCAGACGACGGCCGCCGTCGAGTATGTGCGGGAGCATGCCGCCACCGCGGTTCCCTTCGCCCTCTTTCTTTCGTGGGGACCGCCACACGATCCCTACGACACGGCGCCGGAGCGGTTTAGAAGACAGTACCGCCCGGAGGAGACCCAGCTGCGGCCGAACGTTCCGGTGGAATGCGCCAACAAGGCGCAAGAACTGCTCGCCGGCTACTACGCCCACTGTTCCGCCCTCGATGAATGTTTCGGTCGTCTGTTGGACGAGTTGCGGCGTCTTGGTCTCGACAACGACACCATCGTCATCTTCACCTCGGATCATGGAGACATGTTGGGCAGCCACGGACTTTGGAAGAAGCAGTGGCCGCACGAGGAGTCAATCAGTGTGCCGTTTCTCCTGCGGTGGCCAGGCGGGTTGTCCGAGGCTCCCCGAACCGTCACTCAAATCATAGACGCCCCGGACATCATGCCTACGATCCTCGGACTCTGCGGTGCTCCAGTGCCCGCCACCGTCGAGGGGCGGAACTTGTCCGGCATAATTAGCGGGGAGGAGCCCGAGGACGACGCGGGCGCGCTTCTGTCATGCTATTTCCCCTTTCACGAGCTGCACTACCGCAACGGGGGGCGGGACTTCCGCGGGATCCGGACGCGGCGGCACACCTACGTCAGAGACCACGACGGACCGTGGCTGCTCTTCGACAATCAGGCCGATCCATGGCAGCTACGCAACGTGGTCACCGATCCGGCGTCTGCCGATGTGCTCGGCAAACTCGACGCGGCGCTCGCGGGGCATTTACGGCGACGCGGCGACCGGTTCGAGACTGGCGTGGAGTTGCTGCGGCGCTACACGGTCCGTCTTATCGCGACAGACCATGGCGACGATGTGTATTATGAAACGTAAGGGGAAAGGAAAATTATGGTTAAGAGGCCGAATGTCGTTTTGATCTGCGTTGACCAGTGGCGGGGCGACTGCCTGGGCATCGACCGTCATCCCGTGGTGCGGACGCCCTATCTCGATCAACTTGCGGGCGGCGGCGTCCACTTCACCAAAGCCTATGCCGCCGCTCCAAGCTGCATTGCCGCGAGGGCCTCTCTTTTCAGCGGTCTGACGCCCCGCTCGCATGGCCGCGTGGGCTACCGCGACGGCGTGCCGTGGAACTATGAGACGACGGTGGCGGGCGAGTTCACCCGTCACGGCTACCAGACGCAGGCGGTGGGCAAAATGCACGTCTACCCGGAACGCTCACAGATCGGCTTCCAGAATGTCATTCTCCACGACGGCTATTTGCACTTCGCCCGAGACCAGCGTAGAAATGTGGACATGTACGACGACTACCTGCCATGGCTTCGCCGCGAGCTCGGACGCGACGCCGACTATTTCGACCACGGACTGAACTGCAACGCCATTCCAGCTCGTCCCTGGGACAAAGAGGAGTATCTGCATCCGACGAACTGGGTGACCTCGCAGTCGATTGATTTCCTCAACCGCCGCGATCCGCGGAAACCATTCTTCCTTTTTATGTCATACCATCGCCCCCATCCGCCCTACGATCCGCCGGCCTGGGCCTTCGAGCAATACCTCGACGCCGAGATGCCGCCGCCGCCGCATGGTGACTGGACGGGACTTCTCACGACGGGGCTTTTCCAGAAGTACGTTGATTCCACGCGGCCGGACAGTGCCATGCTCGAAATCGATCCGGGGGATTTGCGCCGCGCCAGAGCGGGCTACTACGGGCACATGACGCACATCGACCACCAAATTAACCGCTTCATGGAAACGCTGGGCGAGTACCGTCTGGCCGACAACACCTACGTCTGTTTCGTCTCCGACCATGGGGAGTTGATGGGCGACCACGGCTTGTTCAGGAAGACGCTGCCCTATGAGGGATCGGCCCGCGTGCCATTCATCATCAAGGGGCCGCAGGGTGGGTGCGTTCCACAGCGCAGGGGCGGCATCAGTTGCGACAAGGCCGTCGAGTTGATGGATGTTATGCCCACATTGCTCGACTGCGCCGGCCTACCCGTTCCGGCATCGGTCGAGGGGCGCAGTGTCCTGCCGCTTGTCGAAGGTGGCGCGGTTGAGTGGCGACCCTATCTGCACGGCGAGCACGAGACGTTCGGCCAGTCCATCCACTGGCTCACGGACGGTAAGGAGAAGTATGTATGGATGAGCGGCGACGGGACGGAGCAGGTGTTCGATCTTGTTGAGGATCCACAAGAAACCAAAGACCTCATGCGCGGGGAAGAAGGTTTGGCCAGAAGCAAGAAATGGCGGAAGGCGTTGATCGCCGAACTGAGGGGCAGGGAGGAAGGATACGTCAAACAGGGCAGACTTGTGCCCGGGCGTCCCGCTACCTCATGCCTGTCGCATATACTATGAGGAGATTCTTATGAGTCAGAAGACCGCGGCGCGTCCCAACATCGTATTCCTGTTGACCGACGACCAGCGCTATGACGCGATCCATGCGTTGGGCAACACGGAGATCTTCACGCCGAACATCGACCGTCTGCTGGAGCGGGGAACTTGTTTCACGCACGCCCATATCCCTGGCGGCACCAGCGGAGCCGTCTGCATGCCGAGCCGCGCGATGATCAACAGCGGTAGGACGCTGTTTCATTTGACGGGCGCAGGGGAACGTATTCCCGAGGAGCATCAGACACTTGCCGAGACGTTCCGCCGCGATGGGTATCAGACCTTCGGCGCTGGCAAATGGCACAACGGCTCTGAGGCGTTCCACCGTGGTTTCAGCGATGGCGCGGAGATCTTCTTCGGCGGTATGGCGGACCACTGGAATGTGCCCGTCTACAACTTCGATCCGACGGGAAAGTATGACACGTCCTGTCTTTATGTCGAGAATCCGTGGTCGTCCAATGCCACCAAGGAACGTCACTGCGACCACATTCATGCGGGAAAGCATTCGACCGACATCATCGCGGACGCCGCCATTTCATTCCTTCAGCGCCAGACGTTAGGCAAACCGTATTTCATGTACTCTGCCTTTCTCGCACCGCACGACCCGAGGACGATGCCGCGGAAGTATCTGGACATGTACGACCCCGCGCAGATCACGCTTCCCGAGAACTTCATGGGCGTGGCCAAAAAC
>CAYTFM010000055.1:0-16576 GCA_964436735.1 uncultured Victivallales bacterium | reverse complement strand
TCATGGGCGGACATCCGTTCGACAACGGCGATCTCCACGGCCGTGACGAGATGCTCGCAGGCTTTCCTCGCACGCCGGAGGAGACCCGTCGACATCTCGCTGACTACTACGCCATGATCACACACCTCGACGACCGCATTGGGGATATTCTTAGAGCCGTCGAGGCGAGAGGCGAGCTCGGGAATACAATCTTTGTTCTGGCGGGCGACAACGGCCTCGCGCTCGGGCAGCACGGCCTGATGGGCAAGCAGAGCCTTTATGAGCACAGCACGAGAGTGCCGCTTGTCTTCGCTGGTCCGAACGTGCCCTGCGGCGTCCGCTCGAGCGCGCTGGTCTATCTGCTCGACATTTTTCCGACGTTATGTGAACTCTCTGGCGTCGAAGTCCCTTCCACCGTCGATGGAATGAGTCTTGTCGGCGCGATGAGGAACACGGAAGAGCGCGTAAGGGACGCGCTTTATCTGGCCTATGTCGACAAGCACCGCGGCGTCCGGACGCGTCGGCATAAGCTCATCGAGTATGTCGTCAATGGCCGCCACTCGATGACGCAGTTGTTCGATCTCGAAAATGATCCACATGAACTGCGCAATCTCGCTGCCTCTCCGGCACATGCGGGAACGTTGGCGGAGCTGCGCGGGGCTCTGACTCGGTTGCGTGACGAGTGGAATGATCGAGATTCCGAATGGGGGCAACGTTTCTGGAGTGTCTGTTAAATTTAACGCATAGAAAATCAAATAGGGGGGAATGAGATGAAGCCCAACGTCCTTGTGTTTTTCACTGACCAGCAGCGCTGGGACAGCACGGGAATCCACGGCAACCCGATGGGGTTGACGCCCAACTTCGACCGGGCGGCCCAAGAGGGAACACATCTCTTCTATACGTCGACCTGCCAGCCGGTCTGCCTTCCCGCCCGCTCCGCGTTGCAGACTGGATTGTATCCGACGCGGACGGGATGTGTCACCAATGGACATCATCTGTCACCAGGCGTTCCCACGTTGGCGAACTATTTCAACGACGCCGGCTACTCGACCGGCTACATCGGCAAGTGGCATCTCTCAAATAAGAATCCTGTCCCTGTCGAGAACCGCAACGGGTACCAGTACTGGCTGGCGGCCGATGTCTTGGAAGCCACTTCCGACGCCTACGACTGCAAGCTCTATGATGGCGAGAACCGCCTGGTGAAATTGCCCGGCTACCGTGTCGACGCGTTGACCGACGCTGCCATCCGATTTATCGACGGCAACAAGGCGAATCCGTTCTTCCTGTTCTGCTCGTTCCTCGAGCCGCACTTCCAGAACCACCGTGACGATTATCCCGCGCCGGACGGCTACGCTGAGCGTTATCTCGATCCCTGGACGCCGCCCGATCTGCGCGCCCTTGGGGGCAGTTCCGCCCGGCACCTGCCCGGCTATTATGGAATGGTCAAGCGTCTCGACGAGGCGTTTGGCAGGATGCTCGACGCCCTGAAAAGCCTCGGACTCCTCGAGAACACGATCGTTCTTTTCACCAGCGACCACGGCTGCCACTTCAAGACGCGGAACGACGAGTACAAGCGGAGCGGACACGACTCTTCGACCCGGATCCCGACCTTGCTGACCGGAGGCATGTTCTCTGGTGGTGGTCGAGTCCAGCGGCAGATAAGCCTTGTCGATCTGCCGCCCACGCTTCTCGACGCCTGCGGCATCACCGTGCCGAAGGAGATGGACGGCCACTCGGTCGTGCCGTTGCTCCGGGGTGCCGCCGCCGACTGGCCCGAGGAGGCGTTCGTCCAGATCAGCGAGTCGCAAGTCGCCCGCGCCGTCAGAACAAAGCGCTGGAAGTACATTGTTTCGGCTCCCGAAAACGCGCCGGGGCTTGATGCCGGTCGTTCTGACGTTTACGCCGAGGAGGCACTCTACGATCTGCTCGCCGATCCGTACGAGCTGAATAATCTTGTCGGCTTCGAATCCCATCGGAAAGTCGCCGACCGCATGGCCGAGCGGCTCGTCAAGCGTATGGCTCTCGCCGGCGAGAAAATCCCGCGGATTCTCCCCGCCCCTTCTATCCCGTCGGGGCAGAAAAGAGTTGATACGCCTGAGATTGAGCAATGACGAGCAGCCCCAATATTGTCTTTATCCTGATTGATGATCTCGGTTGGCGGGATCTTTCCTGCTACGGAAGTTCCTTCTACGAGACACCGAACCTCGACCGCCTGGCGGGTGAGGGGATGCGCTTCACGGACGCCTACGCGGCTTGTCCGGTCTGCTCGCCGACGCGGGCGAGCATCATGACCGGGAAATATCCGGCGACGGTCGGGATCACCGACTGGATCGACCATGCGGGGCATATGCATCCATGCCGCGGAAAACTGATCGACGTTCCATACCTCAAGCAGTTGCCGCTTTCGGAGAAAAGCCTTGCGTCCGCTTTGCGTGACGGAGGCTACCAGACGTGGCACGTGGGGAAATGGCATCTCGGCGGCCGAGGATTCTATCCTGAGAGTCATGGGTTTGACGTCAATGTGGGCGGGTGCGAGTTCGGACATCCGCCGCAGGGGTATTTCAGTCCGTGGGGGATTCCCGGCGTATCCGACGGTCCCGACGGGGCGTATCTCACGGACCGGTTGACAGAAGAGGCGATCCGTCTTGTCAACGGCAGGGATTCTGGGAAACCATTTTTTCTGAACCTTTGCCACTATTCTGTCCACACGCCGATCCAGGCACCACAGGAGCTTGTCGCTAAATATACGGCGAAAGCCAAACGGTTGGGGCTCGATACTTTGCGGACGTTCGAGGAGGGGGAATTCTTTCCCTGCGAGCACAAGAAGAACCAGCGTGTCACGCGGCGGCTCGTGCAGTCTGATCCGGCGTACGCGGCGATGGTGGAAAATCTCGATTGGAATATTGGGAGACTGCTTGCCGCGCTCGACGATGCCAGACAGAGGGAGAACACGATCGTGATTTTCACCTCGGACAATGGGGGGCTTGCCACGGCTGAAGGATCTCCGACTACTAATCGGCCGCTCGCCGAAGGCAAGGGCTGGATGTACGAGGGAGGCACGCGCGAACCGTTGCTTGTCAGATGGCCCAAGATTGTGAAGCCGGGAAGCGTGTGCCACGAGCCTCTATCAAGTCCCGACTTCTATCCGACGTTGCTCGAGGCGGCCGGTTTGCCCTCGATACCGACGCAGCATGTTGATGGGGTGAGCGTCATGCCTCTGTTCAAGAGTGAGTCGTTCGAACGGGGGCCGCTCTTCTGGCATTATCCGCATTATGGGAACCAAGGCGGGACACCTGGCTCGTCAGTGCGATTGGGCGACTACAAGTTGATAGAGTTCTTCGAGGACGGGCGGTCTGAACTGTATGACCTACGGAATGACGTGGGCGAGGAGTTCGACTTGTCGCGGGAGCTTCCGGACGTGGTCGCGCGGTTGCATGAGCAACTGGTCGCTTGGCGCAGGCGCGTCGAGGCGAAAATCCCAACCCAAAATCCTCAGTGGTCGAGCACGTAGATACAGCGTCGAGTCCCGGCGCGTCAGATGAGGTTCGCAGGACAAGTCCGTTCTCGTAGTCGGTCACCCCGTCGATTCCCGAGAAGGCGAGGAGTTGCCCCGTCGTCCACTTATCCACGGATCTTGTGAGTGAGTTCTTTGACGCGCTCCTTGTGCACGGCAAAAAAAAAGGCGGGGAACACCCCGCCTGATGATTGCGTGCGCAGATCAGAGACTAAGTTAGAAATCCCTCCGGGGCGGTCTTCTGGCAGCGCCATCGCGTTCGCGCGCCTCGTTGACTCTCAGGCCTCTGCCACCCATGTCTTTGCCATTCAACGCTTGAATGGCCATGTCAGCGTCCTTGTCCTCCATTTCAACGAAACCGAAGCCGCGCGGCCTCCCTGTTTCTCTGTCGGTGATCAGTTTTACCGACATCACGTTGCCATACTGCGCGAACATCCCATTGACCTCCGCCTCAGTCGCACTGAAAGGCAGATTCCCGACGAAGATACTCTTTGCCATTGTCCTTGCTCCGTGAGCTATTGTACTATTCTCTTCCCGCTCATCGGCCATTCTCCCGTCCGCGAATTGACCGGAGAAAGAGCTTTTTAAACGAGAACCTGAATCTATATTATAGCATGTTAGTGGCAGTAATGCAATGTGTTTTTGTGGAAAAAGATGAATATCGTGTCGGTTATACGTACGCAGTTCGTGGAATGTGGGATATGCGGAAGGGCGGATTCCCCGCTTTCAAGCGTGCGTGCGGGCAGCGAGACGTAGGTAGAAATCCTCCCATAACTTAGCAACTCTTTCCGAGGAGAAGTGGGTGAGGCACTGCTCTCGAGAAGAAACTCCGACCTTTCTTCGCCGTTCCGTATTCATGGAAAGTTCTATGATTTTTTCGACGGCACGTTCCGTGTTGTATTGCGGGATGACCTGGATGCAATCTCGGTGCGGATCAAGTTCTCGCAGTACGGGTAGGTCGTACACGACGCATGGGAGTCCCGCCGCCATGGCCTCGATGATCGCAACCCCGAATCCCTCGCTTTTCGATGTGAACAAAAAAATATCGGACGTGAGCAGCAGTTCGTGGACATCATCCCTTCTACCCATTAGTTTCACCTCGTTGCGCAATCCTTTTTGGGCAATCTCGCTTGCAAGCATGTCGCCTAAAGGGCCATCGCCGACAATTTCCACCTCGAAGTCCAATCCCCTTCGCTTCAGTTCAAGAGCCACCTTCAATATTTCAGACTGGTTCTTTTCCTTTCTAAGGTTCCCCACCGAAATGATCTGTGTCTTGGGGCCGACCTCAGTTCTTGGGGGGCGGTCAAAGGTCAGCATGTCGATGCAGTTGGGTATGACCTCCACCGACGTGATGCCGGCATACTCGTCCTTCAGCAGGGTGGCCATATTCTCGCTCGGGACGACGCATGCTTTGACGCAACTTTGCTGGAGTTTGATGAGGACGTGCGAGAAAATGTTTCTCGTGATGTTGGGGTTATCGAAACACAGTATGGCGTTCCTCACCCCCAGCATGCGTAGGAGCAGGGGGAACAGCGCCCTTCCGCATTCACGCTGACATACTGCTATGTCCGGCGCATAGGCGCGAATTATCTTGCAGGCGGCGATTATCGAATGGAGCAGTCTGCTTCTGGTGAGGTGTACGCATGAGACAGATATCCCTGAATTCTCGAAGAGAGGCTCTAACGTTCCGCCCGGGAACAAGGTGATAATTTTCACCTGGTTGGACTTGACGACATGATTCAGATAGTTCATGAGATTGCGTTCCGCGCCTCCCGGCATCAAATCGTCGATAATCACAAGTATCTTCATTTTTTAACCGCTCTGACAAGGTGATGGAGTCCCAGAAAAGCGGCAGGCCACCCCACCCCTTCGAGAAGTAAGGCCAGTGCTAAAAATGCGTGTTGCGCTGGGCGTGGGAAAAATTGGATATATGATTCGTGAGGCAGAAAAACGGCCGTGCGGTGAACTGTAAGGTCGAAACCGCATTCGCTAAGCATCCGCCGGATTTCTCTATAAGGCACAGGCGTGTCATAAGGCGTACGCCCTGGAGAGCTCACTGATGGTGGGGCAATGAGGTGCCTGAGCAGGCGGGGGACGTGGAACAAGGCTTTCCAAAAAAAACGCATCGGGGCTGAAGGGGTTGAGAGCAGCAACTCACCGGTGTCGCGCAGCACTCTGTGGGCCTCTTCGATCACCCTCCGCGGATTGGCGACATGCTCAAGCACCTCCGTCATTACTACCTTGTCAAATGTGTTGTCGGCGAACGGCAGGGATTCGCCGTTCGCCGCGAAGGCGGTGATTTTCCCCTCCGCTCGCTTTGATATCTCGGTGATGAACAAGCTGATGTTATGAGGAGACACGTCTACCCCTGCGATTGTCCCGGAATAGCCGAACTTGTCACGCAGCCTGAAGTCAAACCAGCCACTGCCACATCCCACGTCGAGAATGGCGTGTGGGGAGCCTGCGACAATCCATTGCGCAAGAAAGTCTTTGCAACGCGATATCCGGTACTCTTCGATAAAACGCGGAATTCCGGAGCAGTCTGCATGTGTGAATGCATCCTCGATCACGGATAAATGGGAATACGCCTTCTCAAAGTCGTCAGCCCTCCAGTCGTTCTTCTCGCATACGAGGAATGTTCTGAAGTCCCATACCGAGCCCCTCTTGAGGAACTTGATACCGCAGGCGTTGCAGAATAGGTGGTTTGTCCGCATCTGCGTGTCCAGTAATGCGGCGCAGTGGGGACAGTGCGTATGCGCTGTTTCGTCTGCAGCAACAAGGTTCATATGCGAGATGGGCAGGCGTCTATAGGTTGTCGGAATGGTACTATAGCACCTGTGCGGAAAATGCCCTTGCCATGGCGAACTTTCGTGTGGACAATAATAAAATGGCATTGAATTAAACTCAAGCAACGGGCGTGTTGTGATAGTGCTCGTGTAGGGATTCGGCATGGTGGCTAAGGCGAGTTCTACCGTTGGTTGGTTCTCCTTATTCAGATATTCCCGATTGACGCCGCTACTGGTGCGATGTAGTTTGGAGGATGGATACGTTTGAGGCATGTGTCTCCTGTATCGCAATGATATAGATGATCGAATAGTTCGACTCCTGCCGCCAGAATCCGTTTTCCCTCGCGGGGTCAGTCTCCATGAAAATCCTATATATCTATTTCCACAATTACAGTGACATGCCATATCATGTCAGGGAATGGGTGGAGGCCGCGCAGGCTTTGGGGCACGAGGTGGCAGTCCTCACCTCGATCAACCCCGAATTTCTCCGCAAGATTGGCTGGGAGGGAAGCGTCGCGGTCCATCAGTTCGTCTATCCCAAGACAAAGGTGCGGGGACTCAAGCATGCCCTCATCCTGCGGAATTTCAGAGCCAGGCTCAAGGAGACTGCCCGTGTCTTCAAGCCTGACATTGTCTATGAACGGTATTCCATGGCCTCACTGGCCGCCTGCTCATGCGCCGCCGTACGCAATGTCCCGTATGCGGTGGAGGTAAATGGGATTCTCAGTGAGGAGTTAACCCTTTCCCACGCAGGTTTTCTGCGGTTGGCGATGGCGCAAATGAGCGAATCCTATGTGCTGAGGCGTGCAGGTAAAATCATCGCCGTCACCCCGAAGATAAAAGAACATATCTCACTCACTTGTGGCATAGAGGAAACCCGCATACAAGTAATGCACAACGGGGTGAATGCTGACCGGTTCTCGCCACGTGACAAGAGGCTTGCGAGGAGAAAATTTAACATTCCGGAAAACGCTTTTGTCATCGGCTATCTCGGCAGCCTTTTCCCGTGGCAGGACTTGGATCTCGTACTGGACGTTGCAGGGAACATCAAAAGCGTGATACCGGAGGCGCTTTTCCTGATAGGAGGCGGACAGGAGCCGATGTTCAGCCGCTTGAAAGGAATAATCGCCTCCCGCAATCTTGGAGGCTTTGTCACGATGGTGGGGCAAATTCCCTGGGACGTGGCGGCTGATTTCACTTCATGTTTCGATGTTGGGTTGTCCCCTTTGGCGGAGAACAGTGACAATGCTGATTTCTCTCCTCTCAAAATCGCATCGTACATGGCCTGCGAATGCCCTTTCATCACAGCCAACTTCATTGGGGCGCGGCGGTTGGCCGAGGAAACTGGGGCGTGCCTTCTCTATAAGATGGGGGACAGGAGTTCGTTCATTAGCACTGTCGTCGCCATGCATGGATGCGCCGAAGGCAAGCGGCGGGAGATGGGGCGCGCGGGAAGAAAATATGCGCTTGCGAATCTCACCTGGACTTCGATAGTAGACAAGACGCTTGCATTCATCACCGCGCAAAACTAACGTTTCAACCGATGTTCGTTATGGTTGCGAGAGTGAAGCAACGGCGCGGCGTGCGTCGATTGACAAGGGGAACATATGAGAATATTTGCAGTTGGATTCAGTGACCTATCGGGAGAGAAAACCACGCCGGGCGGTATGGTTCATCTGCTTGAGGCGTGCAAGAACCTGCAGGCCTTGGGCAACGAATTAATTCTTATTGTCGGCAGCCCGAAACCTTACCCCGGCTCCCTCCCGTTCCGCGTCATCTATCTGCCCTACATCAAATTAAAGTTTTTCCCGGCGATGACGCTCCAGGTCTTTCTGTTCTTGTATCTGCTATATTACGGGTTCAAGCTTGGCTGCGATGTGATTTACGAGAATTGTGTTTTCTGTAGTTGCAGCGGGGCTTTGGCGGCGAAAATCCTTGGCGTCCCTCATGCCATGCAAGTCCATGGGTTTTATGTGGACGAGATGAAGATGGGGGGGCATGGCGGATTTATGCTTTTCCTGGTCAAATTCTATGAATACATAAACTACAAACTCACGGACGCCCTCTTCTGTGTGACCCCCGTAGTGCGGCAGAAGATAACCGAGTTGTACAAAATCCGGCCAGGCGTGGCACATTTCGTTTACAACGGCGTCGATGCGGATCGCTGCAAGCCTATGCCCAAGTCTGAGGCGGCCAAGGCTCTTGGCATGAATGCTGACAACCTGTACATCGGATTCATTGGATACATTTTCCCGTGGTCAGGGATGGACAAGTTGGTAGCCATCGCCCCACAGGTTGTCAAAGAAGTGCCCCAGGCGAGGTTTGTGATTGTGGGACATGGAATTTGGGGAGAGCAGTTACCGGGAATGATCGAAAAGGTTGGCATGCGCGACTACTTCATCCTCACCGGCTACCAGCCTTGGGAAAGGATTCCTTTATACTGCAATCTCTTCGACATTGGGATCACCCCCTATCCGGGGGACATGGGCGTGGGGCGTTACCGGTCCTCCATGAAGACGCTGGAGTATTCTGCGGCCGGCACCCCGGTCGTCATCACGCGGTGCGAGGGCGTGTCTGACATCGTCGAGAATGGACGATGCGGACTTGTGGTTGACCCTGACGACAATGGGCAGCTTGCTGAGGTGGTCATCAGGCTGCTGAAAGATCCGCAGCTCCGCAAAGAGCTTGGCGGAAACGGCAGGAAGATGATTGAAGAGGGCTATACGTGGCGGCATATGGCCGAGAAGATGCTCGATATAATCGGGAAAGTCAGGCGGAAGCAATAGTTCTTCACACCTTGCCGTACGCGGAGCAGCAAGGATCTGTTTTCAAACTCGAGGAATCATCTCGATAGGATCAGGCGGAGGGGCGGAAGTTGCCCTTGGGCATGGTCATCCTCCATAGGGACAGCGCCGCTATCAGCCAAAGCCTCGACTGGTGATCAACCCTCCCGCTCTGATGCTCCGCCCACATTTTCCTGACGGTCTGCTCTTTGAGATACGCTGTCCATGCGGACGTGTCGTCAAAGATGAGCGAGTGCGCCCAGTCTTTTAGATCCTTTCTCAGCCATTGTCCCAGCGGCATCGAGAATCCTTTTTTGGGCAATCCTGCGATTTCTTTTGGAAGGCTTTGCGCCGCCAGTTGCCTCAGCAGATATTTCGTTGTGCCATTTTTGAGCTTTGCCTGTATCGGTAGCACGTTCGCATGTTCGGCCAACCTATGGTCAAGGAAAGGCGCGCGGCACTCCAATGATACCGCCATCGAGGCGATATCCACCTTGACTAGAATGTCGTCAGCGAGATACATGCGTTGATCAGTCTCCAGCCATCTCTCGGTGTCATCTGCCGAGGCCGCTTCCCTGTAGTAGCTGGTGAAAGCGTCCAACTCATCCTGGTGTGATGCCTCAAGAGCGGCCGTGAAGTCTGCGGAGAACCCGAGCCTTCTCCAGTAAGTGTGGAAGAAGCAGGCGATGTTCTCTCCTTTGCCGGGAGGACTGCTGGCGGCGAGCACGCTGTCTGAAAGGTTTTGAAGCCTTCGGAGGTTTCCCGGAATGCACTTCAACGAGCGCGCCGCGAACAGTTTCATCCAGAAGGGGATGCGGCTCATGACGGCGTAGAGTCCTGAGTTCGTGTAGCCACCGTATCCCCCGAAAAGTTCATCTCCGCCGTCACCTGTGAGTGCCACCTTGACGAACTCCCGTGTTGTCCGGCTCACATAGTACGTCAAGATGGACGAGTGATCTGCGTATGGTTGTCCATAATGAACTGCAAGCTTACGACTCACCTCCACAAAATCCGGTTCGACCTTCACCTCGTGATGCTCCGTATCTAGGAAGTGCGCCGTCCTGCGTGCCACGGCCGACTCGTCGCACCAGTTCTTTCCTGTCGAGATGGTGAATGTCCGCACTTTGCCCGAGAGTTGGCGGGCCATTGAAGCCGTGATGAGGGAGGAATCAATGCCGCCTGACAGGAAGCTTCCCAAAGGGACATCGCTTCGCAACTGCAGCTTGACCGATGCGTCGAGGTAAGACTGTACGTCTTCAAGAGAAACCGGCCCTGGCGTGCCTTTGACTGATGGCTTCCAGTACCGTGAAAGGCGGTTAACCCCATTCAGCCTAAGTAGGGTGGTTCCCGGAAGAAGCGAGGTGGCGTCGTTGTTGATCGTTCGAGGGGATGGCACGTATCCGTATCTGAAATAATTGGCCATTGCCACGAGGTTTATGGCCCCATGGTCGAATTCCTCGAGACGCCAGAACGCCTGAAGCTCTGAGGCGAATGCGAAGATGCCCGCTTTCTCGAAATAGTAAAGTGGCTTCTGCCCAAACCTGTCTCGCGCGAGGAAAAGCTGGTCTTTGGATGAATCGTAGATGGCGAACGCGAACATCCCCACGAGTTTCTCAACCATCCCTTCGGCGAAGTCCTCCCATAGGTGTGCGAGCACCTCCGTGTCGCCTTTGTCTCTAAGGATGTGTCCTTTTTTCACAAGGTCTGCGGCAAGTTCGCGGTAATTGTAGATTTCGCCATTGAAGACTGTCCACACTGAGCCGTCTTCGTTGCAGAGCGGCTGGAAGCTGCCACCAACGTCGATGATGCTCAGGCGGCGATGTCCGAGGAAGACCGTGCCTGCGTCTTCGGGAACTTCCCTGGTTCGCATCCGCTCCGACTTTTTGCCGGGATGCGCTGCCAGATAGCCCCAGTCATCGGGGCCGCGGTGTGTAAGCGCATTCGTCATTGCCGCCACTGACCTGCCTAGTTTCCGCGGAGTATCTGTCTGAATCCCGGCTATTCCGCACATGGTGCCCCCGACCTACTTTGAAATTGTTTGCTCGGCGAAGACCGATTTGAGGAACGGTATGCGTTGCGCGATAAACCGCAGTTCTTCGATCTTCATCGCATATGCGACCGCAATATAAGTTCCTCCTCCGAAAATGGAAACGACCAAAAGCCGGACAAGCGGAGAATCAACACAGGTGGTCAGCCGTGCTCCACCCATGCAGGCTGCAGCCATGAGCCCCCCGGGCACGGCAAAGCGGTACAGACTGGCATACAATTCTGTAAAGTCCAAACTGCGGTGCCGAGTCTTCAGCAGGGCGAACACGAGAAACCCCACCGCCCAGTACGTCAGCGCGTAGGCGAGGGCGATTCCTTGTATTCCCATAACAGACGAAAGCAGAAAGTAGAACGGGCAGGAGAGCAGTGAGAGCGTCACACCCGTGTAGGATATCAACGACGTCTCTTGGAAAATGAAAAAAAGTCTTCCGCCGATGCCGGAGAAGCAATTCGGGATTATCAGAGTCGACATGATCACGAGCAGCGTCGCAGTGGTGGCGGAGTCCTCTACCGAATACTTCCCATACCCCAAGAATAGGCGAACTATCTCTGGTGCCATCACAATGATGAACACCGTCGCAGGGATGGCCAGGAAAAACATCGTCCGTACTGTGCGAAGGAAGGTGAGGAACACCATCCCGTCACCGTCCTGGCTTTTCTGCTCACCCATGAGCGGGAAAACGGCGGTCGAAATCGGGCCCGTCATAAGTAGAAGTGCGGCGTTTGAAAGGAAAAGAGCGTTGTCTAACATCGTCACCGTCCCATCATCGAGGCGCGATGCGGCGCTTTTCTGCACAAAGAAAACCGCCTTTGAGACGATGCAGTCCAGCAACACCGGCAATGAGAGGATGAAGGTGCTTCTCACTACGGGATTGGCAATATCCCAGCTCCATTGCCATTGGATCCGCTTGCTTATGAGAAACGCCATGATCGCGAGCCCGGCTCCGCAGCCGGCGAGATTGCCGAATAGCAACCGATCAATTCCCCAAGAGTCCGGGAGGCACCACAAGGCGATCAACGAACTCAACGGAAACAGAAGTGAGGCGAGAGAGGGAATGAAGAACTCACGGTAGGCATGGTAAAAGGATATGTACACAATGGAGAGCCCCATCAGCAGAATCGCAGGCGCGTACAGCCTGGAGAGCCTTATTGTCAGCTCAAGCTTCGCCCCTTTGAATCCAGGGAAAATGAATGCGGTGATCCATGGGGCGAGCATGAAGTACACGACCGTGGCGACGAGCAGCAGCAGTGCTGTGATATTCAGGAAACCTGCGACATCGCGCGCCGCAGTGGCTTCGTCGGTTTCCGTCTTCCGCTTGAGGAACACCGGGATTATCACCAGAAAAAGGACGCCACCAAGGAAGAAGTCGCTTATCTGCTGCGGCACGGTGAAGGCGGCGAAATACGCATCACTGACATCGCTTGCACCAAAGAATTTGGCGGTCGAACTTCTGACCAATATCGACAAAGCACTCTTGACAATTGTGAACACCAACAGAAGTAGTGTCGCATGTGATATTTTTTTGAACGAAATGGGCATGAGATATTTCCGGTGGCAGGCGTTGCGTTATAGTATCAGTGATTAATGTTTTTTCAAAAATGTGAATTCACGCCTTGTCCCACAGCCCCGTGACCATGAGAATTCTTTTCATAACAGACCTCTTCCCAAGTGCCGACTCACCATATGGTGGGAATTTCGTCTACAACTCCATGGAGAGAATGGCCGGTAAGCATGAGGTGCGCGCAATCATCCCGACGAGTCCAGGGGTTCGTCTGGCAGGTTCCGATGGCTCTCGCGAGATCATGGGGATCGCTGCAAGACGCTTCGAACGGCATGGACGCCTTGTCGCCCACCGAGTCTCGTATCGGAGTTCATTTCTCATAAGAAGGGAATTCTTGAAGGCGTACATGCTGGTTAATCCAGTCGCACGGGAGATCCGGGAGTTGCGCGAGGGATTCACGTTTGACATCATTGTTGGCGTTTATATGGTTCCAGGAGGGTATCTTGCCGCAAAATTCGCCGCAAAATACAAAGTTCCCTGTATTACCATCGGCGTGGGAAGCGATGTGAATCTCTATCGGACGCATTTCATGCTGAAGGGTATGGTCAAATATGCGTTGAGGCGATCAACTCTTGTGCTACTCAATACGAAGGGGCTTGTTGAAAACTGCGTCAAATCCGGAGCTGATGAGGAGAAGATCAGGATATTGTATTTCGGGGTCGATGACAGTGTTTTCAACATTGTGGGGCGACGCCGGAGTGCCGGAGCCCCGCCTGTCATCGCCATGGCTGCCAACATGGTCGAAGTCAAGCGGCCACTTGTGTGCGCGAAGGCTTTGGAAGATCTCCATAAAAAAGGAATCGACTTCAAGGCGGAAATCGCGGGAGAAGGCCATCTGCGTCAGGAATTCGCGCGTTATGCTGAGAATGCGGGATACGGGAGGAAGATCGTTTTCCACGGGGCTATCACCGACAGGAAAGGAATGGCGGATTTTTTCCGGCGCGCTGACGTGACGATCTTGACAAGCTATTCGGAGGGGTTGCCTTTCGTGTTGCTTGAATCCTTGGCCTGCGGGACGCCGGTTGTCGCAAGCGACCTGCCGGGGATACGTGAGATCGTCACTTCAGGATGCAACGGCGTACTCGTGCCCAGGGAGGATCTCGACGGATATGCTGCCGCTATCGAAAAGGTCTTGTCCATGGAAGTCGATCCTGCGTCCATGGCCGACTCCGTAAGAACGTTCTCTTGGGAGCGGCACATTGCCGCCTTTGACGGATGTTTGAATGAGGCCGTAAGGCGTCATGCGTCGATAAGTGTCACTGGCGCAAAGGGGTCATGAGAAAATATCCATTTTTCATCGTTGTCGACGATGGCGGCTTCCCGTCCTCCGCTCCTGCATCGGTATTCCAGCCTGCCGATATGACGGTGCAGATTAGTGCGTATGAGACGATTGTCCGGCTGGCTGCTGAGTTTGGCATGAGGATCCCTGTCTGCTTCACCATGAAATACCTTGACGTGCATAAGCTATCTGCATGCGCTACCCCGCTGCCTTATGCGGCTGAGTTGCTTGAATACCTGAAGGAGAATTCTCGATCCATTGAGTTTGGCTACCACGGGTTGACCCATGAATACAACGGCTGCGCGCAGGAGTTCTTCTGCCTCGACACCGCTACGAAAGTGCCTGAGGAAACCCAGCGTCAACACATCCAATCAAGCGCGGAGATATTCAAATCTCTGGGCATGGAATTTCCGAAGATTTTTGTTCCTCCCTGTCATGCATGGGAGGGCGAAGTCACCGACAGGCTGCTTGCGGAATACGGCGTAAAATATCTGATCTCTTTCGAGTCCCTTAACTACAAAGGCATGCAGTTTAGATGGAGTGACTCAACGTGTTTGAGATTTCTCCACCGAGAGGAGTTTGGTGTATACGCCAGGCACGAAACCATCCCCCTCGAATCATTTGTCACAGCAAAGAAGCTCATTGTTCCCCGGAGCTTGAAAGTCAACCTCCTTGGGCGGCGTCGCCTGTTCAATCCCGTCATCCACAGCTATATGACCCACATCGGCAATTTCCTGCCGCACAACTACGGATTTTGGACGAGGCTTTTCGAATGGGTTCTGCGGAATCCCGACCTCGAGTTGTGCAAAGACAACAATGCCGCCGTGGAGGCCTACTGCACTTTGAGCGGCATCGCCAATGAATAGGGACTTCCTCTTGCCCGACGACGCGGTCGACACTTACACCCGGCAGATGTACTCTCCGGGGCTTGCGTGCTATGCCGATATTCTGCGAGGATGCCGACTGGGTGAACGGGTGAGGGTGCTTGATGTCGGATGTGGCTGCGGACAGTGGCTTTTCGCCGCTGAGTGGCTTTTCCCCAGAGCCGAGTTGATTGGGTTTGACATCAACGCCGGTCGCGTCGCGTTTGTCAACAACGTGAAAGCGTTGAACGGCTCCCGATGCGTGTTCGACATTGCGTCATATCTGGATCTCGAGAAAAGGTTTCCCTCTGGCCATTTCGACCTGCTGCTGTGCAACTCAGTTATTCAATACCTTGAAGAGGAGAACGCTTTCCGGGTATTCGGGCGTCTTCTTGCGGAGAATGGCGTCTTGCTGATGTTTTCAAATCATGGTCCGCGCTACTACTTCTCACGATTAGTCGATGACCTGAAGTGTTTGCGCCTCAGGAACGCGTTATACCCGTTAAGGGTGCTGCTGGCAAGTCCTCGGCGCAGTCCTTTCCGATGCGAAGGATTCCGTGACCATTATGTCACACCTACGGGGTTGAGAAAATGTGCCGCCGCATGTGGTCTTGAGCTTGAGAAGCTTGTGAGCCGGGAGGCTAATTGTCTTCGGGAAAAGCTTGCGCTAAGAGGATTGTTCGACTGCAAAGGGGGGGCAAGGCATTAGCAGCTTGCAATTGATCGGTGAACGACACACCTCTATGTCGGGCACACGGGGAAATTTCCGTATGAAAGGAAAACCTATCCCCACTGTGGTATGGTAGTTGTGGTGACAAGAGGGTGCTGTTAGCAGTGCATCCCGCGGCGTGTCTGGTTTATGCGCCGTATGGTCGATGCGTGGCAATCCTCGAGCTATGGAAGGTGTGGCATGCCTGTATCATGAAGAAGAAGCTGTGCGTGTTCATCACCCGCCTCATCCAAGGAGGTGCGCAGAAAGTGGTGCTGGATCTGCTCTGCGGGCTCCGCGGTTCCTACGAGACGACACTGCTCATTGGCAGGACGCCCGAGGACGAGCCAAACCTTCTGGGAGATTTGCCAGAGGGAATCCGTCTTATCCGATTCGAAGGCGTGGTGCGCGAGATATCCCCTTTCCGTGACCTCGCAGCCCTTGTCCAACTGTGGTGCTTTTTCGCGAAGGAGCGTTTTGACGTTCTGCATCTCCACACGTCCAAGGCGGGGGTTCTCGGCAGCGTCGCGGGTCGTTTGGCGAGGATTCCACGGGTCGTTTATACTCCTCATGGGCACATCTTCAACAAGGAGGCCGCAATTCCGGGCGTCGATGCCGCATCCTCCGTAAAAATGGGGATACTCTTCAAGGTTCGCACCGTCGCCTATCAACTATGTGACGCCGTCGTCGCTCTTTCCGAGGAGGACAAACGGGAGCAGATCGCATTGCGCCTGGCCCCGCCGAAGAAATTCTCCATCATCATGAACGGCATCGACGTTGACAGCTTTTTCCGGGTCGAACCGGCGTCGGTCGCCGCCGTTGTTGAGCGATATGGTCTGGCGGGGCGCAGGGTGATCGGTTCCGTTGGCCGGCTGAGCCGGGAGAAGGGGCATGATATTCTGATCCGCGCTTTTGTGGAGGTAAGAAAGGAGTATCCGGCCTCCACGCTGTTCCTGGTCGGCGACGGACTGGCGCGCGGGGAGTTAGTCGCTCTTTCCGAGCAGCTTGGGGTGGCTGACGCAGTCGTATTCGCCGGCTCCACGCCCAACCCCCGT
>CAYTFM010000054.1:0-34165 GCA_964436735.1 uncultured Victivallales bacterium | reverse complement strand
AGCGGTTACCAGTGGTCCGCCTACATCGATCCTGTCGCCTCTCTGCTGATCGCGTTGTCCATCGTGATGAGCGCGTCCGGCATCTTCTCAAGCTCTTTTTACGATCTGCTCGACCGCACGCTTGAGGAATCCGAACAATTGACGATCCTGCGGGAGGTGGCGAAGCACTTCGACGACTACCGGGATCTGCACGGCATCCGCTCCCGCCGCTCGGGCAGCCACGTCTACATCGAGATATTCCTCGAGTTCGAGCAGGAGAAGACCGTCGCCGAGGTCCAACGCGTGGCGACCGAGCTGCGAACGCGGCTCGAGGAGGCCATCTCGGGAAGCCGGGCTGACCAACCGGCGGGAATGTTGAGGCGGCAACACGGAGCTCGTCCGCACTGCGCCGCAACTATTGCTCAGGTTAGCCGCCGCTCCGGCTTTCAACGTTGCGGAAGATGGTGTATTTTGCATTCAGCGACATAAAGATCAACTTTTTTGAAAATAACAAGCAACAAACGACACCACACCTTACACAAGGCGGGCCGACCGCCCGTCAATCGGACGCCTGACGCTGAAAGGCACGGCGACAAATTGGGTTGCGGGCAAGCTCCGCATTGTTTACTGACTTATTCATTCATGGCGACTGACTGGACGACGGCATGCCCACAGAGAGATTTCTGACATCAAGCTTGAACAAGAGGGACGTGAAGCTGGACGAGACCCTGCGCCCTCGCCAGTTCAAGGACTTCCCGGGACAGGAGAAGGTCAAAGAACGGCTCCAACTGTTCGTGCAGGCGTCAGCCCAGCGGAAGGAACCGCTGGGGCACGTCCTGCTCTGCGGACCGCCAGGGCTCGGCAAGACCACGCTTGCCTATATCATCGCCAACGAGCGGGAGTCGAACATCAAGTCGTCGAGCGGTCCCGCCATTGAGAAACCGGGGGATCTGGCCGGCCTCCTGACCTCGCTGCAGGAGGGGGACGTGCTGTTCATCGACGAGATCCACCGCCTCAACGCCGTCGTCGAGGAGTATTTGTACAGCGCGATGGAGGACTTCTTCATCGACATCACGATCGACCAGGGACCGAACTCGCGGTCGGTCCGCATCAATCTAAACAAGTTCTGCCTGATCGGGGCGACGACCCGCCAGGGGCTGCTATCGGCGCCGTTCAGATCGCGCTTCAAACTGAATTGCCGCCTCGACTCCTATCCCGCCAAGGACCTCCAGACGATCCTCCTGCGCTCCGCCCGGATACTCAACATCACGATTGACGACGACGCGGCGTTCGAGATCGCTCGGCGCAGCCGCGGCACGCCGCGCATCGCCAACACGCTTCTGTGCTGGACCCGCGACTACGCGCAGGTGAAGGCGGACAACCACATCGCGATCGACGTGGCAGACAAGGCGCTCGACATGCTCGACATAGACAAGAACGGACTTGACGAGATGGACAAGCGCATCCTCGAGGCGCTCGTCTGCAAGTTCCACGGCAAGCCCGTCGGCCTCAAGACCATGTCAGTCGCCATTGGCGAGGAGGAGGACACCATCGAGGAGGTGTTCGAGCCGTTCCTGATCCAGGAAGGCTACCTCAACAGGACGCCGAAAGGGCGCGTCGCCACGGAGAAGTCGTTCAAGCTCGTGCAAGGCTCGTCATGCCCGATCAGTGACCCGCAGCAACCCCGTTTGCTGTAACATTATTTTCGCTTAACCATAGGGCGGCGCGGAGCGCGCGGCCAAAGAGGAGAACGCAATGGAGAAGTGGATAGACGACCTTTTGACGCTGCAGTCGATCGATCTGCGGATAAAGAAAATGCGGACACGCCTCGTTGACATCCCGTCCGACCGGTCGAGGATCGGGGATCAGATCGAGCACGCCAAGGCGGAGTTCACCAAGGTGAAGGAGGACTTCCAGCAGGCTGAGCACGAGATCAAGCAGGTTGTATCCGAGATCGCCGCCGTCAACGACAAGATACGCAGCGTCCAAAACCAGTCGCTCTCCGTCAAGAAGAACGAAGAGTACAAGGCGCTGCTTCACGAGGTCGAGACGCTGAAAGGGAAGATCGGCGAGTTCGAGACCAAGCAACTGCTCGCCATGGAGAAACTCGACGCCGCCAACAAGCGCAAGGGCGACGTGCAGAAAGGCGTTGAGCGCGCCGAGAAGGCGACCAAGGAGGGGCTTGCCGAGCTGGACGAACTCGAACGCAACCTGCAAAGCCAGATCGACAAGTCCGATGCCGAGCGCGCGGTCTTGGCGAAACACGTCGAACCGTTCACGCTCACGATTTACGAACGGCTCTTGAAAGGCAGCGGCACGCCGCTCGTTCAGCTCCACAACGACAACTGCGGCAACTGCCATCTGCGGCTGACGCCTCAGACGATCACCGACGCCAAAAAAGGAGCAATGACCGTCTGCGAGAACTGCGGGCATTTGCTCTATAAACAGGATTAATGCCGCGCCAGCATTCAATTCGAGCACGTTTCGGAGTCGGTGATCGCCAATGGCGTGACTGGCGCTGGCAGTTCGCGCACCGGCTCACCCGCCTTGAGATGCTGCGGGAACTCCTGCCCGAGGGAGCGGAAGTCCCGACGCAGGAGATCGAGCGGCATGGCGGCGGATTCACGCCTCCGTTCGCCGTCACGCCCTACTATCTTTCGCTGGCGACGCACTTCGACCATTCCGATCCGATCATCGCGCAGTGCGTCCCGCACGCAAGCGAGCTGGTGGACGACGGCGCGGCGGACGAGCTTGATCCTTTGCGTGAGGAAGCCGCCTCTCCCCTTCCCCGCCTCATACGCAAATATCATGACCGGGCGGTCGTGCTGTCGACCGGCGTCTGCGCGACCTACTGCCGCCACTGCGACCGCAAGCGCCTCGTCGGGGACACCGCGGGAGCCGTGAACAAAGCCGAGCTCGACGCGATCGCCCGTTATTTGCACACGCATCCGGAAGTCCGCGACGTGATCGTCTCGGGCGGCGACCCGCTCACGCTGGGGGACGCGCGGCTGGACGCAGCCCTCCGCGCGCTGCGCTCGGTGCCCTCCGTCGAGGTCCTGCGGCTCGGCAGCCGCGTCCCCGCCGTCCTCCCTCAGCGCGTCACCCGCTCCCTGGCGCAAGTGCTGAAACGACACGCCCCGCTCTACCTGAACACGCAGTTCAACCATCCGGCGGAGTTGACCAGCGAGGCGGCCGAGGCCTGTGGTCGCCTTGCCGACGCAGGGATCTCGCTTGGCAACCAGTCGGTTCTGCTCAAGGGGGTCAACGATACGCCAGGCATTATGGAAGAGTTGAGCAAAGGGTTGTTGCGAATGCGCATCCGCCCTTACTATCTTTTCCAATGTGAGCCAGTCTCGGGAAACGGCCGGTTCGTGGCCGACACGTCGGGCGGCAAGGCGGCGGTCAGTTCGATTGGCGAGCGTCTCGGCGGCCTCGCCCAACCCGTCTACGCGGTCGACACGGCCGACGGGAAGCAACTTCTCTGACCCAAAGGGGAGATTGGCGATGGCGGAACGGCAAGACGCAAGGCGCACGAAGACCGGCAGACTCGTCAAATTATCCCTGGTCCCCCGTTTCAGCATGACCCCGCGCCGTCCGTTGAATCTGCACTTCACGAAATGGAACCTGGTCGCGCCTCCGCGCGACTCGGTCTGCCGGTCGCACATCCACGACAACTATGAACTGATCGCGCCGGTTTCAGGCCCCTACTCCTGCCTCCTGAATGGCGTGCGACTGGCGTTGAAATCGGGAAAGGTGATCTTCATACAGCCTGGCGACTCGCATGAGGATTACTACCGGCAGGGGAGCTCGTTCGTCGGGTTCCATTTCCAGCTCCGCGACTTCGCCATGGGACTTTGGACGCATGGCGTGCTGGACAAGGGAGTAGCGGCGGAGGCCCATGTGCTGGATGTGCGGAAGCGGACATGGCCGGGGAGGATATCCGACATGATCGCCACCATGATGCAGGAGTGCCGCCCCAAAAATCGTCTTTCAGAGCTGACCGTCGACGCGCTCAGCGACGCCTTCTTTTGGAGCCTCGTCTCGACCATTCCGGAGACCGACCTCTCGCCGCAGTTCCGCAACTGCCAACGCGACGACGAGTTCCGCGGCAAGATAGCGGAGGTCTTCGCGCAGGCTGTGTTACTCAAGCTCACCGCCGCTAAAATGGCCTCCCTTTTCGGCATGAGCGAACGGTCTTTGGACTACAAGTTCGCCAGCGTCATCGGCGCGTCGCCCGCCAAGTCCTTCACCATCTTCAAACTGGACAAGGCCGCTGAGATGCTGGAGGGCGGCGCCACCGTCAAAGAGGCGGCGGAAACCCTCGGATTCGCCGACCCGTTCCACTTCTCGAAAGTCTTCAAACGCCACCTGGGAACCACCCCTTCGTCCCTCCGCAAATAGATTTTGCGGAAACAGACATGCCTTTGCGCAAATGACCATGGCACCCCGCATGCCGTGCAGGCTATACTCAGAAGCAAAAGGCAACCAGCCAGGCAAACCACGGCAGGCAAGGATGGGCCATGACAGCATCAGCATACAGGGAGCGCTTCGCGCTCACTCTCGCCCATCAGGACACGGACCGGCCCCCCATGGATCTGGCCGGAACCGACATGACGATGATCGACGGCAAGCCACGCCGCCTCGCGCCGGAGTTGGGCATCAAGCCGGGGGTCTCGGCGGGGGAGGCGGACGAACTCGTGCTCCAGGCGCTCGACATCGACATCCGCGGCGTGGGCGGCGTCCTCGCGCCTGAAAGCCCTCTGGCGAGGCGCATATCCGACACGCAGATATCCAACTGCTGGGGTATCGTGTCTGAGTATAACGGCCACCACTACGAGGCGGTGAAACGTCCTTTGGAAGGAGCCACCATCGACGATCTCGAGACATATCCCTGGCCCAACCCCGAGAGGATCGATTTGGCACAACTTGACCTTGTCGCCCAAAAAGCCAAGCTCCTTTACGAGAAGACGCCGTATGTGGTCTGCGGCCGACATCCCTACTACGGCGTCTTCGAACTGGGCTGCTGGATGTGCGGCTTCGACGATTTCCTTTATCGCCTCGCGGCCGAGCCCGAGTTCACGCGCCGCTTCTTCGAAATCATTCTCGCCTATCAGAAAAAGGTTGACGAACTCTACTACGGCAGGATAGGCCGCTTCATCCACTTCACCACCAGCGGCGACGACTTCGGGACGCAGCGGGCGCTCTTCATGTCTCCGGACATGTTCAAGGAGAACATCCTGCCCTTCTTCGCGGAACGCATCCGGCACATCCGCACGCACACCGACGCCGCCTTCTTCCACCATTCATGCGGTGCGATCCGTCCGATCATCCCGGATCTCATCGGAGCGGGCGTCCAGATACTCAACCCGATGCAGCCCAATGCCGCGGGGATGGAACCGGACGGACTCAAGCGCGACTTCGGGAAAGAGCTCACCTTCTACGGGGGAGTTGACACCCAGGAACTGCTCCCCAACGGGACCGCGCGGGAGGTCTTCGACACCACCACCACGCTCATCGCAGCAATGTCCGGCAACGGCGGCTACGTCCTGGCGCCAGCCCACTGCTTCCAGGAGGATGTGCCGACGGCAAATATCATCGCCCTCTACAAAGCGGGAAGGGCATACGCGGAAACACATTGATTGAGCCCCCCAAGACATAGCAAGGAGCATGCACATGCAAGGAAGCTCGCGCCAACGGATGATCGACGCCTTCGCCTACACGAATCCCGACCGGATCCCGGTGGTCTACCATCCCTCCACAGCCGGACTTCATGTCCACGGCCAGAAGCTGCTGGATCTCTTCAACGAGTTTCCGCCGGACAACCCCATCGCCTTCGGCGGCCTCCCGAAGCCCTCACCGGAATCGTTCGACACGGACGGGCACTACCACGAGTTCAAGAAGGACGCCTGGGGCGTCGAATGGGAATATTTGATCTTCGGCATCCAAGGGCATCCACGCAACTATCCGTTTACCAGTTGGGAAGCCGCGGCGGACTACGAACTGCCCGCAATCCCCGCGGTGGATAAAGATGCGACGGACAAACTGCGCAGGAACTATCTTGTGTGTGGCGGCGGGGTATCGATCTTCGAGAAGCTCTGCGCGTTGCGCCCGATGGACGAGACGCTGGTCGGCCTTCTGACGGAGGAGTCAGCGCTCCTCGCCTTCCTCGACCGCTTAGTAGCGTACGGGGAAGCCGTGATAGGGGAGAACCTCTCAGCCGGGGTCGACGTGATCACCTTCGGCGACGACTGGGGGACGCAGGCGGCTCCCGTCATTTCCCCGGACCTCTTCCGTGCGCTGTTCAAGCCCCGCTATCAACGGCTGTTCGCACCAATCCACAAGGCCGGGAAGAGGGTGTTCCTGCATTCCTGCGGACGCCTCGGCCCGATACTCGACGAGTTTCTCGAACTGGGGATCGATGGTCTCTGGCCTCAGCTTCCCCTCTACGAGAACGAGCCCTCGTTCTTCGACCGCTGCAAAGAACGGGGAGTAGCCCTCTATCTGCACCCCGACCGCCAGAGGCTGATCCCGCTGGGCTCACCCAAAGAGATAGAGGAACGTATCCGCGGCTATGCGGAGCGCCACCATAGAATCGGCGGCGGAGGCATCTTCTACATCGAGATCGAAAACGACGCCCCCTTCGAGAACGTCGAAGCGTTGATTCGGTCGGCACACAAATACAGGTAGTGGAAAACTCCGCCGCCTCAGCCGTCATCACTTCTCGACAATGACAGCCTTCTTGATGTAGTCCAAATTCGGGAATGACTCTTTGAGGTAGGCGTTGCCCTTGAACTTGATCTGCCCCTGGTCGGGCCCCTTGCCTCGGGGAGCTCCCTCGCCGTACTCCGCATGCAGTTTGTCGACGACCGCCATGTCCTGAACTTTGCCGAACGGCGAGAAGCCCATACCGTCAAGGTTCTTGTTGTTGCCGAAATTGATGAATATCTGTGTGGTGCGGGTGTGGGCGCCGGAGGTGGCGAAGCTGACCATGCCGCGGGTGTTGCTCTGGGTAACCGGATCGTCCTTGATTCTCTTGTCAGACCAGGCGCTATTCTTCTCCGGCGTGCCGGCGATGCCGACCTGCGCCATGAATCCCGATATGACTCGGAAGAAGGCCACGTCGTCGTAATAGCCCGTCTTGACCAGTTGGTAGAAGCGGTCGGCGCCAAGCGGAGCCCACGCGCGGGTGACATCGATCAGGATGTCGCCTTTCGTCGTCTCAAACTTGACCGTGTAGGTGGCGGGAGCCTCGTCTGCTGGTTTCGCCGCGGCGGCAGCCGGCTTCGCCTCCTTGGCGTCTTTCGCGTCTTTGGCCGCCTCCGGCTCCGCGGCCATCGCCACCGTCGCCATGAAAGCCGCCGTCAGCGCGCACAGTCCCGATCTGATCATCATTCTCGTGCCTGTCATAGACGTCACTCCTTGTTTGTTTTACAGGGTTCAGGGTTCAGGGTTCAAATTTACACTCAAGGACGATTAGTTTAAACCGCAGGTTGATGGTTGAGAGTGGAAGTGTGGAGTGCAGAAACAAATTCCCTCCCCCCCTCACCCCTCATCGACGGCAACATAGTAGGCCTTGACAGCGCCCTTGCCTTTGAGAGGAATTTCGCCACGCTCGATGAAGCGGAAGCCCCCCGGCTCGGCAAGGCGACGCATCTCCTCCGACACCGTGATGCGCATCGGCTCGGAGCTCTGCTCGAGCCGCGAGGTCACGTTGATGGTGTCGCCGAAGACGTCATAGATGTATTTCTCGACGCCAACCACGCCGCCGACGACTTTCCCAGTGTGGGCCCCGACGCGCATCCGCCATGTCCGCGCCGCGGTGCGGTTACGGTCGGCGAGGTAGCCGAGCATCGCGACCGCCGAGGCCACAATGTGCTCGGCATGGTGTTCGTCCTTATCGGGCATGCCGCAGACGCTCAGGTAGGCGTCACCGATGGTTTTGATCCGGACGCAGCCATTCCGCTGGGCGATATGGTCGAAGGCGGTGAATATCTCGTTGAGCTCGTCGATGAGGGCCTTGGGCTCCATCTGGCTGGCCGCCTCGGTGAATCCCATGATGTCGGCGAACAGCGCGCTCACGTTCTCGAAGCTCACGGGCTCGGCCTTCCCGGTCTCCTTCAACTCCTGAGCGACCTGCGGCGGAAGGATGTTCAACAGCAGTTTGTCGGAACGCTCCTTCTCCGCCTCGATGAGCTCCTTCTGTTCAAGGATGATGAGGTTTGCCTCGGCGAGCTTGTACTTCTGCGCCTCGAGCGTCTCGTTGAGCTCAAGGAGTTTGAGGTTCGCCTCCCCCATGGCGAAGGCCTTCGCCGCCGCGTCGTTGGCGAGCCGTTTCGCCTTTCCATAGAAATAGAGAACACTCGCGATGGTGCTTGCGAGAAAGAAAAGAGACACAATGGACAGGGCTGTCGTCATGCCATAAGATAGCTCCGGGTAGGTCATTTTTCAGCCTGATTGGCGCGTTGCCGTCCAATCCTGTATTGTAATATATGTAAGGTACCCCATGACAGCCTTGCGTTTCAACGCAAAACCGAAAGGATAGACGATGACGCACAAGGAACGTTTTCTCCGGACACTCCGCTACGAGTCCGTCGACCGACATCCCGTCTACCTCGCGGGCCCCTGGCACGACACGCTCGCGCGCTGGCGCGGCGAGGGCATGCCGGCCGACGTGACGGACGTGCACGAGTTCCTCGGCGTGAAGGAGTACGGCTACAAAATGAGCAACATCACCCCGATCGCCGGACCGCATCCGACGTTCGAGAAGAAGTTCCTCCGCGAGGAAGGCGACGAGGTCTACTCCATCGACTCCTACGGCCGCACGGTCAAGGACTTCAAAACGCACACGACCATGCCCGAGTGGGTTGAATTCCCCGTCAAGGAGGGTGCCGACCTCCGCCGCTACCTGGACGAGCATTTCGATGTGGCCAACCTCGACTCGCGCTTCGCCCCCGAGTGGGGTGACAAGGCTAAGGCGGCCGAGGCCCGCGGCGACGTCGTCATGATCGACGGTGGCTGCTACTACTGGACGCTGCGCTCGATCGCCGGCGTGGACGGTGCGAGCTATCTGCTCTTCGACAGCCCGGAACTCGTCGACGAACTCTGCGAGCGCTACTTCACGGTAGTGATGGAGGGGTTGCGGCGGGCAGTCAAGATCGTAAAGGTCGACGTCATCGGCTTCGGCGAGGATTTCGCCTTCAAGACCGGTCCCCTGCTCTCCCCGGATATGTTCCGCCGCTTCATCCTGCCGCGCTACGCCAAGACCATGGCCTTCGCCCGCGAGCATGGCATCGACCTGACATGGCACGACAGCGACGGCGACTGCCGTCTGCTGCTGCCCGACATGCTGTCCGTCGGCGTGAACAGCACCTGTCCCTGCGAGGTCGCCGCCAGCATGGATCCGGTGGCGCTGCGCCGCCAGTTCGGCCGTGACCTGCGCATCGGCGGCGGCTTCGACAAGCGCATCGTCCCGGAGGGAGCGGACGCCGTCAAAAAGGAACTCGACCGCCTCGCCCCCGTGATCCGGGAGGGCGGCTTCATCCCGGGCATCGACCACTCGGTTCCCGCCGACGTCTCCTGGGACGCCTACCGCAGCTATATAGACCAGCTGATCAAGACGGCCACGGCGTAGCTCATCGGGGGAAGACACATGCGGAAGATCTTTGATTTCTCTGGCAAAACAGCCGTCGTCACCGGCGGGAGCGGCATCCTCGGCGGCGCCATGTGCCGCGGCCTTGCGGCTTCCGGAGCCAACGTCGTGATCGTCGCGAACTCCCAACTGGGGAAAGCCCAACGGATGGCGGAGGAGATCGAATCGAACGGCGGGCAGACCATCGCCATGACCGCCAATGTGCTCGCAAAGGATTCTCTTGAACAGCTCGCCGAAAAGGTGTTCGAGGCGTTCGGCTCGGTCGATATCCTCGTCAACGGGGCCGGCGGAGCGAAGAAGGAGGCGACGACCAGCAAGGAGTTGTCGTTTTTCGATTTGCCCGAGGCGGCGGTGCGGACTGTTCTCGACCTGAATTTCCTTGGCACATTCTTCGCCTGTCAGGTTTTCGGTAGACGCATGGTGGCGCAGGGAGGCGGGGCTATTTTAAACATATCCTCGCTCGGCTCGATACGCCCTCTCACTCGAAGCGTGGCCTATTCCGCCGGTAAGGCGGCGGCGACAAATTTCACCCAATGGCTCGCGGTCCATTTATCTCAGGAGTATAAGGCGAAGATCAGAGTCAATGCGATTGTCCCAGGCTTTTTCCTCACCGAGCAAAACCGTTTTCTGCTGACGGACGAGAAAAGCGGCGAGCTGACGGAACGCGGCCAGAGGATAGTCACGCACACACCGATGGGGCGTTTCGGCTCGCCCGACGAGTTAGTCCCCCCCGCATTGTTCCTCTTATCGGATGCGGCGTCATTCATCCACGGTGAAACGCTTGTGGTAGACGGCGGGCTTAACGCCTATGGAGGAGTGTAAGTATCACGCGAACATACGCCATCAATGCGCAGGAGGAGTCACAGGCCGAGGGAAAGCTTCATACCCTCCGCCTCGGCGGCGATCTCATCGGGGGACATGTCCGCCAGCCAGCGCGGCAGGAGTTCGGGATAGGAGCAATGCTGCGCGGCGACAAGTGACTGAAAGCGTCGCTGGGCGATGATGGCTGTGCTCGCCCGCCATTTTCTCAGCACCTCGCCGACCGCGCCTTTGGACGCCTTCACCTGACGGATGAGATTCGCCAGATCGCTCGGGGAATAGTGGCCAGTCCGATCGAAAACCTCCGCAAGCTCCGCGTCCGAGAGACGGATCCCCTTGCGGGAGAACATCTCGCCGATGAAGCCACGGCGCTCCTCCCCCTCGAGATCGAAGATCGGTATCTGGGAGGGGGCTCGGCGCTTGACGTCCGGATCCAGCTCGTCGGGACGCGAGGTCATCAGTCCCCAGAGCACTTTGCCGAGGAAGGCGGGATCGCCCATCATTTTGATGATGTTGCCCGCCAGACGCTTCTCCGTCTCATGCGTGTCGCTTTTGTGCACGCTGCCGAAGGCGGTGTGGGCCTCGTCGACGAGGATCAGCACCTTGCCGTAGGTGCGGAGGTTCCAGCGCAGCATCTCCCAGAGCTTGTCGGTCTCGCCAAAATACATGCCGCGCAGTCCGGCCAGCTCGATCACGCAACGCCCCGACTCGGCGGCGAACGCCTCCATGATCCACGTCTTGCCAACGCCGTTAGGCCCCGAGAGCAACAGCCCCGACGCGGCGGTCTCGACATCGCCGCAACGGGCGAAAAGATCGGTCAGCGCGCGCTTGACCGGCGCGTACCCCACAACGTCAGCTGACGAATGCGAGGGGATTTTGACGCGGATGATGTCACCGAGGGTCGCCTCGAGCAGTCCGTTGACCTCGGCGAGGACTTCTTTGCGGGCGACGGGTGAGCCGCCGCGACGGGCGCCCTCCAGGAGATCCTGCATCGAGGTCAGCTTGAGCCCCGCGGTGTCTGAGGCGAACCCCTCGAACCCCTGCTCGAGTTTGACCTCGGGACACTGCTCGATGAAGCGCGCGGCGTAGCGGCGCCGTTCGAGGAGGTTCGGCAGATCGATCTCGATGTTCTGGCTCGACGGCAGGGACATGATGCGGTTGTTGAGCTCCGAGCGGGTGTCGCTGACGAGAATGATCAGGTGCTTCGATTGGACAAACACAGGGGAGCCGATCCAGTCGAGGAAGGTGACCAAGCGCTGCCGGTCGATCTCCGAAAGCCGGTCAAAATCGCCCGAGGGGAAGAGCGCGGCGGCGAACCGCACCAGCACGCAGATCGGCTTGACAGGTGTGACGTCAGAAGCGAACTGCGCGCGGGTGGCGGCGTCGACGACGCCTTTGAGCAGCACAAGCGTCGGCAGCGGTTGATGGCGGTTGCGCTCGATCATGCCGTCGACATCGCCAAGCCGCTGCTCGTCACGCGTGGCGAGCGAGTCCGCCCGCCCGCAGACGCGGAGCGTCTCACGCTTGTCCTTCTCATCAAAGAAATCGATTCCGTTGGCGGCGTCCATGCGCAGCATCAGAAATTTACCCGCAAGCTCCTGGTACAACGCCTGCTCGAGCGGAAGAAAACTTTTCGCCTTCTCGCTCCAGAAGAGGTCGAGCGTGTCGCCGGTGAGCAGCACCACGCTCTTGCCTCGCAAGGAATAGGCGCGGCTGAGGGCGTCGAAAAAGGCGGGCCGGGTCGATGATGCGTCGGACATGGTGCGCACTCCTTGCTAATTTTTCTAATCGTTCCCACTTGCATGCCAGTAGGGCGTTTTTCCTAAACGCCCCCAAAGACGCTCACGCGCACCCGCAGTCGCCGACGCGGCCGTGGACAGGATGCCAGGCGTCGGGGTGGTCCATGATGAAGTTCGCCTGGCTCCGAGCGGCGTCGGGATCGAGCACGTCATGCCGAAGGGCGGCGACCATGCCGCTGAACACGGGATCGTACTTGAAGTCGGGGGGGTTGACGCGGTCGCCGGGAACCTTGCGGTCGCTGACAATCACCGCCCCCCGAGTGGACTTTCCCTTGTCGTCGGACCAGTGCTGGGAGATCCCGACAACCCTGGTGCCGAGGTAGATCGCCTCCTCGAGGGAATGGGTGACGAACAGGATCGTCATGTCGTGCTGATCCCACTCGCGGAGGATCAACTCCTGCATGCCGCGGCGGGTGGCGTCGTCAAGCGCGCCAAACGGCTCGTCCATGAGAATGACGCGCGGCTTCATGATCAGCGCCTGGGCGAGGGCGACGCGCTGGCGCATGCCGCCGGAGAGCTCGTGCGGGTATTTGTCGCAGTCCCCGCCTGTCAGACCGATCCGCTCGATGTACTCGCGGGCGGGGGCCTTCGACTCGCGCCTGGCCCGCCACCATGCCGGCGTGTGGAGGATGCGCTGCGGAAGCGAGATCCGCTCCAGCTCGGGACCGACCGCGATGTTCTCCAGCACCGTGAGATTGGGGAACAAACCGTACTTTTGAAAGACGATGCCGCGGTCTCTGCCGATGCCGGTGACAGGCGCGCCGCCGACCGTCACCGAGCCAACCACGGGAAACTGCGCCCCGAGGACGAGCCGCAGCAGGGTCGACTTCCCGCACCCCGTGGGACCGATCAGGCTGACGAACTCACCTTGCCTAACGTCAAATCTGTCCACGCTGAGGACGACCTTCGTCGAGCCGTCGTCCATCGGATAGCTGACGACAACCTTGTCGAAGCTGATGAGATAAGGATCGGCGGTTGTGGCGGGTTCAGCCGTCGAGTTTTTGAGGAGCGGGCCGCTGGAGGCCGTGATGGTGTCCGTCGTCATTGCTGATTCACCCACTTGTAGCGCGAGACCCACCAGGTCAGGACCCAGTCCATGACGAACATGATGATGATGATCCACAACACGTACGGTATGATGATGTCCATGGCCATGTAGCGTTTGACCACGAAGGTGCGGTAGCCGAGGCCGGCCTCCGCGGCGATGTACTCGCCGGCGATGATGAGCGTCATGGCGGACTTGAGGTTGAGGCGGAAGGTGTCGATGACCTTGGGCCAGATCTGCGGGAGGATGGCGCGGTAGCAGATCTCGAACTCTGAGAAACCGAGCGTCTTCGCCTTCTGGATCAGTTCCAGCGGCACCTCCTTGGCGCGCAGGTAGGAGTCGAGGGCGATGTTGGGGAAGACGCCGATGACCACCAAGGCGACCTTGGCGGTCTCCTCGAATCCGAACACGACGAAGATGATGGGGATCACCGCCATGGCGATGACCTTGTCCCAGAACGAGACGAGGAACCGGTAGAAGAGCGTCTCGACATAGGGGAAAGCCCCCATGTTGACGCCCAGGAGGGGGGCGAGCAGCAGGATCGCCAAGGCGATCCCCAGACGCTTCATCGTGGCCACCGTGTCGCCCCAGAGGATGCGCTGCCCGTCGTCGTTCTTGTCGATGGCGACCTTCTTCACCCCCTCGAACAGCTGCGCCGGCGTGGGCATCACCTTATCCTTGGGATTCTCCAGGTGCCGCTGGCGCGACCCGTAAAGGTAGGCGGCGATCAGCAGGACGAAAAACGCCATGGAGAGAACCAGGGCCGTCGAGCGGCCCGGGCGGGCGTCTGTCCGGAAAACTCCAAACATTATTTCAGCTTTCCATCAAGTGCCTTCTGCATGAAAGTCGTGTCGAAGCGCAGCTTGACGTTGGCGGCGTCCCCTTGCGTGGAACCGTCAGGATACTGAATGCCGACCACGTCCGCGTTCTTGACCCCCTCTCCCAACAGTTTGTGCGTGAAGCAGAAGTTGCGCACGAAGTCCATGTTCTTCTTGAGCTCGGGGCTCTTGGCGAAGTCGACGGCGCTCTGCGGCGTCCAGAGCATGGCCGTGGTGGCGAGCTGCTGTTTGAACTCGGCCAGCGGGCAACCGGCCAGTTTCGCCATCTGGGTCATGGCGGCGGCGGACTCGGGCCCGCGGTTGGACATCGTGGCCATTACTTCGAACCACGCTCCGACCAGAGCCTCGCCAAAGGCGGGATTCTCTTTGAGCGTCTTGCTATTCACCACGCAGAGGTCGAGGATCTCGCCGGGGATTTTCGAGGAGTCGAAAAGCTTCTTCACGCCGGGCAGCTGCTCGACGGTCATGACCATGGGATTCCAGGTCACGATCGCTTTCTGTGTCTTCTGCGAAGTGAAAACGGGGGCGATATCGGAGTCGGAGGTGTTGACCACTTTGACATCCTTCTCCTTCATCCCGTTCATCTCAAGGGCGCGGGCGAGGACGTAGTGCGGTACGGAGTTCTCCACGAGGGAGAGCTTCTCGCCCTTGAGCTCCTGGAGGGTGCCGACCCGGGCCAGCAGGGCGTCATTGCCGTGGGAGTAGTCGCCGATGATCAGGGCGGTGGTGTCGACGCCGGCGGCGGCGGGCATGTCGAGCGCCTCCATGTTGGTCATGACGCAGGCGTGCGCCTTGCCGGCGGTGAAGGCTTCAACGCTCGGCAGATAGTCCATGTACACGACTTTGATGTTGACGCCGTACTTGTCGCCCCACTTCTTGATGATGCCGGACTCCTTGGCGTAGTACCAGGGCATCCACCCGGTGTAGATGCTGACCGCGAGAACAAGCTCCTCGCCGGCCCGGACTGCTGGAGACGCGCCCAAGACGGCGAAAGCCACAAGCGCGGCGGTGGTGAGTGATGAAAACTTCTTCATTCGTGTCTCCTTATCTTGAGTTCTGGTTACGTCTTCAAAGCAGGGCGGGTATTCCCCCGCCCCAAGAGGCGGTTAACAAAACCGCCTTACTGGTGAATAAGAATCCCCCTGTCAGATGACGGGGCGTTTGTCGGCTTCGGCGGTGCGTGGCGCATCACCAGTTTTCGCTTCGCGCTCGGCCTTGCGGGCGGCCAGCATCTGCCGCATGCGGTCGCCGGCCGAGGAGCGCAGTCCCGCGTCCTTGTACTCGTCGTTCTGCGCCTCCACATCGGTTCCGGCCAGCTTCTGCGAGATGCGCGCCTTCGCGGTAAGGCGGCGGTTGTTCTCCAGGACGGCCTCGATCGGCCCCTTGTCAAGGCTGGTTTTGATCCCGCTGAGACGGTCGTTGAGTTCGACGATCTTTTTCGCCGAGACGAAATCGGCGATCGCCTGAGCCTTGCCCTCTGGCATGCGCTTGATCTCGCCTTGCATTTTGGTGAGTTGGCGCAGGTAGCCGTCCATGACGGTGCCTCTCTCGCTGATCCTCTTGTCCAGCTCCGCCTGCCTGCCCTCGATCTCGGCGATCTCCTTGTCGAAGCGCTCGAAGGCGTCCTTGTGCTTGGCGGCGGCGGGGGTGTCGCCGGCGGCCTCCGCATCCTCGAACTTGGCCAGCGCGCCGTCACGCATCCGAATCAGCTCCTCCTCCTTCTTGTTGAGACGCTCCAAATCCTGGCGGTCGGTTTCGAGGATTCCCTCGACTTCCGCGATCGCGTCGCGCAGGTCGTTGTACTCCTTCACCAATGAGTTCTGGTGCAGATCGAAGGCGTCCCTGATGCCGGCGGTGGAACCGGTGAACTGCTGGTCTGCCGCCCGGACAAGCCCCATCGCCTTCCGGAGTTTCCAGAACGTGACGAACCGCCACAACGCGCCGAGCAATCCTACCTCTTGATTGTCGCCCATCTCGTATCCCTTTCGTCAACAATTGCGTGTGAACCACGTCGCATGGCAAAGACCATACGCGGCAAGGGAGGAATGTAACGCCACTTCCGTCCCATATCCATGCGGGGACGAGTAAATTCAGGCAGGCTGGAACAGTAAAAACACCAAAGCGGAACCATCGCCACCAGGAGGGGAAACGCCACGGATATCACGCCTGCCCTCAATGGGGGAGCGGCTCCTGCTGGCGATTCAGACGTTGAAGGGCATGTCCGTGACGCCGGCTACGACATACTCACGTCTTCGGCTCGGCGCGCTTTCCCGCCTCAAGATACTCGTTGCGGTCGGCGGGATCGATGCCGTCGGGATTCCTGATCCGCTCTTCGATGCGGCGGGCGGCTGCCACGGCCTGTTCAAGCCGCAAGGCCGCCCCGCCATCCTGCGCGGAAGCGACGAGGGCCGCGCTGTCCGCGAGGTCAGCCAGTTCCAGGCGGGCGGTCTCGAGCGCGGTCTCGAGGCTGTTCGCCTGGGCAATCAACTGGCCGATCAATCCGTTGCTTTCCGCGCAGCGGCGGATCCTCTTCTGGTGCGCATTGATTTTCACCTCGAGCGCCCCGTCCGCGCCTGCTCCCCGCGCCGCTTGTTCCATCTGCCACTTTGCCAGCTCATGCGCCAGCGCCGACTCGTCAACGAGCGCGAGCTCCTGATACAGACGGAGCGCTTTGCGGAGAGTTCCCATCCCCTGTGCGAAGGTTTCCTCGGCGAGCAGGCGGTAACGCTCCGCGCCGGCTCCGCCGCCCTCCCGCCCACGCTCGTCCAGGAACCGATTGAACTGTCGGTAGACCGCGCCAAGCTCACGGGCCTCCTTCGCGCCTTCGGCAAAACCGGCGTCCTCGCAGTTGCGGATGAAATCATCAATTTCCAAGTCGCGCGATTGGGCGAACTGCGCCCGCAACTCATGGACATGTTTCGCGGCCAGCGCATCGCCGCGCATGAAAAAGTTGACAACCCAGGCTGACGTCCCGACAAAACCGAGAAGGAGTGCGGTGCCGAGCGAGGCGGGCGAGGCCGCGATCATCACGCTCCATAGCGCGGCGACCAGCGAGCCAGCCACGGGATAGACCGACGCGGGATGCTGCAAAGTGGAAAACAGCACGGCGCGCTGCACGGCGTCGGGAGTGAGATCAGCGGCGGACACGCTCCTACCCGAACTCGAGTCCTGAAACTCCGTCCGTGTCGTTTTTGTGGCTCCTTGCGCACACCGCGGCATGTGATTCCCCCTTCTGGCCAGTTGTGGCAAGAATATCGCCGATGATGCCGTGAAACGCAACTGCGGTCGACAGCTTTTGCTGACGGGGCTACAGGCGGTTGCCTTCGAGAAGCGTGAACTCGACCCGCGGCCAGCGGTAGCGGTAGGCGCGCTCCGACTCGTCGGCCCGACGGGGCGGTGGTTGCTTCGAACCAAGTCCCTCGGCGCGCAGACGGTTGGGATTCACGCCGTGGACCGCCACAAGCCGCTGCGCCACCGCCTGAGCTCGTTCAAGCGAGAGCTGACGGTTCTCCTCGTCGTTTCCGGGGCCCGTGTGCCCTCTGATGGCGATCCGGAAGTTTGGATAATTGTTCTGCAGCAAGGCCGCGATCTTGTCGACCTGCTCCTTGCCCACCTCGTCAAGCATGTTCTCGGAAGTCTGGAAGGTGATGGGCTCGACGCGCATGGTGCCAACCTCCCGCAGCCGCACCCATCCCGCGTCGTCCAGCGGCGCGAAGGCCGCCTCGGCGCCTTTGCGTCCACCCACCATCGAGGGAATCGAGCCTTTCAGTTTCTCGAGCAGGGCGGAATAGGTGATCGAGTAGGGATTGCCGTCAAGAGGGTCATGGGCGAATTTACCCGTTTTAATGAGGATGTGGACGCAGGCGATAATGGAGTTGACGACGCCCTCGGCCGTGGTCCGCCCTCCGCCAAGCTCGATCCCGAATTGCCGCGAGCAGTTTTCCCACAGGTCGAAGAAATCGATTTTCGCCAGCATCGACTCGGCCGTCTCTTTTTTGAGACCCGTGCTCCGGGCGATCTCGTCGAGGAGTTTGTCGCGGTTGTTGGCGTAGATCGATAGCGTCGCGAAATACGATTGCAGGAAAATCAGGGCGTCCTGCTCGTGCGCGCGCAGATAGTTTCTGTTGAAGACGAACACATCCACGATATAGCCGCCGAACTTGTCCGACCCCCAGAGGTATTTGAGGTTTTTATTCTCCGCCAGGGCCTTTCCAAGCTCTGGCTCCCAGAGGACGAACGCGTCGCCGCGCCGCGCTCGGATACCGTCGAAGGCCTCTTGCGCGCCTTTGACCTCGACCCGCCAGGCGGAGGAGGCGGTGAGGTTGAAGAGATCGAAATCGACGATGGTAAGATCGAGCAGGAACGAACTGGGGCTTTTCGCCGTGTAGACGACCTTGAGCGCGGGGTCGTTGAGCTCGGAGATCGCACCGGTGGGGAATTTGTCGGCAAAGCCGACGATGCCGTCAGCCCCCTTCGACTCGGCCACGGCGGCGACGATCACTCCCGGATATTTGTGCTCGGCTCCGTGCTCGAGATAGGAGCTGACGGGAAGCACGATCATGTCGTACTCCCCCGCCGCGAATTTGCGCAGACGGTTGGCGTAGTCGCCACCGTCGTCCTGGAGATTGATCGAGAGCCCCTTGGCGGCGGCCTGGCGCCGCATCTCCGGCGAGGTGATGAACCAGTAGCCCAGATAGCCGTCCGCGCCGACGCGGACGCAGGCGGTCGCCTTCGCCGCGTCGCTCGTCTGGATCTGCTTCCGCTTGGCGATGACGGTCATCAACTGCTTCCATACCAGAAAGAAGCCCGCGGCGAGAACGATCAGCAGCACGGCGCCGATGGTCGATTTTTTCATGAGGAAGCCTTTATCCTGCTCGACACAATTAAAGACTGGAATCGCCAGCAGGAGCTGGCTCCCACATTAGTATGACGTTTGATATTCATGGAAAACCCAATGTGGGAGCCACCTCCGTGTGGCGATTGCTAATTCCCTCAGCTTCCCCTTACTTCGCCTCGAAGGTGGCGGCGTCAAAGCTTTTCGTCTCGGCCAACGCCTCCTCAAGCCCTTTCTTCAAGTCGGCAATACTGTCAGCCGCCCGGTACGAGACCGAGCTTTTGCGCAGCTCATGGTCGCCGCCAATACACAACCCAATGGTGTAGAGGGGGATGAGGTATTTGTCGGCGTACGCGGTCGCGTCGTTGAGCTGTATCTTGCCGTTCGACATGCCGTCGGTCACCACGATCAAACGATACTCGCCATAGCCCAACTGCCGTTTGTACTGCGCGACAAGGGCATTGACGCCGGCCGTGATCGCCTCCCCCAGCGGCGTCCCGCACTCGGGAATCATCGCGTTGACCTCATGGAGGAACGCGGCGCGGTTGCCGGGACCGAGACGCACCACCTCGCGGAAGCCTTTCTGATCGAACACGAACAACCCCAGATTGACGTCGGAGGGCACTTGTTTGAGGAACTCGCCGACCGCCCATTTCGCCCCCTCCATCTTGGAGCCGAACCGCTTCTCCCCCGCGATCGAGGGTTTTTCCGCCATCGAACCACTGCCGTCGATAACGAAATAAAAGTTGCGCGCCTCGGAGACCACGCCCTTGGGATCGTCGAGGGGAATGGACGAGGACATGGTGGCCGCGGGGCGGGCTTTCCGCTCCGTGGCGGCCCCTGACTGTTTTTTCCCCGCGGGAGGAGCCGAGGGGGAGTTCGGGCCGGCGTCGCACCCCGCGCACAGCGCCACGAGGCAGGCGAATTGCAGAAGAAAAAGCTGTCTCATCTATTCTTCCTTATTTGACGGGCGAGAACTCGGTGGCCTCGGCGTTGATCTGTTTGACACGGAAGACCACGCGGCGGTTCGCCGCCCACTCCTCTTTGGTCTTCGGCGGATTGTACTTGGGCGAGGCGACCCCCATTCCGACCGGCACCAACTGGCTCTCGTCGACAACGATCCCCTTGCCCTTGCAGAACGTCAGATAGGAACCGCGCACCGCGTTCGCTCGTTGGAGGCTGAGGTTCTTCGCCGCCTGCTCCATCTGCGCGACAACGGTCGGATTCTCGTTGCGCTCGCGGGCCTTGGCAACGCCGAGCGGATCCGAATGCCCCTCGACCACCATGACCGCACCGGCGTAGGTTTGGGCCAGTTTCATGGCCTTGTCGTAGTCCGCCGCGTATTTTTCCTCGGCGAAGGCGGCCTGGTTCGGCTCGAAATTGATCTCGACAACGAACAGGGTGCCGTCCGACTCCCAGGAGCTTGGCTCCGCCGCGATCATGCTCTCAACCTTGGCGGCGACGGCCTGCTGATTGAACTTGGGGGTGGCGGCCGACGTTCCCGCGTACTTCAACCCCTTCGCCAGCGCGGCGTAGTCCCACTCCGCCGAACGCAGCGGAATACGCGCCGCCATGAGCCCCATGCCGCTGAAAGCCGTCTGGATCTCATCTGTCAAGGTTTTCATTGAGCGGGTTGTCCCCTGCCCCGTGAAAAACGAGACATTGCCAGCGTAACCGACGAACTCGCAGTCGCCAAGAAGCCCCTCGACGTCGGCGGTGGCCTGGGAGGCTCCGAAAAGCATGTCCGCCGCCTTGGCGAGAAGTTGCCGGTACTTCGCCTGCTGCCCCGCCTTCTGCGCAAGCAGGTCGCGGAGAGCCTCCTCGCCTTTGAGAAGCGCAGTGACAAACGACTGCACCTCACCTCGGTGGGCGTCGCAATAGTCCTTGCGCACAGCGTAGACGTCGCAGATGATGCGCGAGGCGGCCTTGGTGCTGACGAGTATCCGGGCGCCTTTCACGGACCCCTCCGAACCGGAGCCGATCTTGCCGCCGGAGGTCAGCGCCGCGGCGTCCGGGCTGATGCACATGACGGCGTCCAGGGAAGGTTCCGCGGCGAACGCGGAGACGGGGTCGATGATTTTCCCTTTGGTGTCCTCCTTGGGAAGAGACAATTCCTTCAGATACTTCAAGTGGACATCGGACTGTTTGATCCCTGCGTTGGCAAGCAGATTCGCGACGTAGTCCATATGGGGGCCATACAACTGCAGCGCGATCGTTTTGCCTTTCAAATCCTCCGGCTTCCTGACCGAATCGCGCACGACCATGCAGTCCCCGCCGACCGACCAGGTGAGCTGATAGATGACCACCAACTCGGTTCCCGCCTGCTTGAACGACTGCGCCGCCGCGTTGATCATGCCAAGGGTGCCTCGCAGGTACGGCGTCTCGCCGTTCAAACACATCTGAGCCTGCTTCGCGAAGTCGTTCTCATCGAAAAGGGTGACCTGAAGCCCCTCCTTCTTGAACAATCCGTCGCTGTCGGCGAGGATGGTAGCGACGTCGCCGCCCCAGGTGATCACGGGCACTTTGACGGCCCCCCCCGCGACAGGCTTCAGCTGCGGAGAGACCGCCTGCTCAAGCGGTTTCGGCTCCAGATAATTCGTTTTCTGCGCCATGACGCTGACCGCGCAAAGACATACCACTACTGTCAGTATTTTCCTCATAGGGCACCTCACGTTAGCACTGATGGATACGGAATGGGTTCGAAGCGGGAAGAAAGCTATCACGGCGTCCGCCTCTTTTCAATATCGCTCAGCTCTCAACGGGTCGAGACGAGCAGTTTCAACCCCAGCAGCGCCATGACGCCGCCGGCGGTGCGATCTATCCACACCTTGCAGCGCAGATAGCCCGCGCGCGGCGCGCTTGAGGAGAGGGCGAGGACGACGACGGCGTACCAACTGGTCTCAATCGCAAAAACGACGACAGGCAGAACGATCATCACGAACAGAGGGACCTCACGTGGCAGCAGCGCGGCAAAAACACTGGCGTAGACGATCGCCGTCTTCGGGTTGCTGAGCTGGGTTCCAAGCCCCAGCCAGAAGGAGCGGGTGAACTCGCGGGTACCGCGGGGCGCGTCTCCGTTCAGAATGTCCAGTGGCGCATTCGCCCCCCGCCAAATGCGGACGCCGAGGTAGACCAGATAGCACCCGCCAAGCGTCTTCAAAACAAGGAACAGCCACGGCACGGCGGCCAGCGCCACGTGTAGTCCAAGCAATGCGGCGACCGTGTAGACCACGCCGCCGATTCCCATCCCCAGAGCGGCCGCAAGGCCATCCCCTCTGGAAGTAGCGACGGCGGTACGGGCGACCATGACAAAGCTCGGCCCCGGACTCACCGTGCCCAGCGTCAACGCCCCAATGATACTCACAATCGCCACTTCGATTCCCACAAGACCTCCGCATTCAAATCACTGACTCGCCCCCTTGACCGTCCAGAACTGCCACCCTTTTTTATCGATCCAAGACGTGCCGCTCCATGAGATGGAGCCAGTCCATGACATGTTTTCAATCTTGATGGAGCAACTCTCGGTTCCCTCGACAGGACCGCCACCATACAGGTAAATGATGTTTTCTCCTGCATTCAACGAACCGGCGCTCTGAACCAAGATGCCGAGTTTCCCGGCATCCCACGTCAACCTCACCGTATCCCCATTGTCGGCGGAAAGCGCTGCTTTGCCACTTCTTTTTCCAAACCTGCTTTTCGGATCATCCCCGAGAGTTCCGTAGAAACTCCACTCTCCAAGCTGTAATTGGATCAAGGTTGTGCTGTCCAACACGAGAGGCGGCGGAATGCCGCTGTCAGCAGGAAAGGTCATTTTGATCCAAATGCGGTAGGAGTCCCTGGAGCCTTTCGCATTCTCTTTGTGCGATGCCGTGAAAATGGCTTCACAGTCAAACGCAAGCGTCTTGAATACAGCCTTCAGGGCCATGTCCTCGCGCACCTTTTTCACGATCAGAGGATTATCGCTTGACGTGACGTCGCCGCTCCATCCTGAGAAGATGTACCCGGAGTCGGCCACCGCCACGACCGCAGTGCAATCGCCGCCATCAGGCACGATCTGCGAAAGCCGGCCAGTGACCTTTCCGTGCGCCCCGGCGGTGAAGGAAACGGTGCGGACAGTTGCCGCCACATACAGCGTCTGTTGGACCGGAGCGGCTGCGGCATAGTCGTCATTACCGTCCTGCAACGCCGTAATGACCGTCTCCCCCAGTCCGACAATAGTGACGGTTGAGTCAGAGACGGTCGCCACCTGCGGATTTGAGCTTTCAAACCTCACCGACAGTCCGGACGTGGCGGTGGCGGTCAGTTCAAACGGGACGTCGTTAGGGGTTTTGGCGGACAAGACATCGAACGTGATGGATTGCCATTTCGGCGCCTGCAGATACAATTCGCAGGAAGCAAGACGCGATGATCCGTCCGTCCCTCCTGCGGCTAACACGCTCCCGCTGGACAACAGCACGGCGGCATGGCAGCCTCGCACAGACAACATCGGACTTGCCGGAGACCAGACACCGGTCTCCGGATCGTATAACTCGCATCCGGCGACAAACGACGAAGAACCATACCCGCCAATCGCTAAAACTTTCCCTTCGAGAAGCGTGGTGGAATGATACAATCTCACTTGCGACATCATCCCCGTCATGCTCCACTCGCCCGTCGCCGGATCGTACAGCTCGCACTCCGCGACACTGCCACTCGATCCTCGGCCTCCCGTCACCAGCACTTTGCCATTGGGCAGTGTGACTGCGGCATGGTATTCTCTTCCATACGTCATTGAAGCGGTGGAACTCCATGAGTTCGTCGTCAGGTCATAGAGTTCACAGTCTTTGAGATACGAGGGAGATGAGAATCTGTTCCTCCCCCCCGCCACCAGCACTTTCCCGTTGGACAACAAATTTGCGGTGTGCCCTCCCCGCTGCAGTTTCATCAACTCTGTCATACGCCATACGCCCGTCACCGGATCGTACAGCTCGCTGTCGGTGTAGGTCCCGGTGTTGGGGTCGTACCCCCCCGTGGCCAACACGGAGCCATTTGACAGCAGGGTCGCGGTGAGGTGCTCCCGCTGATGCGACAACGAACCAGTCGGACTCCACGCACCCGTCTCCGGATCATACAACTCGCACGCAGCGAGGTAGTAGTACCCTCCATCCCCCGTCAGTCCGCCGGCCGCGAGAACCTTCCCGTCGAGCAGCAGGGTCGTGGCATGCCACACTCTGCCATTCGCCATTGAACCAGTCGCACTCCACGCGCCTGTGCCAGGATCATACAATTCACAACTGCGCAGCGTCAGATAGGGATGATCAAGCCCCCCGACCGCCAGGATCTTGCCGTTTGGGAGAGGCGTCATGGTGTGCCAATCCCTTATCTGCGCCATAGACCCAGTTTCGAACCACGACGCGGCCACCCGCTCCTGAGAATGCGAAGGAAGAGCGAGAAAGCCCCCAAGAATGACAACGAGGAGAAGCTGTTTTGCCATTCCCCGCGGCGCCCGTGTGATACTCATTTCACCTCCGGCAGAAATAGAATACGATTGCTGCCACGCCCCTGTTCCCGCAAAGGGAAAGGGCCGCAGCCGACTGGCCGTAAGAGATCAAGGTGGACGAAAGACCCTGAAAGTCAAGATTTCACTTTAGCGAATTAGTCGGACAATATCCGGTTTTGAAGCCGGCGGCAAATGAACAGCGGAACTCACGGTCGCTTCAACCATTCCTCCGCCTCAGCACAATGTCATTTGTTTTGCCGAGCGCGGAGTAGGGGATTTTATACGGCGCGGCAATCTCTTTTCCGTTCACGTTGAGGCTTTCAATTCCCCAGCCTTCGCCCGTGATCGAGAGACTCAACGCCTTGCCTCTGACAAGCAAGTTCTCCACCATGATGTCTCCGGCGTCGCTCGGTGCGAGGGAGACGCCCTCGAGATCGAAGTTGAGCCCGCAGACGACATGATGGAACATGGACAGCCAGGCTCTGGCGCAGAATCCCTGCTTGCGCCCCGGATTGTCGACGGTGATGCCGTGGTTCGCATAGCCACAGGTCAGCGATTCGGGGATACACAACTGGTTCCAGAACCACTCGATGTTCTCGAATAGCTGACCGACACCCTCGGCGTCCTTCGCGAGTTTCATCATCTCCCGATGAAAACTTTCCACCACCGGCATGTACATATCGAATTCATGATGCGCATAGCTCATGAACAGCGGATCAGACTGGGGGAGTACCCGCACGCCATGACGGACGGTGAAGTTCTCCTTCATGAACCGCGCGATCCGGTCGGCCCACGGCCTCACCAGGTCAGCGGCGAACTCCGTCACCCAAAGCACCGCATAGCTTGTGTGGTGACGCCTCGGTTCGAAACTGGTGCTGATCGAGTCGTAGAAAAAGCCGGCGTCGCTGTCGTAGAAGCGTCCCCAGCTGGCGAGAAGCCGGTCTGCTTTGGACGTATAATTCGCCGCGGCCTCCGTCTCTCCGACTTCTTTTGCCAGCCCCGCCATCGCCCGCAGCGCCTGATAGTAGATGCCGTTGTTGAAGACGCTCAGATCGTTCTCGCCGTCCTGCCCCAACTCCCTTGGATTGTCCGGATAAAGTGAAGGGCCTTTGATAAGGCCGCTCTCCGGGACCTCGTCATCGGCGGCCCTCGCCAGAATCCAGTGAGCAAAAGGCAGATAAGCGGCGAGCAGCTTTGCGTCGCCCGTGAAGACATAGGCATGGTAGAGCATGATGGCGTAGAGGCATTGGGCCGGAAACGCCATGGTGAGGTACGGTTTGCCCTCGAGCGTCGCGGCGTGGAAGATCCCCAGGGTATGATCGGCGGTCCGCTTGTAGTACTCCAGCGTCTCACGCACGAAGTCGAGGTCGCCCGCCATGCAAAGCGCGTCGCTGAAGACCATGCTGTCCCATCCCCAGATCCAGTAGCCGGAGTCGGCGGCGCGCATGCCGCCGGGCAGATCCGCCACCTTCATGGAGTCGAGGATTGAAGGAACGTTCATCAACAACGATTGGGCCGACTTGTTGGGGATCCGTATCCTCGGCTGGCTCTTCAGTCTCACGCAGTACGATTCCTTTCGGACATGCGCCTCCGCCGCCGCCCCACCCCGCATCTCGCCCAGTCTCGCCTTAAACCGCTCCTGTCCCTGATGGCCCAAAACGACGGAGAAGCAGACGAGATCCTCGACCGGCTCGAGGTCGATGCGCATTTTGCTGATTAAGTGCGACGGCGACGTGGTCAGCTTCATTTCCCCGTTGGCCACCAGCCCCACAAACGTCTCGGAGGAGGCGGGCTCGCGATGGGGAAACGACTTGTAGATATTGCTGTGCGACTCCTTCCACGCCGCCTCGATCTGCTCGGCCGAGTAGCTGTCCCTCACCGAGTAAAGGACGGCGTTCAAACGCTCATCAAGCTCGGGCGATCCCCAGTTCCTGCTGGGCTTGTCGACCCTCATGAAATTGCCGTGAATGACGCATGCCGACACCTTCCTGCGCTTCGGATTGTCGACGACGGTGAGCGTGTGGACGAGGGCGTCGTTGAGCAATGTCATGCTGTGCGCGAGCGTGACATCGGCGAGGACGCATGAGCTTGAGTAGCCATACGGATGAATGAGCGTGTCGTTGAATTCGAGGTAGTACACGTCCCGGTCGATCACCGCGCACAGCCTGAACAGCTCCCCCCACGCCGAGATCGGGTCGCCTTTGAAAAACTTGGTGTCGCAAAAACGCTGCGCGCCATAGTAGTCAAGCTGGGTCAGTCCTCCATGGGCGGCAACGCTCGCCGCGACGCGTCCGCCGGAAAAGCTGATCTGACTCACTTCCAACCCCTTCTGGATGAAGGGGATGTCATTCTTGTATTTCATCGTACGCATCTCCTATATAATTGCACGTAACCATCTGTTGTCGGCACGTAATGCGCTTTTTCCCTGCCCCAACGGGGCTGCGTAACAAAGCCCAGGGTTGGCACTCGTGCCTACCCTGGGTGGAGCCAGACCATGATTCAACCCCACCGGGGTTGCGTCAAAAACAACGCAGGCAAGATACCGTTACACAACCCCGTCAGGGTTGTAACTCATATCCATTCGCCCCCAGGGTAGCGCTTTCGCGCAACCCTGGGCTATGATACACAGCCCCGTTGGGGCTGGCACCACAAAAGCAATTTCCTCCTAAACGCTCACACCAGCACCATGACCTCGAAGGGGGCGACCTTCGCGGTACCGGCCTTTAGCATCTTGCCGTTCAACAAATTGCGCATCGCCCTCTCAAGGCGCACGGTGGCGGGCTTGCCCGCCGTCTCGACGGCGATCATGCCGGAAAGCTCCGCGCCTTCTCTGCGGACAGCCAGAAGATTGGGGGACGCTTCAGGGCCGCTCGCAACTCCGGTGCCGCGGGTGGCGTCCTCGACGATCTTAAGCAGTTCCTCCTTCAGCGGCAGCGTGCCAAGCAGGATGATTGCGCCCTTGCCGACTTTTTGTCGCACGACGGAGGCGAGTCCTTTTCCCGGCCCTTCCGTATAGACGGCGAGCGGCTCCGCGTCGCGCGAATCGAACACGTCATACCACAGGGAACCGAACGACGAACTCCCGCTCTTCCATTTCATTTTGAAGTCCCGCGGCAATCCCGGCAACTCGTAGCGGCAGTAGGCACCCGTCCATTCCTCCAGGCTGCCGAACGGGGCGTGGACGAACTTCGTGGCGTCCAGCTTCCGAATGTCGGTCAGCGGTCCGGCAATCCACACGCCTCCCGCCACGATCCATTCGAGCAACCGTCCGCGGAGTCCGCCCTCGTCGAGGACGGGGAGGAACGGCGAGCAGACGACCTTGTAAGCCGAGAGATCCGCCGCCGGATCGATCACGTCCGGCCGCCATCCCGCCTCGGATATGACGCGATGGAATCCCGTGATGCGCTCCTGGTAGTTGAATCCCTCTATGATGGGCTGGAACATGAACGTCCACCATGCCGCGCTGGAGAAGTGCATCGCCATCCCTGAGCGGACCGGCTTCGTACCGTTGATGAAATCGGCGCAGCGTCGGAACCCGTCCGCCACCTCCCGAACCTCGTCGAAGATGTGGAGTGGGCGTCCGGCGCTCGTGACGACCGAACCGTGCATGACCTCATGTCCGCTCCAGTGCGCGCGCCAGAGCCAGTACAGATTGGCCTCGCCGCCAAGGGCGATGGGCAGCCATGAGTTGACGCGGCAGAAACCCGGTTCTTTATACGCCTTCTTGCCTAGGGTAAGCCCGCCATTCCAACAGGTGGCCGTCTCGGTGTTCCAGAACGGCCGGTCCTTGATCGTCCGAGCGTGGTCAAACCAGAAAATCGGCCTCCACAGCGACTCCGCGTCGTCGTAGTGGTTGAACTGGACGACATCGAGCTTGCGGAAGGTCTGCTCGTAGCCCAACCCGTTGACGGGCATCATATCCGTGCCGATGGGAGCCGTCGTGAACTTCCGGAGGATGTCGGCCTGGGCGTCCACGAAATCGACGATGGAGTCTGACTGGAAGCGCATCCACGCGGTCGTGAGCGAAGGATGGTGCCACGTGTCAGACCGCGGGGCCTCGAGCTGACCGAAGGACTGATAGGCGATGCTGAAAAGATTGTTGCCCCAGGCCTCGTTGAGCTTGTCGATCGTTCCGTATCGCTGCCGCATGGCCTCCTGGAATTTTTCCTGACAGACCTCGCAGCAGCAGCCTCTGTTGACCGGGTAGATCTCGTTGTCGATCTGCCAACTGATCACGCGGGGATCACGGCCGAACTCCTTCGCCATGGCGGTGACGATGCGAGCGCAGTGTTTGCGATAGGTGGAATTGTTCGAGCAGACGTGTCGCCGGGTTCCGTGCTGCATTTTGACGCCGTTGTCGAATACCCAGAGAATCTCGGGATATTTTTTTGTGAGCCAGATGGGCGGCGTGGCGGTCGGCGTGCCGAGCACTGTGGCGATGCCGTATTTTTCAAGCTTTTCGACGACCGCATGCAACCATTTGAAGTCGAACTTCCCTTCCTTCGGCTCCATCTTCGACCAGGCGAACTCCCCGATCCGCGCCACGGTGAGCCCGGCCTCACGCATCAGCCGCGCGTCCTCGTCGACCTGCTCCGCAGGCCAGTCCTCGGGATAGTACGCCGAACCAAGGTAGGGTGGGGAGAATGCTTCGATCTTCTTATTGCGTGTTTTCATTAGTGCCCTTTCAGCAGTTTTTCATAAAAATGATCTCGCTCACCCACGGCGCAAGGCCGCGGGGGCGGGAAGAGCGGTGGGAGTCCTGTGGTGGCAGCCTGATTTCATTCACCCACGAGGCAAGCTCGTGGGGATCTTCCACCGAAGGGCTTCCTCAAATCATCATTACCACGCCACTCGTTGAAGACCCCCTTCAGGGCTCGTTTTCACTTTCTCCTCTCCCCAGGGCGACGCTTCGCGTGCCCTGGGCTAAGTTGAATCCGCCCACTTCGGGGCGGAACACCGAACACCTGCCCCCTGAACCCTGCCCCCTTCTTCACTTCCCCTCGCCCGTCGGCAGCCCCGCTTCCTGCGCCAGCTTCATCAGCTCCCGCGCACCGCGGTGCGTGCCGTAAACGTAGTTTGGATTCCGCCAGGTGCTCTTGATGAACTCCAGATCCTTGGCCTTGTCGTTGCCGGCGCGCATGCGGTCCGGCAGGATGATCGCCATCGCGCGGGGATTCAGATACAGTTCCAGCGCGGTGAAGGTGTTGAACCAGTTCCAGCCCTGCAGCGTCCGCAGCGCCACGCCGTCGGTGTGCTCCACGAAGAAGAAGCAGTCCGGGAAGTCGCGGCGCAGCCGGTCCATGATGAAGTCGGGCGTCTCATTGGCGAAGACGTCCAGATAGAACCAGCGGCACTTCTTGCCGAAGCGGGCCTGCTGCCATTCCACGCGCTGACGAAGCAGGTCGTACTGCCACTCGGCGGTCCAGTCCAGCCGCATGAAGGTCAACTGCCACGGCGGCCCCATGAGGAAATCCTCGCGGATCAGGAAGCCGATCTCGCATCCGGCGTCGGTGAGCGTCTTGCCCCAGACGTCGATCGCGGCGCGGCGGACCTCCTTGATCGTGGCCTTGATCGTGAGGTGCTTCGCGGCCAGCGCGGGATCGCCGACCAGCGGGATTACCATCAACTCGACCGTGTCGCCGACGTTCTTTCCCACGATCCGCACCGTGGGGTCGACAATCTTAACGTAGAATTTGACGAGATCGCGGTAGATCTCCTCCGCGCCGATACCGGCGGCGGATTTGACGTAGCCATCGGCATCGGGAAGCAGTTCGTCGGCCTTGAAACCGAGGCGCTGCCGGAGATCCTCGTAGCGCGCCAGTTTCCTGAGTTTGCCAAGATCGGCGGCATGAATCTCGACTCCGCTCTTACGGGCAATGGCTTTGCCGTCCGGCGAGAGCAGTTCGATGTCGGCGAAGATCCAGTCCCAGTCGCGCGCCGGACCGTCGACGCGCATGCGCTCCTCCATCTCCGGATGGAAATAGTGGGCGTCGGGCAGATAGTCCAGCGACAGGTTGTTCGCCCCCCGCGTCGTGGCGGAGCGCCAAGTCACGTTCGCCAGCGCCTTGGTCTCCTGCATCTCCCGCACGCTGCGCTCGGCGAAGGCCTTGATCCATTTGACGGGCTTGCCGAAGTTCTCCTCGCTGAAGCCGGTGAGTTTCTTCAGTTCCTCGCCGGTCGCGGTGGCCGCCTCGGAGGGGAATTCCCATTTGTTGCTCTTCCATTCGGGATGGTTCATCACCCACCCTTGCGGGTTGCGCTCGGTGATGTAGTGGTTCTCGGCCATGAAGAAATTCATGATCAGGATGTTGTTCTTCTCCTTGTCGTAGGGAGGATTCGGCTGGATCGGGACGTGCGCGTCCATCTCCTTCATGTAGTCGGCCCAAAGATCCTTGGCGTCCACGAGCTGCAGGTAGCCGGCGGGGCCGGGCGTCCGCTTCTCCGAGAAACGCAGACGGAATTTCTGCTGGAAGCGGGTCTGGTACAGGCACGCCGTGGAGATGGCCTCCGCCCATCCGGTGGACGTCCGCACCTCATACTTCTTTTCCTTCGGCGAGATGCTCAACTCGCTGAACTGGGTGCGCCACACGTCGTGCACGCCGAGCCGGCAGATTCCCATGGCGAGCTTGTCGTCCTGCAGCACGGCGGCCGGGACGAACAGGTTGTTGCTCGGGTAGTTGATGCGGATGTCGCCGGGAACCGGACCGACCAGCAGCCCTTTGGAGGTCGGCATCGTCCGACGCCCCTGCCCCAGCGCGCCGGAGTCAGCCGTCGCCTTGTCCAGGTTCAAGTCCATAAGCTTGACGTCGAAGTCGTGCAGCCAAAACTCCGGAGCGACCTCCGCGTCCACGACGACATCCAGGCCATTGTCGTCGACCGGCTTGAACGACGCCTGCCACCAGGCTCCGGCGTTGGCGAACGTCTGCCGGTAGACGACGCCTTCGCCATCCTTCCTGACGTCCAGCTTCCCGTCGCCGAGGAACACCGGCTCACCCTGCTTGTTGAGGACCGTGAAGAGCACACCCTGGCTGGCGGTCATCTCGACCTCGCGGAAGACGCGCGCCGTCGGATCGTAGACCTGCCGCTTCCCAGGACCGACATTCCGCAGCTCCGGCTTGGAGGGCAGGACGACCGCCTTCCCGTTCCACGAGACCGTGAACTTGCCCTCGTCGACCTGCTCGACCTTGACCTGGGCCATGCCTTGCACGGCCATACAGGCGATCAACACCGCGGCGCACGTTTTCATCATTTCGCTCTCCTCTTCTTTATAGACATTTATACGGAAGCGTGATTATTTCTTCTCGTCGGCCTTGAGCGTTCCGTCGGGATTCAGGTGTGCACCCTTTTGCGCGCCGGCTTCGTTCTTGAGATCGAAGCCCGTCTCGCAGCCAGCCTCGGTGGCGCGCTTGAGCAGTCCGCGCACCTCGCGGTGGGTGACAAAGATGCAATTCGGGTCGCGCCAGAGCTTCTTCATGATCGCACGATCCTTCTCGGCGAAGTCGCCATTCGACCACGCCCACTTCGCGCTGAAGATACGCTCGGGCAGGATGGTGACCAGGCCATTCGGCGCCACGTAGCGCTCCAACTCGTTCATCGGCCCCTCCCAGTTCCACCCCTCGATGGTGCGCAGCACGCCGTCATTGGGATGCTCGGCGAAGAAGAAGCAGTCGGGGAAGTCGTTGCGCAGCATGTCGAAGACGAACTGCGGCGTGTAGTTGCCGAAGACGTCTAAGTAGAACCAGCGGCATTTCCCGCCGAAGCGGTCGCGGTGCCACTGGAAGCGTTGTTTGAGCATCTTGTACTGCCAGTCCGATGACCAGTCGAAGCGCTGGCACCATTGATTCCACGGCATACCGACGGTGAAGTCCTCGCGGACGAGGAAGCCGAACTCCTGCCCGGCGTCGACAAGGGTTTGCGCCCAGACGTCGATGGCGGCGCGCGTGACACCGGTGATTTTCGCCTCGATGCTGATGTGTTCTTTCGCCAGTTCGGGTTCGTCACTAAGAACCACGGCATCCACGATGACTGACGATCCCGGCTTCTGTCCGAGCAGTTTTGTCCGTGCCGCTTTGAGCTTCAGGATCAGGGCGACTTTGTCGACGAGTCGATCCTTATTGCTCCGCTGTCCGGCTTTCGGTAGATACTTCGCGCCGGCGGGCTTGATGTCGGCCTCATAAAGCTTTAGGCGCTGCTCGGCCCCGAAAGGACGCGAGAATTGGTCGACCTGGATCAACTCCTCGGGATTGTAGGCGCGGATGAGCGCGCCCTTTTTCTGCGCGATCAGCTCGCCGGCCGGGTTTTTGACGCTGATGTCCGCCACCACCCAATCCCACGAGCGGACCTCGCCCTCCACGGCAACAGTCTCCTCAAGCTCCGGACTGAACAGATGACTCTCGGGAGCGTACATGTCCGTGACCACCGACGACGCCCACGTGATCATGGCGAGACAGTTGCCGGTCTTTAGGTCGTTCACACACTTGTCGGCGTAGTTTTTCATCCATTTGACGGGCTTGCCGCAGTTCTCAGGGCCGAAGCCGGTAACCTTCCGCACGGTCGCCTCGTCCATGTCGGGCTTGACGCTCCACTCCCAGGGGTTGTTCTTCCACTCGGGATCGCTCATCAGGTAGCCGTAGGGATTGCGCTCAGTGACCAGATGCGACTCGCACATGAAGAAGTTCATGAGGATGATGTTGTTCTTGGATGGATCGCGCGCCGGCGTCGGCATGACAGGCACCTGCTTGTCCAGCTCGTCCATATAGTCCTTCCAGAGGTCTTTGCCGTCGAGCAGGCTTAGATAGCCGCGGTCGCCCGTCACTTTCGGCTCGGAGAGCCTGAAGCGGAAACGCTTGCTGAAGTTGTGCTGGTAGATGCGTCCAAAGAACGGATTCTCGGAGGAGCGGAGCCCGACACGATAGTTCTTCTTGTCCTTGTCCGGGACGATGCTTAACTCGCTGTAGTCCTGAAGAATCGACGTGTGGGCGCCGAGCAGGCAGACACCCATCGCCAGCCTCGCGTCCTGCATGACGGCGGCGGGAACGAAGCAGTTGGGACCGTTCGGATAGCAGATAGAAATGTTTCCCTTGAGCGGGCCGAGGCTGTCCAACGTCTTGGCGGGACGATGCCACGTGGGGACGGCGCCGGAGTCGCAGGTGGCGTTGTCGAAGTTCAGGTCGAGGAGGGAGAGGTCAAAATCCGAGAGCCAGTACTCGGACGTCGTCTCGATCGAGAGCGCGACGTCGAACCCGTTGTCGCCGACAGGCATGACGCTCGTTTGCCAGACGGTTGAGGCGGCGGGATACGCCTCGCGGTAGACAAGCCCTCCGTCCTTCGCTTCGACCTTCAGCGTGGACTCGCCGAGGAAGACTTTCTGCCGCTTCTTGTTGTAGATCGTCAGGAAGGCGTCCTGCGACGGCGGCACCTCGATCTTGCAGTACTTGCGCGAGTTCGGATCGAACCATTCGCGGGCGCCGCCGCCGAGCTTGCGCAGTTCTGGCTTTGAAGGGGGGACGACCACCTTGCCGTTCCACGACACCGTGAACTTCCCTCCGTCAACCTGCTCGATCTTGACCTGGGCCATGCCCTGAGCAGCCACACAGACGATCATCGCCACGGCACACATTCTGATCATACATCCTCCCCAATTCAAGTTAGGCGGGCTTCGCCCGCAACTTGGTTTCAGTGTTCAGGTTTCAGGAAATTTTCTTTGCCTCTCCTGACACCTG
>CAYTFM010000053.1:8565-34185 GCA_964436735.1 uncultured Victivallales bacterium | reverse complement strand
GAGCTGCCATCCGAGCGAGAGGGCGAAGGCCATGGCCACGGAACGCCCGTCGAGTCCATGCCTCGACAACAGCGCGTGCCAGGCGGTGGCGGCGGGGAGGGCGGCGGGGAGACGGACGGCGACGTCCTCGGCTCTCATCGTCAAAAGCCCCTGGAGATAGACGCTGCGGATCACGCAGAACTTGCCGAGTCTCCGGGCGAGGTCGAAGACGCCCTCGTCGACGGCTCGACGATCCCAGACGTTGCAGGGCAACTGGATGATGTCGATCCCCGGATGCTCCAGGGCCTTGCGCGCCTCGTCTGGCGTGTAGACGGAGACGCCGGCGAAGCGCATGAGAGAGGCTGCGCGGGCTTTTTCAAATGCGTCGCCGAGTCCACGTTCCCAGAAATCGAGCTGGGCGAGCCGGTGCAGCATGACGCACCAGAACCTCTCGCCCCTCGTTTTCTTGAGCGATGACTCGATGGCGTCAACGATGGGGCCGGAGGCGGTAAGATCAAGGGCGGGATGCAGCTTGGTGGTCACCATGGCCTGACGCGCGATCCCCGCGTGGGCCAATGCGGCGCCGAGGACCGCCTCGCTTTCCCCATAGCCTTGGGCGGTGTCGAAATGCGTCACGCCGCTCCGCCACGCCGCTTCGATGATCGCCGCGGCGGTGTCGGAAGACGGTTTGCCGCTTTTATTCGCGATGCCATACTCCACGCCGAGTTGGACCGTGCCGAGGGCAAGTTGCGGGATCTTGTGCCCGCGCCAGAAAAGAGAGGAACATTTGGGGGTCATCAATCAACCTTTCACAAGTTCGGACTAAGGGGGACGCAGTATAATCCCTCATGTATGGAGTTGCTCACCTGAAGGTGAAATATACTGCGCCAAGAAGGCAAATGCCCGCCCAGAGGAAGTCGAGCTTGACTGGCTGCTCCATATAATAGAGGGAGAAAGGGATGAAGACCGAGAGCGTGATGACCTCCTGGAGGATTTTGAGTTGGGTGAGGCTCATCTCGCGGTAGCCGATGCGGTTGGCGGGGACCTGGATCATGTATTCAAAAAAGGCGATGCCCCAGCTGGCGATCGCCGCGATGTACCACTTTTTGCCGCTCATGTTCCTGAGGTGCGCGTACCAGGCGAAGGTCATGAAAATGTTGGAGAGGGCGAGGAGGATGGCTGTTTTAAGTATGACTGAGCTCATATGCGCGTTCCGTTTGTTAAGGTTCTTGTGCCGTTGGTTTTTTGTTTACGACGGGAGGTTGATATATCCCATGTTGAACAGCTTTGTCCATGATTGACCTGGCGCGCTCCTGGTCGGGATAGTAGCATCTGCCGTGCTCCAGCCAGGTGACCAGATTGTCGCGTCGCGCCGCCATCACGGCGGTGTCGAACTTGAGGAAGACCAAATAAAGGAAAAAGAAGCCGGCCGCGATGCCGGCGGGGACGACTTTCCATTTGGCGAGGAAGACGGCATGCAGTTCGAAGAATGAGATGAGGCACATTCCCAGCGCGAGGAGCGACACCAGGCGGTAGCGGGAGGACAGGGCAAGCTCCACACCCATGCCGCTTCGCGCGAGGCCGATGAGGATCGAATTGAGCAGCAGGAAGAGAAGCGTGAAGAAGACGAGAGGATTCCGGACCGCGTATTTCGTGACGGCAAGATAGCAGAACCAAAGCCATAGTAGCGCGCCCCCCAGCAGGGGGGCGCCGGCGAGCTGCAGCCATGATCCCATAAAATAAAGGGCATAGAGGATGAACTGCCATGGATTCCATGCGGCGAACGCGAGGCTTGGATGATGTGACGGCTTGTGGTAGTCGTTGAAATACATCGCCATTAACGCCAGCGTGACGAGCAGCAAGGGCACCGTGTGGCGCCATTCCTTGGCGAGATTTTCCGCGGCGCGGGCAATCCGCCTCGCGAAGGCGGTGCCGTCCGAGGGGGCGAGCGCGTCCAGCAGGACCCAGGAGATGAGCACGGGGCAGAGCAGCACGCCCGAAGGGCTGGAGAAGGAGGAGGCGGTCATCGCGGCCAGCGCGCAGAGTCTCGCCGCTGTCGAGCGGCGGCCCCAAAGGTAAAGACACAACAGGCCGAAGAACATCACGCCGGAATGTTGCGTGGAGGACATCCCCCAGGTGATGTTCTCGTCCGTCCTCATCGAGAAGACGCCCATGAGCGCTATCGGGACGACCGCTAATGGTGCTTTCGCCGCCTTCGCCATCAGGCAGAGCAGCGCGCCCGCCCCAAGCACGGGGAGCGCGCCTATCAGGGCCATCAGGCGGAAGTCCACCTGACCGCCCAACAGCAGATAGTCGGCGAGGACCGACAGCCGCGTGAACGCGATGCGGTGTTCGTTGTGCTGGGCGACGAGGACGTGCGGACTCGGACGCTCCGCCACGGGCCTGCAAAGATAGGCCAGAACCGCGTCATAGTCGTCCCAGAAGGGGATGTTGACGGAGTAGATGAGTGTCATCGCAAGGAACACAACGCCGAAGGACGTGGCGAGAATCGCGAATCCCCACGCTCCGACCGTTTTATTTGCCCGCAGAAGGAGATGGAAGGCGAGGCCGAACAAGAGCGCGGCGGGAATGAAGCAGGCGAGCGACCACACTATCTGTCGCATGTGGTACTCCCTCCGTTCTTTTGAATACAGTACCTCATCCCACAGGCTCCATTCGTTAAGCTCCCCACGCATTAGGCGTCCGACAAGCAGGTGGGACTCGACTTCGGTTGGCATCCGCGACAGAATGCGCCGATAGGTGCCGATGACGAGGACCTCCGCATGGTTTTTCTCGAATACGGGGAGAGAAGGCGACTGAGGCGCAGTCGTGGAAGTCGCGGGAAGCGTTGGCGTCTGAACCTCCCTGCCTATCTGCGCATGTCCATTGTGCGCATGCAGGATGACGATGAGGAAAAGAGTGGTTGCGTAAAGACGGGGCCGCATATGATGTCAGTGTTCGGGGTTCGGTGCGAATTATAAGGGATCACGAGTTGATGCCTGCGCGGAATGGAGGCATACTATAGTTTTTCAGACAATTACCTACGAGCTAATTGTCTGAAAAACTACACCAGGAGGATGTATGCTGTTTTTAACGCCGCGGGAGTCCATGCAATGGCGGATGGTCGGCGAGGAGGTGTTGCAGAAGGGGGGGGGGACCGCTCCGCGGGATCCGCCTGCCGGGACGCGGGAGTCTCTGCGGCCGATATTCAATTATTACATCGGCGCGCTGCTGGCGGCGAAGGGGAACGAGGCACCCGCGGGTGAATGGTTCGCCACCGGCGCGCAGGTCGAGGACGAGAACCTGATGTCGAACGCCTTCACCTCGGCCTTCCTGAAGCGGCAGAAGGGGCGTTTCATCATGCCGGCGGTGGTGTTCGCCGATCCCCGTCCATATCTGCATGCCGCCAGCGTGCCCATGATCAGAAAGGCTCGGGAGAGTTTCCTGTGCCACAGCGCCCACTCGCTGCCGAAGTTCACCCATCCCGTCAAGATGGTCGATCTGGGATGCGGGGATGGCGGGCTGACGGTGGCGTTTCTTCGTCGTCTCCGCGAGGCGGGGAGGATCGGGGATCTGTCCGAGGTGCTGCTCGTCGACTCCTCCCCTGCGATGGCCGAACTGGCGCTCCGGACTGTCGGCGACGCCTTCCCCGCCACAAACGTGCGGGCTGTCAACAGGAAAATCCAGGAACTCTCCGACGAGATCAGCCACCGCTACGACATCGCGCTCAGTTCGCTCGCCTACCATCACATGCCATATGAGAAGAAGTTGACGCGCTTGAAGGGGTTCGCCGAGTGGGTCGACCATTTTCTTGTCTTTGAAATTGACGCCAACAATGACACCCCGGAACTGTACTCGCCCGAGCTCGCATGCTCCGTGTACCAGACCTATGGGCGCATCATCGACTTTGTCTTCTCGCACGACGCGCCGGTCGAGGTCGCCCAAAACAGCGTCGACTGCTTTCTGATGACCGAGATGGTCTCGCTGCTCACCCAGCCGCGCGGTGTCCGCAACGACTACCACATGCTCAGGCGCCAATGGCACACGCTGTTCACCCAGGGGCTTGGAGGAGACTTCTGCTGTCTGTGCGACTCCACCTGCCTCTCGGACGAGTACCTCGACATTTTCACCATGCATTACGGCAAGTGAGAGTTTTTCCGGGACGGAAAAACTACAACACCATGCGGTAGCAGACGAAAGCCTCGGCGGCGGTGACCGATATCTCGTGGCCGCGCACTTTTGCGAGGTACTCGAGGTTCTCGATGCTGCAGTGATGCGGCGAGTGGCGAAGTTGCGAGGCGTGCAGGCTCAACGCCTTCAGTTTCGTGTCGAGATGCTCGCTGATGTCGATGTAGAGATTGGGGTGGAACTTGTCGTACTCAGTGTTCCAGAACAGCGTCTGGTTGTCGTAGCTCATGACGATCTTCGGAAAGGACTTCACCGTGGGGTCGTGCGGGCGGCACGCCGTGAATCCGGCGTGGAAGGTCGCCACGTGGTCCTGGTTGTAGGAGATGGCGGGAAGGGCGACCATCGACGGTTTGATGCGGTCGATCGCCACCTTGCTTTCCTTCTCGATGACGTTGATCAGGTCGCGCTGCGGGATGGAGTCCAGTCGCAGATGCGTCTGCTCGTCGGTGAAATAAATGTCGTAGTCGTCAATTTGGAGGAACTCGGCCACGGCCTTGAACTCCTCGGCGCGCGTGTCGGCGCTCACGGGGTCGGGACGTCCGTCGTAGAGCTTGAGATTGCCCACGCTCATCACGAGGACGAAGACCTCGCCGCCCAGTTTCTTGATCTTCGCGATCGTCCCGGCGCAGCCGAACGACTCGTCGTCCGAATGGGGGGAGACCACCAGAAGTCTTTGTCCCGCAAGGAATTCGTCGGATGCGACAGGTTTCATGCGCTCTCTCCTAAATTGTGGATGAACGTGGGTTTGCCTCTCACTTTATGTCGATGAACAGCGGGTTCGACAGCAGCCAGCCAGCTCCCTCCGTGAGGATGTAAAACCGAATATAGTGGAGCCCTCGCCAGCCTTTGTCCACCTCGATTCGCTCAATTAACTCGAATTTCGTTGCGTCGATGCTGTGGCGCTTCAATTCTTTTCCGTCCAGAACGAGGATGACGGATGAGGGATAGCGTTTGCCTTGCCCCACGGCCTCGAGTCCGCCGCTCACTGCAAACTCGAGGGGCGCTCCCGGCGTGGCGGTGAGCGTTTCTCCGAGGCTGGCGGCTTGGCCGTTGGTGTCTGAGATGCGGACGTCGAGCAGGTTCAGGCGCAACCGCTCATGGGTGGCGACGCCGTATGATCTGCCCTTGACAAGGGCGTCGGTGAGCGAGGCGCGGTCCAGACGGCCCGGTGCGTGAACGACCGTCTGGATGAAGTCCACGGGTGTCCTGCCGTGGTAGTCGGCCTCACCCACGATGACGGGGCGGTCGGCGCGTGTGCCGGCACAGTATTCGAGCAGCATTTTATCCCATGAGCCACCAGGTTCGTGGGCGTGGCTCACATCGGCATAGATTCCCGCCAGGCCGTTGTGTCCCGAGGTCGCCTCGACGTCGCCAAGATAGGGGCGCGTGTAGAGTCGGACTCGGTCGATCTTGTCTTTCATGGTCGCCTCGGGGGCGGACCATATCGCGCCGGCCTTGCCGCCGCTCGTGGCCTTCACATAGTCGATCGTCTGTTGGAAAGGAAGGTGTGTTTTGACCCCATGTGGGCTGACGCCCAAATCCTGCGTGAACGGCCGGTTGTCGGCGGTCCACGCCAGGCCGACCGCGGCCAGAAGCGCCCCGCCCGCGCGCCGGAGGATGGCACCCCTGCCATAGTAGGCGTTCCCTTGGGCGTCCGCATAATATGGCTCGTTTTTCTTGAGGAGCAGCGAGAGGCCGATACAGGTGATAAGGAGGGGCCAGAGCCCGAGCAATCCTCTGAGGCCAAAAGATGTCCGCTCGTTGTGTATCACGGGGATGTCCCGGTAGAAGTCGGGGCCGAGGTCGCCGAAGACCGTGAGCTGCTCGCTGAACTGGTTGGTGGCGAGGGTCCCAAGCAGGTAGTTGCCTGTCCAATAGTAGTAGGGGGCCACATCGGCGCCGGGCAGCAAGACGATACCGGGATGGCGTTCTTGTGCCGTCTCGATGGCCTCGAGATAGTTCCTCACGCCGAACGAGAGGATGCTGCCCCGCTCCTTGGTGATGCTGAGGAGGTTTCTGAAAGGCGGCAGTCCGTATTGTGCCCTCACGAGGTATTGGTCGCTGAAGACGATGAAGGCAAGGCCGGCCTTCGACGCCTTTTGGGCGACTTTCTCGATGTCCTCGTCGCCGGCGCTGACGGTGGTGTTGACGCGGAAGATGCCGCGGTGCCACTCGGATGGCGGGGGAGCGGATGCGGGATCACTCCCGGCGGCTCCCTGCAGGGCAACGCACAGGAGGGCCCCGAGGGCAAGCGGCGGGATGCGGAAAGAGCCTGTCTGTGGGTGGGGGGCCTGTCTCATGGTGGCCGTGTCATCCCGTCATGTGGTTTCTTGAACATCAGCACCATGCGCAAGACCAGCAGGTTGAATTCGACGACGAGACGGACGAGGATCCCGTGGTGCTTCCAGGCGTAGCGGCGGGCGCTCGCCATCATCCATCCCCAGGTGCGGCTCGAGAAGGAGCCGCCTTCGAGGTGCCGCACGTTCGCCGTCGCCACCTGCCAGCATTCGTGACCATTCTGCCGTATCCGCGTCCCAAGGTCGATGTCATCAAAATACATATAGAATTCTGGATCGTAGAGTCCATGTGCCGTGACAAAAGAACGGCGGACAAGGCAGCATGCGCCGCTAATGTAGGATCGCTGGCAGTCGGTGGGGGCGGTCTGCTGAGTCCGTCTGGCGAGGAAGCCCCGTATGAACCCGTCGCCGAGGGATGCCCGGATGACCATGGAGCATGAGGTTATGATCGGTTTGGGCAGCGCCTCTCCAAGTCTTCCTCCAGCGGTTATCCACTGGGCGTCCCAACTCTGCGGGAACAGGAGGGGGCCGAACGCCGCTCCCGTTGGGCGCGCCTCGGCGGCGGCGAGAAGGGCATTGATGGCGTCAGGTCGCAGTTCAAGGTCGTCGTTGATGATCAGTGCGTAGTCGTCGGTGGCCGCGAGCAGCGCGTTGTTATGGTTCTCGCCGAAACCGAGTGGCCTTTCGTTTTGTCTGATGGTGGCGTCGGGGAAATACGCGATGACGGTGGAGGCTACATCCCATGCGGAGCAATTGTCCGTCACCGTGACATGGCAGTCAAGCTCTGTGGCCGCAGTTTTCAAGCTGGCGAGGCACAGTTCAAGGTTCTCCTTGGACGATCCCGAGACAACCGAGACCGTCAGTTTTTTCCCCGATGTCGTCGCCCGTGACTGTGTGATCGCCGATGTGCTCATGGCGTGGATGCCACCTCGTTGACAAGACTGCGCCACGCGCGGGCGAATCGTTCATCCGTGAACTGTCTGGCGAAATCCCTGCCGCGGCGTCTGATCTCATCGGCCTTGGCGTGATCATTCAGAAGCGACTCGACATGCGCGCGGAGCTCCTTGAAACTCGGGCAGATGATCTGTCCGCCCCCTTCGAGCAGCTCCCGCATGCCGCCCCTTCCGCTTCCGATCACCGGGCGGCCGCAGAGCATAGCCTCATGGGCCGTCCGGCACCAGCCTTCGCGGAACTGCGACATGGTCACGACCACCGACGACGCCCTGAGCAGGCAGAGATAGTCCCGGTAGCCGAGGTCGAGGTTCGTCGTCGGCAGGTCGACATGCCGCTTTCCTGACGTCACCAGCGGCACTCTGAGGTCCTTCAGCGCCTCATAGGCGCCAGGCGCGCCCTTCGTTGTCTGGCAGTTGCCCAGATAAATGAGCGGGCCGCTTCCGATGCCATAGCGGCGCCGGAAGTCCTGGAGTTCGTCTTCTCCTATCTTGAAGTCGCTCATGTCGAAGCTGTTGTAGATCACCCTCACATTATGGTGCCCGAGCGACTCGAGATGCCGCTTCCAAAACTCCGACACCGTGACGATCACATCGGCCTTTCGCAAGCTCCTGTGATACAACAGGCGAAGCGGTTCGAAAAACAGCCTCCTTGACCACGGGAAGCCTGAGAAGTCGTCATGGTGGAGCATCACGATGTTTTTGCCTGTCGTGCGGTCGAGTGGCATTGTCACTGTCGCGTAATACCCCCGCACCCAGATGTCCTTGTGCTCCTTGAGGCGCGAGAGTTTCGTGAGCAATTCCAGCGTTCCAAGCAGCTTGCTGCCGTTGAAACGCGTCGGCCCCACCATCACAAGTTCGACGTCAGCGTGGTCCGCGAGGAGCGAGCGGGCCTTTTGATGGTATATCTGCCCGCCATACATGGTGGTGCTGGTCTCGATCCAGCCGATGCGTGCCTTCATGCCTTCGCCTCCTTTTGCGAGCAGTGGCGAGATAGCTGCTGACGCCGTCGCTCAAAGCGGCGCGCGAAGATGGTTGGTTCGCACGCGTCTGGATCGCTCATGTTATTTCCTTCTTCCGACGATGGTGACAAAGTCGTTCCTCCCAAGCATTCGCAGCAGGATGAATCTTACGAGGGAGCGTGCCCATCCCACCTTTTTAATATGATGCGTGGCGATGGATTTGAGAAGTCCTGGAAGCGCAGATTTCTTTCCCAGCGCTCCCGTTCCCCCCGACTTCATGACCGCAAGGGTGACGAAGCCTGCGGCAGACAATGTTTTCACAAGGGTCTCGTCCGTGAAGTGGGAGAGGTGTACCAACGGTTGGAGATGCCCCCACTTGTTGCCCAGGCGGCGGTGGTTTCCCGACGCGAAGTCAGGGACCGTGATGAAAAGAAGGCCACCGTCGGCGAGTTTGCTTTTCAGCTTTTCTAAGGTTTCCACAGGATTGTCCAAGTGCTCAAGGGTATGCCACAATGCGGCGGCGTCGAAATCATTATCGGCGACTTCGTCGAGCGACTTGAAAAGCTCTGTGATGCCGAGACTCTTCTTGGCGAGATCCCGCATCGCGTCTGATAGTTCGACGCCGACGGGATGGTGGCCTCGGCGGGCGCATTCCGCAAGGAAGAAGCCTGCCGCCGATCCGATTTCAAGCACTTTGCAGGGACGAGGTGGGAGATAGTGGCTCAAGAGGGTCAACCGCTCGATGGCATCCTGCTCGAAAACCACGCTGTTGGCGGTGTAGTCGATATCCATGCTCGTGGCCGATAGCCCCGTGAAGTATCCTTCCTCGTAGAGGCGTGATCTGCCCTCGGCGTTCAGACGGGGGCTCGTGTAGACGAATCCGCAGTTGAGGCAGTGACGGATGCCGACCGACGTCTCGGGCGACTCGAGCGTGTCGTAACTGTCGCTTTTGCAGAGGGGACAGTCAATTGTCTCAGTCTGAGCGTTCATTCGCAACTCTTCCTCTGCTGGCCATGTCCGGTGTCATTGCTGGGGGTTCAGGCTTTCGTTGACGTTACCGGCCGCATATGCCATGGTTGTGAGAAGTCTCAAGAATTTCAATGTGAGCAGGCAGGAGATGAGAATCCACAGATTGCGCATGATCCTGTAGGCGAAGGATCTGCGCGGTTTGAACCCCTTCTTGAAGCCATCGTCGAGATCAAGGATCAGGCCGGGATGGCTCTTGCGCACCTTCGCCGATTGGGCGCCTTTGACGTAGGAGAGGCGCATGAGTTTCGCGAAGGTCTCGGGCATCGGATGGTAGGCCCAGCTGTCGGGGATGACGCAGACGCGGTAACCCGCCTGGCGGACGCGGTGGCGCAGATCAGGGTCGGTGCCGGCGATGATGTCGGGATTCTCCCAACCGACCTCCTTGAAGAGCTTTGCAGGCATGCAGAGGCACATATGGGTGACCATGTCGCTGTCGACGAGTTCCTGCTGGACCGGAAACTCGGATCGGGGTATCTGTCGGGCCGCCGTCCTCTGAAGCCAGTTCGAGTCAGGAGGAATGAGTTGCGACGGGCCGGTCATGCCGACGGTTTTGTCCTCGACGAACGGGCGGATCAGGTTCTCGATGATGCGCTCATGGCCGAGCGTCACGTCGTCATCTATGAAAACGTAATAGTCGCCCGACGCCTTTTTCACGCCCTCGTTGCGCGCGCGGCCGTTGGGCGACACTCCCACTGACAGGATGACTTCGAAGGGCTTCAGCGTCTGGGTGTTAAGTTGTTCTTTCAGGCGGGCGACATTGCCCCTACGGACACCATCGAAGGAGGGGATGATCACCGAGACCTTCTGATTGAATAGTGCGGGGGGTGTGCTCATAATAGGGGAAAATACAGTCGGGGTGGAGAAATTCAATCCTAACGCCAGGTGGGACGTTCGGCCGATACCCGGACGGTTGACGCGCCAGGGCGCTGTACTCGCATGTGGTGCAGGCAACTACCTACAACTGCTTCTGGGCCAGGACGAGATATTGCTTGCCGAAGATTTTCCATAGCAAAGGGATCCGAAAATAAATTTTCATCAGCAGTTTGCTGGCGGGAAGCCTGCCACGAAAGGAGAATGGCAGGAAACGGTCAATGCTTTTGGTGATGCGAAACCCCGCGCCATACAACATCTCTTCCACGGACAGATGGGAAAGGCATATCTTGTGGTCGGCACAGTCAAAATACTCGCGATAGGCATATTTGAAATTCGGGCCGATGATGGCAAGAACACCTCCTGGTTGCATGACCTCATGCAGTCTGACCAGCAGTGCGAACACTTCCTCTGGCGTGGATAGATGCTCTAGCGTGTTAGAGACAAATACGCCATCGAAGTATCCCTTTGGGAGTTCGATATCAAAAATGTTTCCCTGTCTGAAGGTTATCTCTTCTCTTGTTTGGTCGACAGTTGTCTGATGGAGGTCGATTCCCCACCGTTCAATGGATAGTGGGAGAGCCTGGAGAAACTCGCCTTTCCCGCATGCCGGATCGAGTATTTTTTTCGGCTGCCCCATTTGTTTAAGCACAAAATGAGTGATTGCCTCCCAGGTCGAATGCCTCGTCTGTTCGCTAATGGCGGAAAACCTGTATTCATAGATTTTCTCAATGTTCATGATTTGTCTGCCGCTCCATTAGAGGGCCTCGAGTTTCTCTGGACTCGATAATCCCCTTGGCTCAGCCATTTTTCAATGAGGCAGTATAGGACAATGAAGAGATACCGCGATCCCATTTCCTTTATATGCAGCTTGGACACCCCGGCTTTTCTGTTGATCCAGTCATTCGGCACCACCGCATAGGAATACCCCCTGACGATCGCCTTGAGAGGCAGTTCCACCGTCAGGTTGAAATGGGGGCTCAAAAACGGCTTCAATCCGTCGATGACCTCTCTGCGGTACATCTTGAAGGCATTGGTGACATCATTGTAGCGGAGTCCGAACAATATCTGGATAAAGGCATTGGCGCAACGATTGAGGAACAGTTTGACGGCCGGGTAGTCGACCACTTTTGAATTCTTGGAGAAGCGGGTCCCGAATACGCAGTCAACCTTCTGGTCAACCAATGTGCGGTAGAAGCGCACCAAGTCTTCAGGGCGGTCTGAGGCGTCCGCCATAAACACCGCCACGACATCGCCCGAGAAGGAGTCCAATCCTTTCCTGACGGCGAAACCAAACCCGTTCGGATAATCATTCGCAACGACCTTGAGTGTCGGCACTTTTTGTCGCAGCTGCTCCAGAATTTGCTGAGTCTCGTCTGTCGAGTGGTCGTTGACGACGACAATCTCATGTTCGATCTTTTCCGCCTGCAACTTGTCGTACAGGACCGCCACGGTCGACTCAATGCAGCCTTCCTCGTTGTGGGCCGGGATGGTTATGGAGAGTTTCATGTTAGGCAACATCCACCTCCTGCGACTGGCGTGAGGGCAGGAAAGTTCACCGAGACCTTTGGGTTGCATAGCGCGGAAGGCGCAATCATAGTAGGGGAAAATACAGTCGGCAAGAAGATTTTCAACAGCGGTGCGTACCCGTTGTTGAGGAGAGGAGGCGGGAGCGCATGAGATATGCTACTGCGATTTCTGGAATCATTTGTATGGCATGCGTGCTGCGCGCGGAATCGGGGGGCCAGGCGAAGGCGTTGACGCTTGTTGACTGGTCCTCTTCAGAGGTTGACATCGGTGCGGTTGAGAAGCGTGATGTCGAAGTGAGCATAAAAAATGGTTCGCTTGAAATCAGAAGCGGGCATGCGGTGGAATGGCCTGGAATCACGTTGAAGGCACCGGCTGGGGAATGGAACTTGTCAGGATATCAGTCGGTTGCATGCGCGATTACCAACACTGGCGCGAATCAGGTCAGTGTCTGCTGCCGGATTGATAATCCCGGCGGCGACGGGCAGAAGAACTGCGTCACCGAGCGCGTTACGCTTGAGCCTGGAAAATCAGAAGTGCTTTCCGTCAGCATAGCTCCTCCCGCGCACCGTGTGGACAAGGATATCGAGTTTGTCGGCATGCGGGGCTACCCCACCAGGAAAGGGCGGATGGACGCCGAGCACATCACGCAGATTATCATCTTTGTTCCCAAACCTCAGGCTGATCATGTGTTCGCAATCGGCACCATATCCGCCGTGCATGGCAACGCCCTCGCGCGAACGTTCAAGGCGGACACGTTTCTGCCATTCGTCGACGGGTTCGGTCAATTCAGGCATGCCGACTGGCCGGGTAAGATTCATGCCGAGGAGGAGTTGAGAAAAAACATAGAAGCTGAAAACGTCGACCTCAAAACGAAACCGGGCCCCTCATGCTGGGACAAGTATGGCGGCTGGGCCGAAGGGCCGCAGCTGAAGGCGACAGGATTTTTCCGTGCCGAGAAGCATGAGGGGAAATGGTGGCTTGTTGATCCGGATGGCCGTCTTTTCTGGTCTCACGGGATCGACTGTGTCCATTCCGGCAGCTCGACGCCGATCAGCCTCCGTGAAAATTATTTCGCGGAGTTGCCGGATAAGAATTCTCCGTTTTCGCAATTCTATGGCACGGGAACCTGGGCTCCTCAAGGATACTACAAGGATCATGTTCCCTATAAGGTTTTTGATTTCGCCGAGGCCAATCTCTACAGGAAGTTCGGGGAGAGTTGGCGGCAGATCCATGGCGAAAGAGTTCACGCCCGGCTGAAAAGTTGGGGGATGAACACCATCGGCAACTGGTCGGACGAGAACATCTATTTACAGCGGAAGACTCCCTATACGGTTGCGATTCATTGCCAGTCGAAACCGATCCAGGGGTCGAGTGGGTACTGGGGAAAGTTTCCCGACCCGTTTGACCCGGAATTCCGAAAAGCGCTCAAAGAGCGGTTCGCAAAGGAAAGCGGCAAATCAGCCGATGATCCCTGGTGTGTCGGATATTTCGTTGACAACGAACTCGACTGGGGTGATGCGACAGGGCTTGCTGAAGCCGTGCTCGCAAGCCCTCCGGAGCAATGTGCGAAAAAAGTCTTTGTCGAATTTCTCCGTGAGAAATACAAGAACGACATCTCCGCCCTCAATGCCGCATGGGGTGCGGACTATCCCGACTGGAATGCGCTTCTACCGTCGGTGAAGGTTCCGGACAAGGCGAAGGCCGGTGCGGATCTTGGAAGATTCTATGCGAAGATCGCGGAGACATATTTCAAGACCATCAAGGAGGAGTTGGAAGCCATCGCTCCCTCCCAGTTGTATCTCGGATGCAGATTTGCCTGGGCCAATGACGCTGCGGTCGCCGCGGCGGCGCGGTATTGCGACGTCATCACCTTCAACATCTATGAATACAGATGTGAGAGCAAGAAACTTCCCGGCGACCTCGACATGCCGCTGCTCATCGGCGAGTTCCATTTCGGCGCGCTGGACAGGGGGCTTTTCCATACGGGGCTTAAGGAGGCAAGAGATCAGAACGACCGGGCGCGCCTCTATAATGAGTACGTTTCTGGTGCCCTTCGCAATCCGCAGATCGTCGGCACGCACTGGTTTCAATACAAAGATCAGCCCTTGACCGGCAGAGGCGACGGGGAGAATTACCAGATTGGATTCTTGGATATATGCGACAATCCCTATGCGGAAACCGTCGAGGCAAGCCGAAAGGTGGCCGGGGAAATATACAAATTGAGAATCGCGAAATAGGGGATTCCAGGTGAATGGCAACGTTGGGTGTGTGAAGGCGCCGTTAGGTGGGGCGCGGCACCTTCCGCGCCTCTGGAACATGGCGCAAAAGGTGTTGCGCCCCACTTCAACAACCTCGATTGCGGAGTCCAGGCCGGGGTCGTGCCCCCCCAGTTTATCACAGCAGTCCGGCCTTTGCCATGACCGCCTTGTACCACTCGAGGTCGAAGGGAGGCAGGCCGGCGAGATAGTGGTTGACGCCGTGGCCGAGGCGGTCCTCCCATTCGATCAGATACAGTTTCTTGTCGCCCATCGAGAAGGGAATACGGCCAAGCTCCGTGACGCCGTTGGGGGCCACGTGCCTTCCACCCGACAGGAGCGCTGCGCCGGTTTCGACGTCGCAAAGGGTGAACTTCAGATCCGAGCTCTGCCGCGTGGCGTTGGCCGCCACGAGCGTCTGGCCCCAGTTCTCCGGCTCGCGGAGCATGAGGCAGATGTGGCGCTGCGACCGCTTGATGTAGTCGTAGGCACGCTTTCGCTCGAAGTAGTAGTCGACGATGGCGTCGGAGAACTGCGGCCAGCCGTCGAGGAGGTTCCACCAGATGATTCCGGTGCGCCGCCACATCACCGAACGGAAAAGTTCGATGAAAAACTTCTTCGCCTCCGCCTGGACGCACTGGCTGGCGAGCGCGAAGGTCTCCAGATCATCGGGGACGCTGCCGAACATCTCTTTGATCTGTTTCGCCATCAAAGCGTTGCGGCAGTCGGGGGTGGAGCCGTAGAAGTCCGGTGTCGGGCAGGAGGCGTGCAGCCGCCATTCGTCGTTGCCTTCCCACGGCCAGAGCTTCTCTTTGGAGACGAATTTGGCGATGGACACGGGGGAGGGGCAGCCGTGGTACCCGATCTCGCTTGCGAAATGGGCCGTCGAGTTCCGGTAGAAGTCACTTTTGAAGGAGTCGCGCGGCCCCCAGAGATGTTGCTCGGGGATGTATCGCTCTCCGACCTTCCAGACGTCACCGTCGACGAAAGGCGAGCTGGGCAGGAAGGGGCGCGTGGGATCTTCCTCCCAGGTGATTTTCGGGAGGAGTTCACGGGTGATCGCATTCCGATTGGGGTCGCCCAGTTTGTACCAACTGAACGCCGAGTCGCACTCGTTGTCGCCGGCCCAGAGGATGATCGAGGGATGCTGGCGCAGACGGCGCATGACGGTGCGAACTTCGGTCTCAAGGATCCGTTTGAACTCGTCGTTCTGCGGATAGATGCCGCATCCCATGGAGAAGTCCTGCCAGACGCAGACGCCAAGCTCGTCACAGAGGTCGAAGAAGCGCGTCGACTCGTAGACGTTGCCGCCCCAGCAGCGGAGGATGTTGCAATCCAGATCGGCCACCATCGCCATGGCCGTGTCCACCCTGTCGACGTCGCGTGAATGGAAGGCGTCCAACGGCACCCAGTTCGACCCTTTCATAAAGATGCGCTCATTGTTGATGAGAAAGACGAATTCGCCGTCGCCCCTGTCGGTCGTGGTGCTGGTTCTCTTGAGTTCGACCGATCTGATCCCGTGGCGGAAACGCATCTCGTCGACTGCCAGTCCGTCGCGCAGCAGCGTGACCTTGACCTCGTATAGAGAGGGCTCGCCATAGCCGCGTGGCCACCAAAGAGCCGGGTTCGGGACTGTGATGCCGACATGCCCGATCTTGGGGCAGTGGACGCTGGTCTTCGCCGTGAACGTCGAGTCACCGCAGACGCCCTCCACCTTGACCTCATAGCGGCCGAACGGGACAGGCTCGGCGGTGGTGGAGTAGTGAAGGCGCAGCGTGGCCGCGGAGCGGTCGGAGGAGACGGACTGCGTCATGAGGTATGCCGACTCAATCCTGACTTTCGGGAGCAGTTTGATCGAGACCGGCCGCCACAGCCCCGCCGAAACCGCCCGGGGCATGATGTCCCACCCGTACATGTGCGGCGCCTTTCTGACGAACAGCGACTCGTAGCCGACGATGTGCGAGGTCATATAGGGCGGGTAGTCATATTTCATCGCCTCGACGACCGCTGGACGGATGTGGATGAATAGTTCGTTTGTGCCGTCGCGCAGTTTTCCCGTGAGCGGTATTTTGTGTTCTATAAGCATGTTGCCGCACGACGCCACCACCTCGCCGTTGAGGTGGACGTCGGCGAAGGTGTCGAGACCCTCGAAGACGAGGAATGGCTCAAGTCCCTCCGCCTCCTTGGGGGCGAACTCGAACGTGCGGAAGTAGTAGACATGGCGGTCCTCGAGTTCGTTGACCTTCTTCATGTTGGTCGCGAGGAAGGGGTCGGGAATGATCCCGGCGGCCTGAAGGTCGAGCTCGAAATTGCCGGGAACACTCGCCGGAATGGTGTCCAGTTTGGCGGTCTTCAGCTCCGCCGTGGACTTCAGAGGCAGGGGTTCTTTGGTGTACGCCAGGAACCAGGCGCCGTTGAGATCTATCGACTTCATGCGCTCTCCTTGTGGGGGATGCTTGATGACTTACCGTGTGTTCGTGCCTATGATGACCAATTATACAGCAGAAAAACAAGGATGTGAATAGCCAAAAATGCAAAGGCATATCCGTTCTTGCACGTTACGCCAGCTTGGATGGCGGCACGCCGAAGCGTCGTTTGAAGGCGCGGGAGAAGTGGAATTGGTTGGCGAAGCCGAGTTCGAGGCATGCCTCCTTGACGCTCATCCCATCATCCTTGAGGTGTCGCCTGGCCTTTTCAAGTCTGAAGTCAAGGAAGGCTTTGGCTGGTGGCGCTCCTAGGAGATTGGCGCACTTATGCGAGAGGCTGCTTTTGCTCAGCCCCATGGCGCGCGCCATCTTATCGAGGGAGAAGCGGTCGGTCGTGTGGGCCTCGAAGTGCTGGATGAGCCGTTTGCGGAAGGCGTCGCGTTCAGGTTTGCTGAGGAAGCCTGGGGCAAGCAGTTTCCGCGGGACGCCTGAGAGTATCTCCCAGAAGACCGCCTGCAAACTCGCCGATGCCATATAGTGGACGAAGATCGACTCAATGCCCTCCGGACGGGACAAGGACGCTTTGACATGCCGGATGGCATTGAGGTTTTCGCATTTCACCACTTGGGAAAGTGTGGGGATGTCTGGCTTGAAGATCCTGCGGGGGGCCGATGACGTCTCAGGCAGGTCGAGGTCGAAGATCGTGCCGCAATACTCCATTCCGGGGAGGTACATGTCCTGGTGGATGTCTTCTGGCTGGATGAGCAGCGCGGAGCCAGGTTTCAGCGACACCTCCACCGTGTTCAAGACGCATTTGTAGGCCCCCTTCAGCGGGATGATCATCTCGAAGGTGGAGTGCGTGTGCACGTGGTAGAGGAAATCGGCCTTCGCCCGGACGAAGTGGATGACGTGGAAGCGAGGACCGTAGTTCGCGTGAGTCCCACGCTCCGAAGCTCCGTCGAGGCCGGAGAGAAGATAATGCTCGTTGTCGACCAGGCATTTACGCATGATCTGAATGTACCGCCGCGGGGGGCGGAATTCCAGCCTGCGCGAGGGCGTAGCCGTCGCTGCGGCATGAGGCGTCGAGGTTGCCGAACATGGCGGCGCGGCCGAACGAGCTGCCGTCGATTCCCGCGCTGATGATGATCTCGAGCAGGAGGCTTTCCGGCGGGGTGGGTCTTTTCAGCCACCACTTTAGTGGGATCAGCGCGGCTGACGTGTAGCCTCCCGTGTGCGACCATGAGGCGAGCGTGATCTCGGGGGCGGGCACAATCGCCACCCGCGAATGGTGCTCGGCGGAGAGCAGGTGCATCGTTTTGGCGGCCGCGGACGCCGTCGCCGGCACGAGGAAGAGCTGATTGATGCGGTCGCCTTGTTCCGCAATCCCGAAGACTTCCATGCAGGAACCATCCCAGACTCCCGGCGACTGCCGCATGAGCTGGTCCCCCACTCGGCAGAACAGGGCGAGATTGCCGCCGGCTATGGCGAGCTTGACGTCCGCCAGGCTGCGTCCCTGGTCGGTGATGATCTTCCGCGAGGGGATGTCTTTCAGCGCGCGTTCGAGTTCTTCCACTCGTCCGACCGGTGGGATTCGCGGAATGCTGATCCTTTCCCTCGAAGGCAATTTGAAGGCGATCGGCCGAGGATCACCCTGTCGCGTCAGGACGATCTGCGCGCCGGATCTGTCGGACGAGGTTTGGGAAATGGTGAAGGCGAGCTCCGTTCTCGATTCCGCTCCGGGGGCGAGATCGTAGGTGACGCGTCCGTCATGCTCCATGCGCGCGAATCCCTGTGGCGCGGTGGTCAACCGAACTTCGCCGCTGATCCGCTCACTCCAGTTGTTCTTCAGAGAGACGCCGACGCTTCCTTCCGAATCGGCGTCCGCGCCAAGGGTGGGGATGCGGGTGAATTTCACAGAGGCGGCGACCACCTTCGGCGGCGGCAGATCAGGGGTGCCGCGGGTGGCGTCGACCGCCGCGCCGACCTCCTTGAGTATCTCGAACGCCTCTGGATGTATCAGCCCCTCGTAGGTGAGAGGGATATCCCACGTGACGACTCCCCCGTGGTTGGTGAAGGCGAGTGTGTGCGCCGCGGCCTCGGACGCCGTGAAGCGGATCGGTAGTTGCCCCCAGAACGTGCCCAGGAAGGTGAGGATATGGAACTGGGCGTGCTTGTCCCAGCGCCCCGGTGCGTCGACGAGTTGCGGTTCGTTGACTTCCCCTGCGGTGTAGTCCTCTTCCGCGTCAACCGTGTAGGGGGGATATTTGACGCCGGGATTCCACCCGACGATGCTGTCGGGGTTGCCCGCGCGGACCGCGGCGGCGAAGCTTGTGAAGTTCGGCTCGTCGGCGTGCCGGTACATCTCGTCGTTGAAGTAGCAGCCGTCGAACCACCAGCCGCTGACCTTCCGTCCCCAGCGCAGCGACCACTCGCGGATCACCGCCTCCCAGTTGCGCTGGAACTCGGCGCAGCGTCCGCCTTTGCTCCATCCGAGTTTCTCGACCGCCACCGGTTCGTATTCGGGCGCGCCGGCAGGCAGGTAGACCATCAGGCGGATGCCATGGGGGGCGAGGGCGTCATGCAGTTCCGAGACGAGGTCGCGGCGCGCGCATTTGCTTGGGCGTATGCCGGTAAGTTTGTCGTACGTCGCGTTCGGGACGCAGTAGTGTCCGGAATTCTGTCCGAGCGTCAGGACGAAATACTTCGCCCCCGTCTCGAGCAACTGCTGAGCCGCGCCTTTGACGTCGAACGCGTCCACTCGTTTGTTCCACGCCTCGGCGTCCGTCTCCGCTCCTTGACTGCTGCTCGCCGGCGCCGCCAGGAAATGCATGAACACGCCCCATTTCGCCTCGTGAAACCAGTCCGTCCGTGACTTTTCGCTGACCATGGTGTCTGAATCTCCTTGTCTTTCACGTTAATTAGTCGTATTCTAAATAGTACTAGTAATCATGTTATTCAGCGTATCACTAAACCTCCGCGCAGGAGTCCCACATGCATACGGTCACCGCCAATGAATTGAAAACCAAAGGAGTCTCCATCCTTGAGGCGGCACTGCTTGACGCGCCTGAAGCCGTCATTTCCGTACGTGGGCGTTCCACGTTTGTGGTGATGGGGATGGAACACTATGAGCGGATGCGGGAATGCGAGCTTGAGGCCGCCCTGCAAGAGACCAGACGCGACTTGAAAAAGGGAAACTATAAAATCGAGAGCGTCGCCCGCCACATCAAGCGGATCACAAAACGGAAATGACGCCCGACCGCTACGTGATCGTCTATACGGAAAGTTATTGTCGACGGGCGGCCCGCTTTTTCCGGAAGCACCCCGAACTGCTCTCGTCTTATGATAAAACACTTTGTCTCCTTGAAGGGAATCCCTTCCATCCCTCGCTGCGCCTGCACAAACTCAAAGGAAGGCTGAGCGGGCTGCATTCCGTTTCCATAACCATTCACCACCGACTGGTTGTCACGTTCCTTGTCGACGGGAAAAGCATTGTCCCCGTCGACATCGGTTCGCATGCCGACGCATACCGTCCATCATAGGGGAAAGAACCGCCCCGTATCCCACCTTGCTTCCGTCTTTCAAAGTCCATAGAGGTATGATAATTTGAGTGCCGCTGGCGTGATGTTCGTAAGCTGGTTGCCGCGATAGTGGCATGCGCATTCGAGACGCTGGCCGCATGCAAGTCCCGGTATGATGCCGTGGGAATTTGTTGGTCCGACGGTTTCCCGCGCCTCCCATTCTGGCTCGGTCCACTGGATCTCGCCCGATTGTCCGCTCGCCAACGGCACAGTCAGCCAACGTCGATCCTCGCTCCATTCACCTATGCCATCACCGTTGGCGAACCTCAGCTCGTCTGGATTGACGCGCAGGGGGATGCGTATGCGCAACGAACAATCTTGCTTTGCCAGGAAACTGAACCCTCCACCGCTCCCAGGAGTTATCTGCACATTCTCGTCTTCATGGTCGGACACGATACGTGCCTCGGTTCGATGTGGCTCGCAGTGCATCGCTTCCTTCCATGCCGTGTGGAGAGCGCGCACGCCCGAGTAGGCGCAGCAGCCTCCGGAGGTGAGCAAGGGGGTTGACTGCGTGAGATCGGGGTGCGCGGCGAGATGAGGAAACGCGGACGTGATGAAATCCATGTTTCCGTACTGGGCCAGATCATGCAGGAACGACCGGCAGCTGCCCCAGGTCCCCCGCAGCCGATCGAGGCACGACTCGGCTTCGTCCAGGGTGAGCCCCTTGGAGAGCAACAGGTGTGGTCTCAGCACGTCCGTCTGTGTGAATTGCATTTTGAAGATCTCGTTGCGGGTGAAGCGTTCCACGTCGTCCCACAAATCGCTGAGCCATGCCCACTCGGGCTTGAGCGGCGCGCAGGAGGCGAGATGGGAGGCGAACTCGATCATGTCGGCGCAGCAGCACAGTTCGCTGACCGTGTGCGGACGATCGGCGGCCGTTTCGGGGAAGTAGCCGCATGCGGCGCCAGGGTTGACATTCCGCGACGGATCGAAGATCCAGCGATACACCTGGATGGCCAGTTCGATCCACTCCTCCGCTTGATGTCTATCACCGTGATCCCATAACCAGCGCGCCAGATTGAGCACGCCGTCGATGCCCGAAATGGCGCCATGGAAATGGCCACGAAATTCTCCGCCGGGTGCGAACATCGGCGCGGTGCTGCCGCGGCGCGGCGATTCCAATCCCGCCAGGAACCCGCGGGCGATGGCCATGGCCAACTCGTGGTCGCGCGTGTCGCCAGTGGCTCGAAGCAGATTGGCCTGCGGTCCGACTATTTGAGAGGTTGCGATGCACCATCCCGTCCAATTCTGATCGCCGAAATCTCGATCCGAGGGCAACTGTGGCGAGTCGTCCCAGAACGCGTCGTATTCCCAATACACCGCCTCATGCCCATCCGGCAGTTTCCTCCATTTGGCGAGTCGCAGGAGTCCGTCCTGGAGCCGATGCATCATTGCGAGGATAAGAGGTCTTTCCTCAGTAGGATAGTGCCCGGAGGAATATCTCCAGGCGAGGTGGTCGAAAAGTCGTCCCTGATCCCACAGGTGATAATAATAGTGCCCATTGACGGAATCACTGTGCTCCGGCACGAACACCATCCCCGTCTCCGGATGGATGATGGATCGCAGATGGCTCCACAGCCCCTCTTCGACTTCACGGCCGACATTTTGATCACCGGTGATGTGCCGCGTCTGCGACCAGGCGGACAACGCGCGACTGGTCACGTCGCCGTGATCCCACTGTGTGTGGCGGATGCGGGGGATGGGGAGGAGGACGCAGTCGAACGCCGGGCGATATCCGGTGGCAACCTTGTCCACCGCGTTGCTCATAAACCCGTCCCGGGCGAGCGAAACCCGCTCAATAATACGTTTTTTCATCAGCACCTTTATTTACGGCGGTTGATGGGGAAAGTGGCATGGGCGTCCCCCCATGTCAGGCCACGGGCAAGATGCCCGTGCCACCACACACCACCCCGAGTCGTAACTTTGTGATATGGCATACGTTTTTTTCTGGTGACACGCTCATTCCGATAGAGTGACCTCTCCCATTTGCTTGCACTCATGGAAGTTGTGTATGAAAAGTGGGCTCCACGAGGCGTTGTCGAAGCCGTTCTTGCAACTGCGGATGATGTTCATGCAGAAGGTCGAGCCAGGTTTCGCTCCGTTCCGCATGAGTCCCGCCAGCGGGATGGAAATGGCGATCGACCAGCCGGACGCGGCGCCAAGCGAGGGCTTTGTCACCACTTTGGGATTCCAATTGCCTTCGCCATCACCGTAACCGCCTGAGTACAGGGAGCCTTTGGGGCCGACGCAGAGTTGCCGGTAGGGTTTCCTGCGTTCGGGGGCGAAAAAGACTTCCCAGTCATCGCCATCCCATACTCCGTGCGTGCTGGTGAGCTTGGCGGGATCGCAGTCGGCTTCCGCGAGAAGCAGATACAGGAACTCGCCGTCATGGGTTGCCTTCGAGGAGACGGCGCGGTCCAGCGGGTAGCCCATCGTCGTATGCCACGCTCCCATGTCGGCGATTTTCGAGAAGTCCACCTTGGATGGGTCACCAGCCGCTCCGGCGGGTATCCGGCTGATCTTGGTTTTGGGAAGCGGAGCAGACTTCAAGGCGTCCGCCTGTGGCTGTTGGGCGCGTCTGACCTCGTATTTGGCCTTGCCTTTGAGCATCGGTTGCCAGACGGCCTCGTCGAAGAGGGCGAGTCGTTTCGCCTCGACGTCGGTGGTCTTGGCGGCCTTGGCCTCGGCAATGAGCGCGGCGAACTGCCGCATGCGCTCGTCGGTGCCCATGCAGCGCCAGGCGATTTCCTCTGTCTCGTGCGATTCCTTGCGTCCCTCCGCGACGTCCGCAGGGAGGCTGACGGGATGCAGGTACGCCTCCTCGATGGCGAGATAGAGTTTGCGCATCGGCTCGCCGGCCGCTCCGTAGTATTTGGTGAAGAAGTCTTTGAGCAAGACGTCGACGTCGAGCGTGGGATCGTCGAAGAGCTTGAAGGTCAGATAGGTGTCGACCTGCTCGCCGATGCCGTTGAGGAACGCGCCTTTGATCCCGTCTTTGGCGAACATCTTGATCTGCTTGTCCAGCGTGTGGGCGAAGAAGCCGGGGACGCAGCGGTAGCCTTGCCCCTGCGCGAACTCTTCAGGGAAGCAGTAGTAAAGCCAGAGGTAGATGGGACGGTCCTTCTCCTTCGACACCCACGAGCTGTAGATCCTCATGTCGTTTTCCTTGCTGAGCGGGCACCACCAGTTGCGGACGCCGAGGCAGAGCTGCACCGAGATGTTCGACTCAAGTCGTTCGTTCTTCGGATAGTAGGCGTAGTTGTGGTACGCGATCGTGGCGAGGTATTTCCCCGGATGCGTCTTCTTGGTCTCCTTGGCGACCTTGTTGGCGAATCCGAAGATGTAGTCGCTGGTCTTTCCTGTGAAATAGCAGGGGTTGTTCTCGGACTCCTTGTCGAAAAGCGAGGTGCAGGCGTCGCATTTGCACATGTTTTCCTTGTTGTCCATCGGCACAAGGCTAAAGTAGTCGCCGGACGTCATCGCCTTGTATTTCGCTCCCTTGCCGTCGAAGTAGTCCTGCGCATCCTTGACGACCTGCGCGATGAACTCCTTGTTCGTGTAGCACATCTGCGGCGGTTGTCCCTCGTATCCCTTGGCGAACATCTCTTTGCATTCCCGCTCGAAGACGGTCGGGTTCTTGGGATTCTTCTCCCAGAACCGGTCGTAAAAGCCGTAGAAGGAGTGGTTGGCAAGCCCGCCCAACGAGCCACCTATGCGCTGGCGGCACCAGTAGAGCATGATCTCTTGATGGGTCGGGTGGTTCCACAGGATCTCCACCATGCCAAAACCGTTGACGACATGAGTGGTGCGGGTCTTGAGGGCAGGGGAGCGGTGGGCGTCAAGTTCGCCGACCGCAAGGTTTTTGTTCTCAGGGCAGATCGTGCCAAGAGCGGTTGGAGCGAACCAGCGGACGCCGCATGCTTTTTCAAGGAAATCGTAGACGGCGTAAAGAGTCCCCTGTTCGTCATACCAGCCGGGAGGCGACCCGCGCTTGAGGAGCCCGTCCGTCTCCTTCGCGAGGACGGTGGCTGCTGTTCCCGCTTTGTCCCGTCCGACGAGGAAGAGTGAATTTCCCGCTCGTTTCATCACATACTCCTGTGGGGCCAATGAGGCGGTGTCGATTCCCGCTGATTTTGTGGCGTCACAGGCTCCGAGATAAATGGCGGCCGAACCGGACGGGACCGGCGAGGTACCCTCTATTTCCACCGTCAGGATGGCTCCCGAGCAGAGCTTGACATGTTCTTGAAGTTCGGTGGCGGCGAACACGACAACAGGAGAAGCGGTTTTCGGAACGAGTAGCACGGCGGTTGGTGTTCCGTCCTTTGTCATGGGCAAAGGTTGCTCCGTTTCCGCTCCTGACGCGACTATCGACAGCACGCACGCCAGAGCCGCCGCCGTGAGAACTTTTCTCTTGAGCATAGTCTACTCCTTCTTCCAGGTTATTGTTGTTGGGTGATTTTTAGAAGGTGAGGTTTACCGCATGACACGTTTCTTGCCATCCTTGAAGAGCGCGATAATCTCGTCGGGGCCAAGTGCTTTTGAGAAGATGCATGCCTCGGTGACGCGGCCCTGCAGGAAGCGTTCGCCGCCGATCGTTCCGATTTGCCACTTGGACTCTGTCGTCAACGGTGGGGTCGGCACCGCCTTCGTGGCGCCGGCCTTCCGCCCGTTGACATAAAGGCTCAGCGCCTTCCCGTCCCATGCGCCGACGATATGCCGCCAGACTCCGGGAGCGAGCAGCAGTGCAGGCTCGTGATAGAAGTGGAGCGACTCGAGTTTGCCGTCCGTCCCGCGCATGTTGAGGAATATCTGTCCTCCCAGGCCAAGTTTGAGGTGGAAGGCGGCCGTGCCGAAGAGTCCCGGGTAGGGCGGATCGACTTCCGAATTCACCCACATGGAGATGGTCGCCCCTTTGTCAAGCTGGAGACCATTTGGCATTTCGATGTTCACGCATTGCTCGGAGCGGAAGCGTATAAGGCGGACAGCATCCTCCTCACGCCATTCGATTTTCCTCGAGGGGATGCCGTCGAGTCCATGCCCCGCTGCGTCCGGGATTTTCCCGTTGTCTTTGACGGCGTCGAGGCTCCAGGCGCCAACCGCCTCCTTGCGGACGCTTTCGGCTGTGGGAGGCTGCGAGGGGGGCAGGAGTGAAGGATCAATTTTCTCGAGGCGGAACCGCATGGATGGCGTTTTGCCATTGTCTTCCGGCAGCAGGGGAACTAACATCCCCTGTATGCCGTCCCTATTCTCATCAACGATGTTCATCATGAAACCGTCGCCGCCTTTCAGTGGGCCCCCAACGAGTTCATTCAGCGGTAAGGCGAGTTCGAGGATGCGGCGCATGGCGCCATCCGCGTCCGGCGTCTCCGCCATGAACGTCTTGGCGCTTTCAGTCGCTGCGCTGTTTTTTGTCACCGCGCCGTTGGCGGCGACGATGAACTCGGTGGGTGCCGCGCCGTTTCCGGCGGTGGTGAAGATGAGGCGTGTTGTCGTGGTCTTGTTGTCCGTTCCGTTCCCGCTCTGGACGAGTCTGATGAAAAGGTTCTCGTCGTCGTG
>CAYTFM010000053.1:4195-8555 GCA_964436735.1 uncultured Victivallales bacterium | reverse complement strand
CATTAGTAACCCATTCATTGAACTATCAATGTCACCTTGAACAAAATGGTCGGCTTCTTGGCCGGGAAATTCCCGCTTCGCAAGGGGAAAGAGAAGGCCTAAGGACATTTTCTCGCTCAAGCTTGTGGAATAGGAACTCTCGGCGCTCAAACCGTTTGGGAGGCGCATGTCGTCGACGCATGACGCCTCGGCCCATGAGAGCGTGCTGGGGAGGACGCCGATCCTCTTGTCCGCCGCGGCCGCCGCGTCGGGAATGCCGCGGAGGATCTTGCGTTCCGTCCTGCCACGTATTTGCGCCAGCCATTTCTCGCGCCCTTTGAGCATGGGCGACCAGACGGCATCCTCGAAGAGGCCGAGGCGCTTCGCCTCGACGTCCGACACTTTGGCGGCCATCGCCTCGGCCATGAGCGTGGCCATCGCATCCATTCTCGGTTTGGTGCCCATGCAGCCCCAGGCGATCTCCTCGGTCTCGTGCGATTCGGCCCCGCCTGCCGCGACAGCCGGAGGAAGGCCGACGGGATTCATGTAGGCATCTTCGATGGCGAGGTACAGTTTGCGCATCGGCTCGCCGGCCGCCCCGTAGTAGGTGTCGAAGAAGTCTTTCAGCAGGACGTCGACGTCGAGCGTGGGGTCGTCGAAGAGCTTGAAGGTGAGATAGGTGTCGACCTGCTCGCCAATGCCGTTGAGGAACGCGCCTTTGATGCCGTCCTTGGCGAACATCTTGATCTGCTTGTCCAGCGTGTGGGCGAAGAAGCCGGGAACGCAGGCCCGTCCGCTGCCCATCGCGACCTCCTCCGGGAAGCAGTAGTAGAGCCAGAGGTAGATGGGACGGTCTTTCTCCTTCGACACCCACGAGTCGTAGATCGCCATGTCGTTCTTACGGTTGAGTGGGCACCACCAACTGCGTACGTTCAGGCAGAGTTGCACGGAGATGTTGGACTCGAGCCGCTCTTTTTTCGGATAGTAGGCGTAATTGTGGTAGGCGATCGTGGCAAGGTACTTGCCGGGGTGTGTCTTCTTGACCTCTTTGGCCACCGTGTTGACGAATCCGAAGATGTAGTCGCTGTGCATGCCGTTGAAGTAGCAGGGGCTATTCTCGAATTCCTTGTCGAAAGAGGCGACGCAGTCGGCGCAGGCGCACATCCGTTTGTTGTCCATTGGCACGAGGCCGAAAAAGTCGCCGCATACAGATGCGCCAGGCTTGGCCCCCTTGCCGTCGAAATAATCCCTCGCGTCCTGAACGACCTGTGCGATGAACTCCTTGTTTGTGTGGCACATTTGCGGGGGGAGCCCCTCGTAGCCTTGGGCGAATAAATCCGTGCGCTCCTTTTCGAAGACGGACGGGTTTTTCGGATTCTTCTCCCAGAAACGGTCGTAGTAGCCGTAGAAGGAATGGTTGGCGAGCCCAGCGGGGGCTCCTCCCGCGCGCAGCCGGCACCAGAACAGCATGGCGTCTTTGTGACTCGGATTTCCCCAGAGCACTTTGCCCATGCCGATCCCTTCGATGACATGGGTGGCGCGCGTCTTGATGGCGGGCGACCGGCGAATGTTCATCGCAGTGGCGGTCAGTGTGGATAATTTCGGGCAGATTGTTCCCATTTCCCCCGGTGCGAACCAGCGGACGCCGCAGACCTGTTCGAGGAAATCGTAGACGGCGTAAAGGGTGCCTTGGTCGTCGTACCAGCCAGGGATGGCGTCGCATGTGATGAGGCCGGGAGCGTCCGATGCCGACACGGGGCGTGGGGAGCCCAGCAGTTCGTCACAGCGCAGCAGCAGGATGGTGTCCGGATCGTGTGCGGCGGGTTCAGTCGGGCATGCGCCGTCCCTGATCGTCGTGGATATCCGGATTTCGTCGACCGCACCTCTGAAGGCTCCTGAAGCCTTGCCCGCGTCGTTGCCTCCGATCTTCAGGGGCGCGCCGGCGCAGGCGGTGGGCGTGTATGCCGCCTTGCCAACGCTCGCTCCATCCACGAACAGTTCGATCGAGTTCGATGCCGCATCATGAGTGGCCGTCAGGTGATGCCATCCCTCCGAAAGTGACGAAGAGGTAACCGATGAGGCCTTTTTCCCGTCATAGGTCGTATAGGCGATGGTTTTGTCTTCGGGCTTCAGGGCGATGATATGATAGCTCCACGGATTGGCGCCATCGATGCGGAGTATCGTTCCCCCTCCTGTCGGATCCATGCGCACCCAGGCTTCGAGACTTCCCCTGTCATCGGAGAAGCCTTTGATATCCACAAGGGTGGCCTTCGAAGATTCGCTGAAAAGGAGGGCTTTGCCGAACTTGCCATCAGCCCGTGCTGATGAAGGTGACTGTTCCGCCGCAAGCTTGTCGCGGCCCATCAAGACGATGCGTCCCGTGCCGCAGGTGATCAGATATTCCTGGGGCTGGAAGCTATCGGAGCGAAGGCCGAGCCGCCGTGTCTGTGCGCTTTCCCCGACACATATCGCCGGGCCGGACAACTCCTCCGCGTCGGTCGCGACAGGCAGGACCGCCCCGGTGACCTTGAAAAGATGCTCCTGCAGTTCTTTCGCCGCGAAAAGGACGGTCGGGGAAGGGGAGGCGGCGATCATGATTGTGGCCTTCGGGACGCCGTCGGAGGCGAGCGGAACTCCGGCTTCGGCGGCCGGTGCCGTCGCGGTCAACGTGGATACAAGCAGGACCGCGCCCGCGTGTACCAGTACCCTGTGATTTCCCATCATGCTACGGCCCGTTGTTGTAGTTGAACGGCTCTTTGGTCCAGTGGTTTGCTCCTGAGCAAATCGCACGTATCTCGAATGCGTTGTCCTGCTGGATGTGCAGATCGACATAGAGTGAGTTGCAGAACCTGTCAAGGTGCCTGGTGGCCAGCGTGGCGGAAGATATGAGGCGATAGGCGCTACCGTTGTCGAAAGGCCCTTCGCCGTTCTCTCCGATCATGAGTCGTTTCGAGGGATTGCTGATCCTGTGCGGCGGAATCGGGTCATAGACGTTGGAGACGTTCGGCGCGCCGATGCTGTAACTTGCCAGTCCGTATTGGACGCAATGGCAATGTGGTGCCTCGCGTGGCGCCGAAGGGCAGCGGAGTATTGGGGCCGTCTTGTACGGAGTGTACCAGTACGTATCTCCTGTTTTCCGTTGCTGGTAGCCAAGATAGGGGCCGAGTTTCTCCGTCCACATAAGCGCGTCAAGGTCGATCATGAAGCGTTCGTTATAGTCGGAGAGGTACATGCTCATGCCGGTTCCGATCTGCTTGAGGTTGCTTTGGCAGACCGTGCTCTTGACGCGGGCTCTCGCCTGCGTCAGCGCCGGCAGGATCAGCGACGCGAGAATGGCGATGATGGCGATCACGACCAGCAGTTCGATGAGCGTGAAGACTTTCGTTGAAGCGTGGTTTTCACCTGTTCGTATTCTGGGCTTCATCATGTCAAAGGCCTCCGTCTCCCAAGGTTGAGGATATGCAAAAATTCATTCACGTGTAGTTTTATTCCACGAAAGTCATCTTGACCGTTTTGTCGCTTTTGAGGATTTCATCCACCGCCTCGTCGATGCCGGTTCTGCCTGTGCGGACATCCAGGAGAATCCGCTCAAGCCCGCGGTAGGCGGTGAGGGACGGCCAGTCAAGGAGCAGATCCTCCCGGCAGAAGCCGGACTGGGTCGACTGTTCGTAGATCGTCCGCAGAGGGTGCGCCGATGCGGCGGACAGCCGTGCGGGCAGGTAGCCGCCACGCGAGCCGAGGATCTCCTGTCCCGCGGGGCCGGTGATAAAACGGGCCAGTTCCGCCGCCAGTTCCGGCTCCGTCGAATCCGCTCGTGCCGAGACCGCCATCGTGCCGTGTCTGACATAGGAGTCCTTACTTGTCGGTGGGGCGAGGGCGGTCCATTGAGAGACGTCCAGATGCGCTCGGTACCACATCGAGCCAAGAGCGAATAAGGTCATGCCGCGGCGCATGAGACCGAGCAGCCAGTCGGCCTCGGTCCGTTGCGCATCGACATCGGAGCCTATCACGAAGTGGGGAGGGGGGTGAAATTGCAGATTCCTCAAGTGGAGCCGGAGGGAGTCGATATTCTTGCTGATGCTCCCTTTCCTGCCCCATCCAAGAAACAGCACGGCGTCTGAGGGACTCCATTGGGCCAAGCCACACAGTTCCGCGTTCACGCCCGTATGCGGGAAGGGGCGCGCCGCTTCCGCCACATCGTTCATGGTCCGCCACCGTTCCGGGGTGAAGTGCGCCCCCCCCCCTGCCCCTGGCCAACGGCCGGGGAGACCTCCTTCGCTGGTCGGCGGCAGCGTGGTCCGGCCCTCACCCCAACCCTCTCCCAGGGGGAGAGGGGGCTTTTCTCTCTTCCCTCGCCCGCCGGGAGAGGGTGGCCGAAGGC
>CAYTFM010000053.1:0-4185 GCA_964436735.1 uncultured Victivallales bacterium | reverse complement strand
GGCGCGGTTCGCATACAGCACTGGCGTCGCCACCACCGCCGGACAGATCACGCGCTGCTTTGACGCCTTGAGGAAGTCCTGGGCAACGGGGAGGAAGCTCCCATCGGCCAGAAACGTGTCGTCCATCCAGTCGAGGAAGGGCGTTTTCCCTTCTTCCTTCATCGCCTGCGCCGTCTTGATCTCGGTGAACCTCACATCGCCTGCGCGCAGAAAGCTGCTGTCACGCTGATTGAGGCAGATCTCGACACGCGCCTCGGGATGCTCCTCCTCAAATGCGTTGATCATCCGCCGCCATAGCGGGGCGGAATACTCATTGTGTTCTTCGACGCAAAGGCGGAGCGTCTTCTTGCCTGTAGTAGCCGAACCAAGCCTGCGGTCTAGAAGTGAAGGCGTCGCCGCCGCGCCCTGTCGCTCGCCTAACCAGGGACGCGACTTCAGGAAGGTGCCGACTTGCGGGACCACCTCCAGGACGCCGTCCTCGACAAAGAGCGGCACCACGGCCTGCAGGGTTTTGATGGTTACCTCGAAGCGCTCGGACAGTTGCGGGTAGGAGGCGATTTGGTCGCCCACTCTATAGTCGGACTCGGCAAGGAAAACGCTGAGCGCGTCGTAAGCCCTGCGGCGCTTCGCCGTGAGCCAGCGAGTCTTGGAATGCTGTTGTTGCTGCTTCGTCAATCGCATGGTGAAGCCATTTCGCCGCCGTTGTCCATTCTTGTCATTATCCAACTGTATCAAATATTATCTTTACTGTCAAGTCTGCAAGGGAAAATAAGTTCACACTTAGGGAATTGGTATTGCGTCCTCGCCCTCGTCCTCAGCGAAGCGGTCCTCGTCCTCGACTTTTTCGATAAATAGGAGGACGACGAGGAGGTGGATACAAGTCTCCGCCGCGGCGGATTACGTGCAGATAGGGCATTCGCCGGTCGGAGGTTGTCCCCACTTTCGGGATTCCTGACCCTGTGCCTTCACCGTGTTGCGGCGATCCGTGCGTGCTGCGCCACGGTCGGCTCCGCCAGGCTGCCGTCCGCGTAGATGCCGATGTTGAAGGTGCCGCCGCCGCCGTGGCGACGGCACTCGCTGAGATAGTCAAGGAGTTGATCGTCCGTAAAGCGGGGAGAGGGGATCTGGCCAGGCTTTTCGAAGTTGCCCCAGAAGCAGTCCAGCCAGACGAGCCCGTGCCACTGCTTCCCGTCCTGCAAGGGACCATCCTGCGGGCGGATGGTGAGGTCGTTGGACTCGCCCGCCAGGTAATCCTCCTCGGGGAATACGTAGCTGTGCCGCTCCTTGGCGACGCCGGAGTTCATGGCGACGATGGCCTGCGGATTGCCGACGCGGGTGGCGGCGAACCATTCGGCGGCATTGAAACGGCTGTTGTCCCAGCCCGCCTGGTGCGTGCGGAGAAAGCTCTTTGTCATGGAATCGTAGCAGCTGTCGAACCACCATCCGTCGATGAGCGTTCCCCACTGCCGCGCGTACGCCTCTACGACCTCCGTCCAACGCTGCTGGAAGATGGTCTTGTCTTTGGGGGTGGCGTCCCATTGGAACGCCTCGCGCATGGAGTCCGACTCGTGGTCGATCTCGGTCTGGAAATAGACGACGAGCCGCATGCCGCGGCGGTGGAGGGCCGCTCCGAGTTCCGCGATCAGATCGCGGCGTGAGCAATGTCCCGGGAAGTATTTTTCGATGGCCGGGTTCGGCGCGCAGAACGCATCGCCACAGTGGCCGCAGGTGAAGATCAGCCATTGCGCGCCAGCCGCGGCCAGGGTGTCCACGAAGCTCTCCACGGGAAAGGCGTCGACCCGTTTGTTCCAGTCTGCCTCGGGTATTCCCGTCCGCGGCATTGTCCGTGCGGTCCAATGGACCATCACGCCGAATAGTCCCTCGCTCATCCATGCAACCTTAGCCATTGCCACGTCCTTTCAACTATTAGTTTTGTGGGCAACGACCTACAAGTTATCAAGGTACAGTCTGCCGAACTTCGCGGGATCTTTCAGGACGAAGATGCCCAAGGCGGAGGGATCGAGTTGCTGGGGAGCCATTTCGTCAAGGTCGTTCACTGTGATGGCCACGCCAATGGAATCTCCGCTTTTCGGCGCCTGGTCAGCGCCAAGGGTTTTCCATGGAATGGCCGCATCGTACGTCAGCGTGACGCCTCCGCCAGGACGGTCTTTTTTCGTCACGTGCAGCTTCAGTTCGTCGGCTGAGAGGAGTCGCACCGGGAGGCGGTCTTTGTCGAAGGTGCGCGTCCTGAAGGATTCCGGCCCGTTCGCCGTGAGGGCGAGGTCGATCTCCGTGTGCCGTCGGAAACCGGCGTCGGCCACCAGGTTGCCCGTCGCCTCCATGGGGGTGCCGACTGTGACGTCGAAGCCGCATTGCAGGCAGTCGCCTTTCCACGTCTCAAAGCCATTCCAGTTTTGCAGGAACACGTCATCATCAACCTCTCCCCACAGATAGAGGAACCGCTCATCCCAGCCGAAGCGGAAGGAGGCCCGGGAGTCCTCGACACCCGCATAGTGCTCGGGAGAGCGGACAAGCCATTCGCGGCCCGTGATCTCGAAAGGTTCGATGTGTTTCCACGAGGACATGTCACTGTCTGGCTGAAGCTCTTTTTCAAACTTGGCGGCGCGTAAAAAATTCACGTTGCGTGTTTGCTGGAAGGAGTAGCCATCGTCGAATTTGACTTTCAGGACGACTTCGTAGGATTTCGCCGGATGCGCGTCGAGCGCGTTCCACGTCATAACGGCGCTCGTTGAGCCTTTGGGCGGCAAGGCGAAAGTGGATTCCTTGCGGCTTTCGGGAACACCCTTGATTGACGCCTCGACGCCCCCCTTGGCTCCTGTGCCTTTGTTGTCGTTCAAGGTAACGGACAACGCCTTTCCCCCCGTTTTCGGGAAGATGGGGTTGACGGACGCTATTGTGAGAGGGGCGGCGACTGTTGCGAGCGCGCCGTCGGCGGCTATTTGCGCACTGCCGTCGTCAAGCACCAGTCCCATTGCGTACTTCCCGAGTTCGGCATCCAGCGGCACCGGCGCATCGAAAGAAAACTTCACGGAGGCTCCCGCGGGCAAATTGACACTCACGGTCTGTTGTTTCGTTTGCAGCTTCGGATTAGGATTGAGAACGAGCTGGCCGCGGACCGCCGGGCACGGGCAAGACCACCATCGCCAAGGTGCTCGCCGCCCAGGCCGGCTGCTCCTTCTACCCGATCACCGGTGCCGACGTTACCAGTCCCTGGCTCGGCGAGTCGGAGCGCTCGATCGGCGCGTTCCGCGAGGCGTGAACCGTTCCCGCGATCGTGGCGGCGCATCCGGGGAATGCCGTGAGGCGCGGCGAATCCACCGTAAGGATCTTGGGAGCCGAGCTGCCCCATAGCGCGGGAGACACGCCTTTAAGGTAGACGGGTTCTCCCGTCAGCGTGAGCGCGAGGCTGCCATTGGTGGTCTCGACGGTTTTCACGTTGCCCATCCAGTCGTAAAGTTCCACACGGGGACTCCCAACGGGCAGCGAGACGGTTCGGGGGGCATCGCCGAAGTCCCACAAGGCCAGCACTAAGCTGCCCGGACGCTCATACGCATAACCGAGGGCGGTGTCTCCGAGCCATTCTATGGCACCGGCGGATTTGTGCCCTTCCAGCAGGTAGGACATGGCGGCGTAGGCCGGTACGACGGGCTTCGGCGCAGTCTTGTCGGTCCCGTGCGCGATCTTGTCCATGTTGAGGTTGTAGAGGAATCCAAATCCTGGCTCTCCTGGATAATCGGCGGTGTAGAAGGAGTAGTTGAAGCGGTATCCCTCGCCGAGCATGATGAGGTTGGCCCTCACCAACCCCCGCGCCTGGACGATCTCAAGAGAGGGATCCTCCTTGGTGGGGAAGCCCTGCTCCGTGCCGAAGCAGGGGAGATCCTTCCCCGCGTATTCCCGGATCAGTTCCTTGATGCGGCGGACATTCTCGACAAGCCCGGCCGGCTCGGGAGGGCAGGCTCTATATGGGTGGATCGAGAAGACGTCGAGGTATTTGCAGAGACCTTTCTGATAGACATTGGTGTGCCAGACGATGGAATCCTCGCCCATTCCCGAAGGGGTGGGGCCGATGACCATCGCCTTCGGATCGCCCGCGTGTATGGCCGCGTACGCCAGCTCGTATATCCGGACCACATCCCCGTCGGTTCCCTTGCACCCCCAGGGGTA
>CAYTFM010000052.1:28586-34547 GCA_964436735.1 uncultured Victivallales bacterium | reverse complement strand
GAGTTGCGGATGGCGGAGCTTCCCATGCCCAGCCCGCGGGCGGGCGAGGTGCGCGTGCGGACGGCCGTTTGCGGAATCTGCGCATCCGACATTGAGATGATCGATGGCTGGTCAAGGGGCACATATCCGCAGATTCTCGGGCATGAATGGTCCGGTGTCATCGATGAGTGCGGGGCGGGTGTCGACGCATCCTTGCGGGGCACGACATGCGTCGCCGAAAACGTCTTGAAGGATGGGGGGGAAGTCGGCTTCGAGCATCCCGGCGGATATGGACAGGATTTCATCACCGAGGCGGATAAAATAATCCCGCTGCCGGAAACAGTAGATTTGGACATCGCCGCGCTGATCGAACCCATCGCCGTGGCGGTGAGAGGCGTCAACAGGCTGCGCCCCTCGAAGGGGCCTGCTCTCATTGTCGGCGATGGCCCTATCGGTCTTCTTATGCTGATGCTGCTGAAGCACAGGGGCGTGGAAGATGTCACGCTGATTGGCGGCAGGGAGGCGAGGCTGAAGCTCGCGGCCGAGCTAGGGGCGACGTTGACACTCAACTATCACGAGGCCGGATCGTCGCTGCCAGACTATGTCGCGCGGCAGGGGCTTGAGAAGTTCGCGTCGATCATCGAGGCGGCGAAATCGGCTGACGCCATACCGCTGGCCTCACGGTTGGCGCGGAACGAGGCAAAGATCCTGCTCATCGGCAACTATGTCGACGTGCGCTCGGAAGTCGTCCTGCAGGAGTTTCTGCACAAGGAGTTCGAACTGATCGGCAGCAACGCCAGCGCCGGCGCGTGGCCGGAGGCCGTTCGCCTCGCCGCCGGAGGCGAGCTTCCCTTCGGAAAGATAATAAGCGAGACGTTCAAAGCGGAGGACTTCGGCGAGGCGATGAGAACCGCGCGGCACTCAAGGACTTCCGTCAAAACTCTTTTACAATGGGAGCAATGCGGAGCTTGTCCGCAGCACAATTGACTTCCGATCCTAAGGAGGCAACTGTGCGAACACCGGGCGAACGGCCCGCCTTGCATAGTGTGGTGGATATTTTCTTCTTGGTTTCTTTGTCGTTGGTGAATTGATTGTGAAAGGAATGCATTCATGAGAACAGGTCAGGAGCTTACCCAGGAGATTTCTGAGAGCCGCCCACAGGCTGGACAGGCGCGCTTCTGGTGGTTGGGACAACACAGCTACGTGATTCGGACAAAGTCGAAGATCATTTACCTTGATCCCTTCCTCAGCCCTCATGCAAGGAGGTTGGTGCAGGCACCGCTGAAACCTGAGGAGATTGTCAACGCTGACATCGTGACGGGGAGCCACGACCACGGCGACCACATCGACCGGAAGGCCCTTCCTGCGATCATGAACGGTTCTCCTCGCAGCAAGCTCATTGTGCCGAAGGCGATAATTCAATCGTTGAAAGACTCCATCGATATGGCGAGAATGATCGCCCTTGATGACGGTGGCGTGTATGAGTCCGACGGGTTGAGAATCACAGCCGTCAAGGCGGCGCATGAATTCTTCGACCGCGACGAGTCCACCGGGTATCCCTATCTGGGCTTCGTCATCGAAGCCGACGGCGTGACGATCTACCACTCGGGCGACACGTGCAGGTACGATGGACTGGCGAGTACTCTGCGGAAATGGAAGCTCGCCGCCGCGTTCCTGCCGATCAACGGCCGTGACGCCGTCCGGTTCCGCGCCGGATGCATTGGTAACATGACGTATCAGGAGGCCGCTGATCTGGCCGGTGACATCCGGCCGGGCCTGACGGTACCGAGCCACTACGGCATGTTCGCCGCCAACACCGTCGATCCGCAGCTGTTCGTCGACTACCTTGCGGTGAAATATCCAGGTTTGCGCTGCGAACTGCCGCGCCTCGGCGAGCCGGTTGACATCAATTGAAGCGGTAAGACCAAGTCCAATAATCAAAACAATTTCGAGGATGTGGCTAATGAGAAAAATTGCATTCATCGGTGGTGGCAGCGCCAAGTTCGTCAGGGAGCTAGTGGTCGACCTTTTCTCCTATAAAGAGCTGGAGAACTCGACAATATCGCTCATGGACATCAACAAGGAGCGGCTCGATCTTTCGCGGCGGCTCGTGGAGAAGATCATCAAGGATCGCAAGCTGAAGGCGAAGGTCGAGGCGTCGACCGACCAGCGCAGGGCGATCAAGGATGCGGACTTCATCGTGATCACGGTGATGGTCGGCGGCTATGAGTGCTACAAGCGCGATGTGGAGATTCCACGAAAATACGGCGTTCTCCAAACGGTGAGCGACACCACCGGCCCCGGTGCGGTGATGCGCATTTTGAGAACCGCTCCGGTTTTGAAGAAGCTTGTCGCCGACGCCGCCGAATTGTGTCCTGACGCCTGGATTCTGAACTACTCGAACCCCATGGCGATGAACGTCGAGGTTCTCAACAAGTGCGGCCATGCGCGGAGCGTCGGACTCTGCCACAGCATTCAAGGCTGCGCGGTGGAGATCGTCCGCTGGCTCGGGCTTGACCCCGCCGAGGTCGACTATGCCGCCGGGGGCATCAACCACAGGAATTTCTACCTCAAGCTCGAACGTGCCGGCCGTGACCTCTATCCCGACCTGCTCAAGATCGAGAAGCGGATTGTGAAGGAGCGACCGGCTGAGCGGATGCGCTTCGAACTGCTCCGCTATCTCGGCGCATTCCCCGCCGAGGGCCCTGCCCACCAGGCGGAGTATTATCCGTGGATAATGAAGGACGCCACTACGGCCAAATACTATGGCGCGGAGGTGGGTTTCGGTTACGAGGTCGACTCGAAGAATTTCCACAATAGAAGCACCGAAATACGGGAGCAGATCGCCGGTGCCAAACTCATCCACTACCAGCGCAGCAATGAGTACGGCGTGAGAATCATCCACTCCCTTGTCACCGGCTCGCTCAGGAAGTTCTACGGCAACGTGCCGAACCGCGGGCTTATCTCGAATTTACCGTCCGGCGCCATCGTCGAGGTCCCCTGCGTGGTCGACCGCAACGGAATCATCCCCTGCGGTGTCGGAGCCATCCCGTCGCAACTCGCCGCCGTCATGACACCGCACATCTGGCTCAGCGAGATGGCGGTGGACGCGGTACTCTCCAAAAATAGAACACTTCTTCGGCAGGCGATCCAGGCGGATCCGCTTTCCAGCGCCATTCTCACGCTGCCGAAGATCAAGGCGATGACCGACGAGCTGCTCGCCGCCAACAAGGAGTATCTCAAGGGGTGGTGAACGGCTAAATGGGCAACGGTTACCGCATGAACGGTCGTCGGTTTGATTTGGGCGGACAATGGCTTCGCTCGGTGGGAGGAAGGCCGGTTGACTACGTGGAGATCCCCGGCAGCTACGCGCCAATCGGGGAGTGTGTCCTCGAGCTGCGGTTCGAGCACCCGTGTGCGGCGCTGGAGACGGCGATCGAATTGTTCTTGTCACCAAGGGGGTGCTCGCAAACGCCGAGTTCTCTCTGAACGGCACCTTGGTTCTTCGCAGGAGGACAAACTATCCAACACTACTGTTTACAGCCAAATCTTCCGGGAAATTTCCTTTGATAATTGCATTTCCGGTGATATTCTACAAAGGTTAAACGGTTAATCTCGATGCGGGCTTTTGCCCTGCGGGTATTTCAATCCGCCCCAAAACAAAGAGGTGCAAATGAAAAGGAACATCTCCTCTCATCTCCGCCTGCTCGCCGCTTGTGCGTTCCTGCAGTGCGCCGTCTCCGCCGAGGAAACATTGCTTGACGTGGACTTCTCAAAGAATCTCAAGGATCAGAACCTGAAGATGAAAGGCTCGTTTGAAGGGCCTCTTCCGGAAGGATGCTCGGCCGATTTTCCGGGTTGGAACGCTTCCGTCGCGAGTTCGAAGGTTGTGACAGAGGACGGCAAAAGCCTCCTCCGCATCAATGTGGAAAAGCTCGACCAGTCGGTCCAGTTCAACTGGCATATCAACGGTCTGAAGATTCCCGGCACCTACAAGCTTACGGTCGTATTCAGGTCATTTGCGGCGGATCCGTCGCTGAGTGTAAGACAGCTGCCGGCGCCATACGAGACATATTGGTCCTCAGCTCTATCCACCGCCGGCAAGAACGGGCAGTTCCAGGAGAAAAGCTTCCTCATCGACCTCAAGAGAGGACCGAAGGATGCGATCGGGGTCTTTGTCTATCCGGGAAAAGGCGACACCGATCTGGTTTCACTTAAGTTCACGAAGCTTACCGAGGAGGATGCCATTCGCCTGGTCCCGCGCTCGCCGAAGGAGTGTCCTAATTTCTTCCGCAACAGCCGTTTTCCCCTCGGGCTACAGGCGGGCTGGTCATTTGACCGCGAAGTTGACGGAGCTGCCGAGGCGGATGAGGCCAATCCCGGCCCCAGCGGCGCGCCGTCCATGAAAATAAGCATAGCTCGGATAGGGGACAATCCCTGCATCTACTCCGAACCTTTCCAGACCTCCGATCCTCTTGTGCAGAACCATGTTTCCTTTTCCTATAAGGTCAAGGGGGACTGGCAGGCCATTGTCATGGACGGCACAGGTGAGAACCTGGCATCGCTCAAGCTATCGCCCGGCGAAAACTGGAGTGCCGCGAAGATAGACTTCAAACCTTCATTGTTCGCAAAAGCATTCACCGTCAAGTTCGCCGGAACCGGGAACCTCTGGCTTGACTCGATGAGGGCATGGGCCGGTGCGGGAGGCGAAGGGTATGTGTCGCAAGGCAGCTGTGAAGTTGCGCTGGCGTTTCCGAAAACTGAAAATTCAGAGGCAAGAATCCAGTTTTCCGATGAACCCGCCACACTCCGTTATTGCGTAACCGGTGATGCGAAGGATGCAGTTCTCAAATGCAGCGTCGCAAATCTCTATGGAGAGAGCATCTCCCTCCCCGATGTTGCAACCCCTGACAAGGGTGAGATAGATTTTTCCGAAGCTGTTTCCGGAAAGGCGCGTGGACAGTTCAGGTTAGAGGCATGGGTTGAGCGCGACGGCAAACGAATATCGCCTTTCAACGAGATGGTCGTCACGCGCGTCAGCCGTCCGGTATATTGGAAAAAGGATGCCCCGAATTCGGCTTTTGGCTGCCATTTCGTGTCATCTCCCATCACTATCCCGTTGATGAAGGCTTCTGGCGTGAACTGGATACGTCTCCACGATTCAGGCACCGACTACATAGGATGGCACCATCTTGAGACGGAGAAAGGGAAGTGGAAATTCCGCGACGAGGAACTGCAGCGCTACCGTGACAGCCAGATCATGATCTTCGGCGGACTCCAGACCGCTCCGCCATGGGCCTCCATGTACAAGGACTCCGGGAAAAAGGACTTCAACGGATATTTCGACAGGTATTTCCAACCGACCGACATGGACGCCTGGGCCAACTATGTCAGGACTGTCACGGCAAAATATAAAGGGGTCAGCGACGAGTATTTCATATGGAACGAACCGTGGGGCGAAGGCTTCTGGCACACCGGCTATGACGCGGCGAAGAACAGTTATCTTGCAGGTCCGAATCCCGAAGCGGACTTTGCTAAGATATCAATAGTGGCATACAAGGCGGCGGCGGAGGGCAATCCTTCTGCGAAACTCGCAGGTTTCAACGCGTGCGCAAATCCCGACTGGACCAAAAAAGTTTTTGATGCCGGCGCATATTCGGGATGTCAACTGGTGGACTTCCACTTCTACTCCGAGAAACCCCAGGCCCAGCCTGGCGATGAGGCGCAGAACACATTCAACAACGCCATAGGCTACATCAAGGAGAACGTCCCCGACTTCGGGAAGCAGGTATACATGAGCGAAGGACAGGGAAACAGTGGTGGAGGTTCCGGCGGCGGTGGTGGCACCTTGTACAAGCATGCGATCACATGGGAGGGAGAAAAGATTCCGATCACCGAGGCGGAAAAGACCTGCCGTTTTGTCATTTCCAATCTGGCACCCGGATGCGCGGAAGTCTTCATGTCCTCGGCCCCTTGCTACAC
>CAYTFM010000052.1:3600-28576 GCA_964436735.1 uncultured Victivallales bacterium | reverse complement strand
TGCGATTCCCTCGAGCTTTACGACACTTGTCGGTGCGGATGGATATCCCGGTCCGGAAGCGGCGGCGTTCTCGAATCTGGCCTTCCTGCTGGAGGATTCGAAATTTGTGAGGAGCGTCAAACTGAACGATGATGTCAATGCGTACATCTTCAAGGGGCGTGATGGGGCGGTGGCGGCGATCTCCGGATTAGCTTGCGGAACATATACTGTGCCGGCCAAGCCTGAACTGAAGGTGTGCGACCTCTTCGGCAATCCGTCAAACGGCAATTATCAGGGAAACTTGCTCTACGTCTCGACAAAGCTTCCGGTGGACGAACTGGAGCAGGTGCTGACGAGGAAATGAGCCGGTGCAGCTATTTGCGCTGGCGAGGAGACCATAAAAACATGGGGAGGCGCTACGGCGGCATCTGACTTTCCCTCCACCGCAAGGGCGGCGAGTCCTCCAAAGAGTTTGGACTGCTGGCGGCTGAAGGATGCCGAGGCGACGCTGGGGCTTTGGGCGGTGGTGTGCGGACCGGGAGTTTCACGAATAGTTATTCTCCGATCTTCCTGGCCCATTGCATAGGGGAAAAGTCCGTGTGCCGTTTGAAGACTTTGCTGAACAGATGCACACTGGAAAAGCCGACGCGTTCGGCGGTCTCCGAGCAGTTTAGTTCAGAGGAGCAGAGCAAAGACTTCGCCTTCTCGACGCGCAGATGGTTGAGAAAATCGTGTGGTGGCTTGCCTGTGTACTCTTTGAAGACCTTGCAGAAATAGTTCGGCGACAAGCCGACTTCTCTGCTGATTCCCTCAATTGACCAGTCTCTCTCGCAGTTGCGATGCATGAGGCAGATCGCCGCCTCCACATTCCTCCACGCCTTGGAAGACATCACTCGGGGCGTAGGCGTTGAACCGCTGTTAGCGACATGCATTCCCAGTAGTTCCATCATCTTACCGGCGGCTGTCAATTCGTAGCCAGCTTTTTTTTTGTCCCACGCGTCGCGGAGGGAGAAAAAATGATCAGCCACCTGCGGTCGCTCGCTCCTTGTGACAGAGGCAACCATCGGGAATGCGGCGGCATGCTCGACGTCGCCATGATACACAAAATGAATCACGAAAAGATGGGCGTATCCGTCATCCCGCGGCAGCATCGCATGGGGTAGATGGGGTGGGATGAGGATGATGTGCCCGGCGTCAAGAAGGTAGAGGCGATCCTCAAGACGGAATTTGCAGACGCCTTTTTCGATGTAATGAAACACGTATTCAGCGTCAATGAATGAGCCGAACGTCTTGTCGGTCTGGTGTCGGCACAGCACGACCTGCGGGGCGGCGCGGAATGGGATTTTCACTTCCATAGTGAGGGAAGATATCACGTGAAAAGATAAAAATCGACAAACAATGGGAATCTTAGCTAAAGACCAACAAGAGTGTTTCGACTATCATTACCTCAAGAAATGCAATGTGAAACAAACAAATATCTCAACACAATCGTTGATTCCACAAACAATAAGGAGAACTGGGATGAAGGGCAAAGAAATTGTGTTCGTCAAGCCGTGGTCGACCGAGCTCAGGGGCATGGAGTTCGATCGCTCATCGATTGGAGATGAGGGAGTGGCCATCGAGACTGAAGCCAGCGTCGTGAGCGCCGGCACGGAGCTGGCGATTCTGTCGGGAGGGGAATCCTGGGCACCGCTACCCTACGTTCCGGGCTATGGCGCGGTTGGCAAGATAGCCGCGACAGGCAAGAACGTGAAGGGCATGAAAGAGGGCGACAGGATCTTCAGCTATTCAAAACATGCCAGTCACGCGGCGGCAAGCACCATGTGCGTCAGGGTGCCCGACAACGTCTCCAGCGCCGAGGCCGCCATGGCGCGCATCGCGCTGGTGTCTATCACCTCGCTGCGGGTCTCCGAGGCGCAACTGGGCGACTTCGTGGTGGTCTACGGCGCGGGGTTGGTCGGGAATCTGGCCGCCCAGCTTTTCACCACTGCGGGCTGCGAGGTGATCGCCATCGATGTGTCGGAGAAACGGCTGGAGACGGCGCGGAAATGCGGCGTGAAGCATGTGCTCAAGGCCGACGGTGACCTGAAGGCGCGGGTGGCGGAGATCACCGGAGGTGAGATGTGCAGGACCGGCGTCGAGGCGACAGGCGTGCCTGTGGTCATCCCGAAAACCTTTGATTTGGCCGCCCCTCTGGGCGAAGTCATCCTGCTGGGATCGCCCCGCGGTGAGTATCAGACCGACTTGACCGCGTTTCTGAACCGTGTGCATTTGTGGGGGAATCCCGGTTGCGTGACGCTGAAGGGTGCGCATGAGTGGCGCTTCCCGACCGAAAAAGGGGGACACCCTTACACCCGTCACACGCTGACGCGCAACGCGGAGGTCATCATGCGCATGATCAGTGATGGTCGCTTGCGCGTCCGCGAGCTGATCAGCCATCTACTCCCGCCTTCGAAATGCCAGGAGGCATACATGGGGCTGCGGAATGAGAAGGATGTGTACACCGGCGTCGTTTTCGACTGGTCGAAGTAGTCCACGGCAAGAATGGTGAAGAGCATAAATGAATAGTTAAAAGAAAGGAAAGATGATGTATGGCGACCAAATCTGAAATCGGAGTCCAAAGCTGGTGCTTTCGCGAATTCAAATCGAACGAGGCGCTCATCGGGAAGCTGAAGGAACTGGGCCTCACTCGCGTCGAGTTTTGCGGCATTCATGTCGACTTTGGCAAACCTGAAACGTTTGAGAGTGTGCTTGCCGCCTACCGCACCGCCGGGATCAAGGCGGATGGCGTGGGCGTAACCTGCATCACCGAGAATAAGTCGGCAAGCGAGAATGTGTTTCGTTTCGCCAAGCTCGCAGGCTGTTCGATGGTCTCGGTTGATTTCCCAATGAAAAACCATCAGGCGGCCTTCCGCGTCGCCGAGGAGCTCGCCGAGAAGTATGGCGTCAACGTGGGCATCCACAATCATGGTGGAGGGCATTGGCTCGGTTCGAAGACAGCGTTGGAATACGTGTTCGGGCTCACGAGCGAGCGGGTGGGACTTTGTCTTGATACGGCGTGGGCTCTTGACGCCCGGCAGGATCCGATCAATCTGGCAAAAGCATTCCGCATGCGCCTTTACGGACTGCACGTGAAGGATTTCGTCTTCGACAGCAAGGGGAAAGAGAAGGACGTGGTGGTGGGGACCGGCAATCTCGACTTACCGCAGCTGATGGGGTTCCTCGGCGAGACCGACTACGCGGCCGCGCTGACCATCGAGTACGAAGGAGAGCCGCAGAACCCCTCTCCCGCCATACGGAAATGCGTTGAGGAGATCAGGAAGAACCTCGACATGTAATCTATCGATTAGAACGAAATCCAATGTTGCAACCCCTCCTTAACAGTCGGGGCTCGGTTCACGGCGTCTGAACAGAGCCACGAGCGTGAGCGAGTGGTTGCAGTTGCGGCCTCAGCGGCCGCTTGATTTAATCGGTTGTCTTGGTGGTGTGGGTGAAGGACGCGAGGATTGACGAATAGGCCGTCTCGTTGAGGAAGCGGTTTTCGAGGAAGCGCTGATGCCATTTCAGGTGAAGGGCTGAGCGCCCAAAGCCGTGATCAACCGCGCCGACCGCGTATTCAACGTCGCCCAGCGTGGTGGTGGGCTCACCTCTGGCCGCCACATGCGCTCTCGCGGCCGCGATGACGAGCGCCGAGGCGGCCGCAAGGGCGGTCGCCCCCTCGAAGAAGGTGCCCCCATACCAGGCGCGTCCGAAGAATTGCAGCGTCCGCAGGCGCCCATCCATCCAACGACGCCAGGGAGCCCAGACGTCAGAGGCGGGGGCGGTGGATGGAGGGGTGAACGATGGCGGCGGCGTGTCGGGGTGGTCTGAGCCTAAGGCGCGCAAACTGCCGCCGCCGAGAGAGATGCGCGCGAGATGGAGGGTGCGGTGGATGCGCGACGTGAATGGTTTTCCGACAAGTTCCTCGTCGCAGCGGAGGCAGCCTGCGAGCCACAAGCGGAAGAGCGAGCGGTCTGTCGCCCCCGCGGGCGTTGCGGACTGCAACAGCGCAGACGCGTTGTCACGAAATTTCTTTTGTAGCTGGGGCAGGACATCGCGCATGGTGGAGCCGTCGTTGAGGAAGGCCTCTCCGAGCGGAGCCAGATTGTTTGCCGCCAGCATGAGCGCCAAACTTCCCGTGGCGGGATCTGCGTCGCCGGAGGTCGCGGTTTCCGCGAAGAAGTCGGCGAGGAGTTTGATGGTCGCTGGCTTGAGGTCGACAAGTGGCCTCAGATCAAGCGTTCCGTCAAACCCCATCTCCGCCATGAATCCCATGATCTCCCCGCGGCGAGCCTCCAGTGGTCTGCCCGTGCCCTGCTGGATGGCGGGACAGTCGAAGCGGACGCCGCAGGAGACTGCTCCGGGCAGGACGGTCACCAGATTCAACGGGTAGACGCGGCAGCCAAGTGGTTTGGCGGCGTGCCCGGACGCGAGTTCGAGAAGGCAGAGCGACTTTTCTGTATCGAGGTAGGCGCAGGCGCCGTCGGGGCGGTGGGCCACGTAAGGATGGCCGTCGATGTGCATGACCGGATCGCCGTCCGGCGTTCCCGGTGTTTTATTGGCGCGCAGCTGTTCGACTTCCTTCTCGCTCAGCGCGACATGCCAGCCGCGGCAGCAGCGTCCACAGCGGACGCAGTCGAACTGGAGTTTCGATCCGAGGAGAAGTTGCGCTTTACCGCCGCTTTTCGCCATGGGAGAGCCTTGTTCAGTTGCTCGATTCGAGGTGTGCGCAGAGGAAGTCGATGCCGTCGTCGGAGGGACAGAGTTCGTGACCGCCTTCGAATTCCACAAAGCGGAAGTTGTCCTTGAGCCCGAGTCGCTGGTAGAATGATGCGGCGCGCCTGGCGTCCCGCCGCGCGGCTTTGTGGTTGAAGAGCGTGTCCTTGACGCCGATCTCGACCCAGAAGGGGCGCGGGCAGACCAGTCCGGCAACCTCGGCGTCGAAGAAGGTTCGGGCGGAGTTCTTCCATGACCAATCGTGCCAGTTGTAGACGCTGCGGTCGTTGAAGAAACAGGAGGAGAGGGCGGCCTTGATCCGCAGATCGGCCGCGGCGGTGAAGAGCGTGTAGAATCCACCGTAGGAAAGGCCGATCATGCCGACGCGCCCGGGATCGATGTCCCGTCGGCCGCAGAGATAGTCGAGGCAGCGTGTCAGACGGAAGATCTCCAAGGCGGCGATCGAGCCGCCGAGCTGGGTAAGTGATCGGTTTATCTCCTCCCGGCGGTTTGGCGGTCCGTCGCCCGAGTCATGGTGCCACAGTTGGAGTTGCGGCGCAAAGACCGCCACTCCGCGGCGAAGCACGCGGCGGGTCATGTCGTTGTAGTTGGCGGAGTCCCCGAACAGGCCTGAGCACAACTCGGGGGTGCCCATGCCGCCATGCTGAGAGATCACAAGCGGGAAGGGGCCTTTGCCTTTGGGCAGGAACAATATGCCGTAGGTCTCGACGCCCGGTAGCGTTCTGACATGTAAACGGTGGATGCTCCCGAGGCTATCCTCGCCGACGCGCCGTGCCTGAGCGGTGGCGGGCGGCAGGTTGTCCGGCCGCGGTGCGAGCGGCCAGCCGAGCATCTCGAGAAAGCGTCGACGATATGCGGCGAGGGTTTTACGGTAGGCCGTCGCCGAAGAGAAATCGGGGGAGAAAAAGTCATGTCGTTGGCGTTCCGCTCCGCGCAGTTCCCGCTTGACGAGCGCCTCGACCTCCTTGAGCATTTTCGCGCGGTGCGGCGCGCCAACGCTTCGCTGTTCGAGGTGGAGCCGTTCTTTCTTGTCTTGTGGCATGTTGGGATTCCTTCAGTGTAGAGCTCTCAAGGGTGGTCGAGTACCGCAGTGGCAAAACGGTGCCAAGAAGGGTGCCTGATCATGTGAGATCAAACTATACTACGCACTATAGTTTTTCCGGCTTAGAATTTCACGGTCACCCGTGAAATTATATGCCTGAAAAACTATAGCAAATTGATTGTCTTAGCTCTTCATCCACTCCCGCAGTTTGTCGACGGTCTCGCGGATGTCGTTTGTCTGTTGGTCGCCGCTTATCTCCCGCTCGATGATAAGCTCACCGTCAAAACCTATATCTTGGAGCCTTCTCAGGAACTCAGGGAACCGAACCTTGCCATCGCCAACTTTAACCTCTTTCCCAAGACTGTCGCCACTGGTTGGATAGAAGCCGTCCTTGACATGGATGTTCTTGACATACTTCCCAAAAACATCGAGTGAGTCGATGGGGTTGCCTTTCCCATAAAGGATCAGATTCGCCGGATCGAGGTTGATACCCAAATTCCCCGTCCCCGCCCGCTCGATCACCCGAAGCAGGACCACTGGGGTCTCCTGTCCCGTCTCAAACCAAAATCCGAGCCCCTTGGATTGGCAGTACTCGGCAACCTCTTTAATGGCGTCAAGTACCCCGGGGAAGTTTGGATCGGTCATATCTTCTGGAATGAAGCCGCAATGGGTGATAAGCGCAGGGGCTCCGATCCAGGAGGCGAAGTCCGCCCACATCTTCAATGCCGCAACACGTTCCTTCCGGTATTCGGGCGGCACTAATCCAAGGGTGATAGGCCCCTTGGTGAAGTTCCATTCCTGTGGGCCAGGCACGCCTCCCCACACGGCACAGACGCGCACCTTCGCTTTGGTGGACTCGGCCACGATGGTCGTGGCGATCTCTTTCGTGGCCAATGTCATGTCCCAGCTCGACAGTTGGCAGACATTCAAACCAAATTGGCTTACGTGGTCGAAACAACGGCCACCATTCTTCAAACTATTGATCACGCCGATCTCCATGAAGCATCCTCCTTTGATTATTCATTTTCGTTTCGTGTTCTATCGTTACATCGTTTGGAAAAATTCATGTTGCAAGCAAAGTTGCATCCGTAGGTTATGACAATTGTGAGCGAGGACATACAGTTGTCGACGTTTGGATTTTAAGATTTAAGGCGGTCCGTTCGGCTTGATTGCGGGTGAAAATTGTACTTGGCTTTGAAGCATAATTTGGTTGCGGCCGTGCGCCGCCTTGGGATGACGCGTACAACGCTAACTCCTGTCACAGGCCGGAATTCTGATCCTTGTACATCTGCTGGAAGAGTATCCAGGGGTCAAGGAGGATCGTCTCGCCGTCGTCGTGGATGGCGAACACGAAGTGGCTGTGATCAATGCCGCCGGAAAAGACGCCCGCCCCCAAAGCGAACTGCTGGCCTTTCCTGATGGGACGGCGCTCTGCGACCGTCAGTGCGGTCATATGATGGGCCTGCAGTATCCATTCCGCCCCGTTCGGCCAGCGGTGGATGCCGCGCCAGCGGTTGTTGTTGTGTCCCATCGCCAGGCTATTGAAGTAGAAATGGTCATGGATGTCCAGCGGGGCCCACAACGGGGTGCCTTTCGGGTGGTTGATGTCGAGCCCACCATGGGCTTCCACACCATTGAAAGCTCCCAGCCAACAATCCTCGCCCATGAAGCACTCCTCAATGCGCAACCCTCCTGGAGGAAGAGGGCACCACGGATGAAGCGGCTCTGGGCAAATGCGCAGCGTCGCATCCTGGTAGGCGAAACGAGCGTGTTTCCGTGGACGGCACTCACCGTGATTTTCGAAAAGGAATTCAAAGATATCCTGGACGGCGTCGAGCCAGATGCGCACGCCTTGGATTTCCCATGGCTCGTAGAAGCTGCGCGGCGTGGACACCTCGCGTTCAAGCAGATGCTCCTGCCCGTTGATCTTCAGAACGCAGCTGAAGCAATAGTCCGTCCGGGCGGTATGTTCCTCGACTTTGAGCTGTTTGAGCGTTGTGCGCAGGACGCGGGCATGCGTCGAGACCAGTTCGATGCGGACGACATCGCCGGAGACCAGTTCATACTCCTCGATCTCCCCCCGGTTCATCTCCACAGCGGTGAGAGTGTCTTTTGCCTTGTGCTTCATATTTGTCCTTCGCTTGAAAGTTTTATCACTGCGTTCCCCGCATTTCCGGATGGTTCAGCCGCATGCCTCTATAGCCCAGTCGCGCTGGTCGTCGAATGCCCGGAAACGCACGTACCCACGTCCCCCTATGATCGTAGTATGTGTCTCACTCCATGACCATCCATGTGGCGACGACGTTCTCCTGACCGGCGGCGGGGGCGGCGGAGAACACCACGGTGAAGCCCTCGGCTGTCACGTCGGCCACGCCCATACCAATGGGCAGGTTCGACGACGCCACCACGTAAGGGGCCGCAGCGTGGGCCTTGGGGAACTTGATCGTGAAGCTGGTTGCCTTGCCGTCGCCGGAGAGCTTCACCTTGCCGCGCAGCATGGCGCCGCCCTTGAGGCTGACCCACTCGCCCAGAGCAAGAGATTTGTCGCTGATGCCGACGATCTTCTCGCCGTCGTGCCTGCCCTTGGCGAAGACAATCTCGCCATCCTTGGACGAGCTGCCCAGGACCACCGGCAGATTCGCCACGCGGAGGAGGTTGGTGTCCGGCGGGCAGACGAGGATGCCGCCCTCTGGGTTGGCCTTGCCGATGAACTCCAGGCCGTTGCTGAGCCCTCGGGAGTCGAGTTCCATCTTCATGGCCGACCGCCAGGCACCCATGACGTAGAACGCTGGGTCGTTGCTGAGGCGGCTGCATTCGTTGTGGATCCAGAAGCCGTAGGCGAAGTCCTGCGGCAGCAAGTTGCCGCCGATGCCGAGCTTGCCCAGCGACAAGTTGTTCTGCGGCCCGGCGACGACCTGGAGCTTGTCGCCCTTGTTCCATTGCTGTTTGAGCGGCAGAACCGTCAGGTTGCCCTTGTCGCCGGGGGCGAGGTATTCGGCGATCGTGGTCGCCGGGGCGATGATGAAACGCTCCTTGCCGTCCTTGGCGCTTTTAGGGTCGGGCGTAGGTCGGGGTTCGGCCTTTTTACCGCCGCGGTATTTTTCGCCGTGATAAACCACGTTGGCGGCGTGGCCCAGATAGGTCGAGGAGCTGAAGAAGGTGTAGGCGAAGATATCGAGCGAGGTGGGAGAGTTGACGCGCATGACGCGGTACCATTGGCGGAGGCCGTTCTCCAGGCTGTCGCAATCCATTGAGATATACCACCCTTCCATCTCCTTTGTGAATTCCGTGCCCTCGCCCGTCAGGCGGGTGACGCGGTTGGATCGCTCATCATCGGGCTGGCTGGGATCCACCTTCATGTCGTCGTCGACGCGCGCAATCACGCCTTTGCCAACGGCCTGCGTGAGGTTGACCACGGGTCTGCCGGTTCCGACGTTGAAGGGCGGGTCGCTGGGCTTGTGCGTTGGAGGGGTCGCCCGAAGCGCCGTGCAGTGCTTGGCGGCGTCGGCATCCAACACGTAATCGCACGCCACGCGTTTTAGTTTGGCCGAAGCCATGAAAATCTCGGTCCCCTCGTCGCTGCTGTCCTCGATCAGCCCCTCGGAAACCGTGTGTGTGGTGAACAGGACGTTGTCCCCTTCTCCATATTTATGTGTGCCTAGCCAAAAGGTAGCCATCTGCCCGGCCGTATGGTTCGAATGGTCAATGCGCATGGCCATGTGAAAGCTCTTCTTGAAGGGGTTGCCGTTGTACATGCCGGCGTCGTTGTGTCCGCCAGCAACGTCTCGCTGATCGATGAAAAACCCGATGGGGCCGCCCCAGTCGTACTCCCCCTTGGGCTGGTTGTTGAGGACGTTGATCCTAAGCGCGCCCTCGTTGCTGGCGTTCCTGGCGCTGATTATGTCCTGATCCAGCCTCTTGGAAGGCTGCACGCCGGAGACTGTACGGGTGGGCGGCACTTCGATCATCTTCAGTTCGCCGGTGTCGGCCACTGGTGCGTTGACCAACGCCTTCTCGGCGTCGTCCTTCAGTTTGGCCATCGGCCCCTTGCCGACCCCGACCAGGAAGGGGCCGTTGCCGATGGGGACCGAGCCGGCTGTTGTGCCTTTGGGGTAGCAGGGGTAGTCGTGGCGCAGATCAGTCCCGTTGGTGTCGGCGTACTCCGTGACGGACTTGCCCCATAAAAGCGACGCCTGCAGCTCACCGGCCGGCGGCTCGGGAACGCTGGTCCGAAGCAAGGTGTATTCGGTGTAGGCCTCGGTCTTGGACCAGCTCACGATGTTCTTGATGTTTCTGCCGTCGCATCCCTTGGCGACGATCGGCCCCGCCATGGGGGAGCGCAGCAGGCCAACGTGCGCCAGCAGCCAGTAGTAGAAAGTGTCGTCGCCCTTGTTGACCACCTCTATCGTCGGCGCGGCCGGCGCGTGGTTGGGCACGCGGAGGACGCGGTACTCCACGGCCGTATCTGATTTGGCGACGGGCACTTGGATGGGGTTCTCCTTGCTTGGGGGCTCCGACGCATGGACGGGCGGCAGCTTGACCGGCGGCGAGGCGGCGCCGTTGGCGTCCACGGTGATCTGCCAGTAGTCGCAAGTCCCACCCCGGCAGACCGGCGACAGCGCGGCAAGTCCAAGCGACAACATGAACCACCATGCGCATCTATTCGTTTTCATTTTCATTATGTCCCCTTTGTTTTCTTGTTGCCTGCATCCTTTTCTTCATCCTCCACCCCCAGTGCCCATCTCTGTCAGGCTGGTGCCATACGCAATCACCACCTGGCCCTTGCCTGATTCGAGATTGTTGACAAGCCTGCTTTTTTCCACTGCATGCCCCAGTGCGCTGGAAAACAGACAAAGCGCCAGCAGGATCGTGCCGAATGTGCTTTTGCGCATAGTTCTACATCCTCCCTAATTTTGTGGAGCAATTCGAGTGTTTAAAAGTTTTTTGTTTGTCGGGTTTTCCCATGTTCCGGATGATTGAGCTGCAGATCGAGCTCGCCCAACCGGCGCAGGTCGTCGAAGGCTCGGATCAGTTGGGGCACGGGATTGGTTCCGGGCGTGTCATCAACTTCTTTCAGTGGAGCGTCTTTGCGGGACTCTTTACCGTCTTTGTCCTTCTCCACGACCTCAATGACTCCCCGGTTACCGACCCACGTCAGCTTTGTGGCCGATCCAAGCTTGACATCCGGTTTCGATTTGTAGAAGAAATTGCCCGCAAAGACAATGTCCAGCGGCCGATCGCCCTTCCCATAAATTTTAGCGACAGGCACCGTCGGATAGAATTGGTCGTGCCCCAGCGTGAACTCCCCCTGGTAGTTGTCGATCTCAATGAGGACATTGTCTTTCTTGGCTGGCAGCAAATCGATTTTCGCCCCCTGAATCGTTATGCGGCCAGTTTGAGGTTCGGCACCGCCTTCCAGGTGAATGAAACTGTCCGCCTGTTCGACATAAAAATCGCTCATGACGATGCTGTGGTTGTTTTTGACAATCAGCGCGGGATCCGATGCCGTTGTGAGGCGGGTGAGAACGCCCAGGAAACCGTCGCGTGTCCTGGATGTTCCTTCCACCACCACCACCCCCTCGTACGATTCGTTGACAAGGAATGTCGCCTGGGCTGCGTCGATAAACCGCAGATTGCCGTTGACATGCCGCATGAGCACCGTGTCTTGTTTTTTCATATCGACAAAGCGGAGCCCCTGTTTGAATGGCTGTTTCTGGTACATGCCGTAGACGTAGACGTGGTCGTACAGCATGAAAGACGGCTTATCTGATCCCGTCTGGACTATATCAGCCTCGTTCGCCGTCTTGCCGTAATCGTGGAATCCCACGGCGATGTTCTCCAGCGTGATTCTTTCGGGATTGCTGATCTGGACTGTCGTGCCGCCCGTCTTGCCCTTCCATATAAGCGCGGAGCAGAAGCCGCTGCCGCCGACATATAAATCCGCTCCGGCGACCTCTATCGTCTCCGTCACTATGTACCTTCCAGACGGGATATAGGCGATCGCCCCCTTCCCATGAGAGCGGGCGGCCGCTATGGCCTTCCGAATGGCGGCGGTGTCATCCTTGACGCCATCGCCGACGGCGCCGAAATCCCGCTTGGCGTCGAACACTTTGCCCGGTATGCGAACTTTGTTTTTGAGGAACGATTGCTCTGGCGACTTCACCATTCCGGAAAGCCCGCCCGCTGGCACCTCGTGAAGCATCCCGGGATATTGCTGTGGCCCCTGGAGCAGTTGATTGTCAACGGATCCGCCGGCTTTGTTGTTGGAGATGATCATGCGCGTGGCGGGGTGTTCGACTCTCACGGGGGCTGTCCCATTGGGGGGATTGGTGAACACGCAATCCATCATGAGCACGGGGGCACCAAACAGCGTGACCGCGCCCTCCGGGTTCTTCCACCCGCCCACCTGGCAGTCCTGGATGGTCAACGCCGCCACGCCCTCCTTGCGTTCCAGAAAACGGTTCGACCCCGTGGAGGTGCAGCGCCGGATGGAACTGCAATGTTCCCCTTTGAGAGAAATGTCGCAGGTCGCGCTTGATTCGAAATGGCAGTCGCGGACATAGGCGTTTGCGCTGGAGACCACGATCCCCTGTGCGCAGCCGCGGAATTCGCAACCGTCGAACGTGTTGTCGTAATCATTGAACGCCATGAGGGCGACCCCTCGGCTGCAGTTTTCAAAGAGGCAATTCTCATACAGGATTTCGGCGGACTGCACACCCCCTTTCCCAATACGTATGCCGGCATCGGTGAAGTTCAAAAAGGCCTCATGCTGGTGCCGCAGTTCCGTCTCGAAATGACTCGCCGCGTGATCAATCCCCACCGCGGCTTTTCCGCGTCCGTCCCAGACGATGCCGACATAGCGCGAGTTGGCGGCGCCCCTCAGCCAGAGCATGCGGCCGCCCTCCTCGCCATCCCAGACGATTTTCGTGGAGCGTCCATGCCCGATGAGCAGCATGCCTTGAAGCCTGGCCTCCTTCTTGCCCAAGATGATGGTTTTCGTGATCCTGTATGCGCCTGGAGGGAAGTAGATCGATATCCCGGAATTCGCTTTGTTGGCGACGTCCAAGGCGGTCTGGATGGCCTCGGTGTCGTCAGTCACTCCATCGCCCTTGGCGGCAGGCGTCACATCGGTTTTGACGTCAATCCAGTCCGATCGTTTCTCCCAGTTCAGCTCGGGAATCATGGCGGCGGACTTGCCCGGCCCGCTTTTATTTTCCCGGTCCGCGGTCGGAGAGACGCACGAAACGGCTGAGATCAAGATCATTGAAACGAGAAGAAGTCCGGCTGGTTTCATGATGTACTACTCCTGAAAAAATGGAGACGTTTCACGTGGCGAGATACACCCCCCAGGCGGGAAGTCTGGTCGTGTCGATCCGTTCCTCGTTCCTCCCTTCAAAAACAAGCACCTTGTCATGCTTCCTCTCAAGTTCAGCCTCGGCAAAAGTCCAATACAGCGTGCCCTTGGCCGACTCCCATCGGATGCCCGTTCCGTCCGGCAGCAGCCGGCGGCGGGCGTCGATCATGAACGGCAGCGCCTGATTGTAGATGGTGTTGAGGCGGATCCACCAACCGGGTAGCTTGTGGTCCACCTTGTAACTGCTGGAGAAGTTGACGTATCCTCGGCTGGCCATCGCCTTGAACTGTATGCGTTCCAACTCGCCTTCGCCGCGCTGCCGCGCCCTCACGTCCTGCCATACATTGAACAGCATGTCCTCCTCGCCCACCCACCAGCCGAAATCGTTCTGCCCGGCGACCGCCTTGTTCTGCTCCATCCACTCGCCGCCAAGGTCGGCGACGCCGAAGCGCGCCGCTCCGAGCGCGGACACGCTCTCGAACGACAATGACCGAATGCCGATCTTCTGAAGATCCCCCAGCAGTCTGCTGAAGGCGGCGTAGTTGGAACGGAACTTCTCCGCGTGGTTGAGCTGAATCATCCCCATGTTGGAGTAGGAGTCTATGAAAAGGTAATCGAGCCCCCCCTCGTCATGCCAGCGGCGCAGATCGTCGAATGCCCACTGACGGATCCCGCTGTTCCAGTCTGCCACGACAAGCGTCTGGAAACCGTAGCCGCCGCCGGCGGGGAAGCCGCAGACGTCGATCATGCGGTAGTCGGGATGCTCCTGGTAAATGGGGGCGCGTGGCGAGAAGTGCTGAGCGAACCACGTCCCGATCTCCATCCCCAGCGCATGGGCTTTGTCCGCCATGTGCCGCCAGGCCTTGATGCCGCCCCAAAACTCTGATGGCAAGAAGCGGTGGGTGGCGCAGACGCTTGCGCAGTGCAGGTCGCTGTGGACGCCGGCGTCGAGTTTGCGTCGCATGCCCAACACCGTCACGTCACTCTCGCTGAACGCGTCCGCGAAGAGCCGCTTGACGCCCTGCGCGGCGAGTGTGGGCAGCAACCTCTCCGCGATGGCGTACGGCACCTCGGCGTGGTCCACCAGCTCCCCGCAAACGTTCATCCGCAGTCGGCCTGTGCCGTTTGATCCCTTTTTCACCGCGCCCGTCTCGCCATGCGTGTGGTCTGAGCTGTCAATCGCGGTTCCATAGAGGAAACTGACCTCGGGGACGACGATGGTCTCCTTGACGCCGAAGCGCTTCTGGATGGACTCGTAGACGTGGCGCCGCGCCTCCCACCACAGGTCTCGTCCCTCATGCGCGGCGACCGCTCTTTTCGTGAACAAAACGTGCTTCTCGAGTGTCGTGGCCTCGCATGTCAGATCGAAATGCAGCTCGTCGATCACATGGAGGACATCCTCCCCCTTCGGCGACTCCAGTAGGCTTGAGACACTGTCGAGCAGCGGCCAATGCTGCAGAAGCGCCCCGGCGGACGAGAATTGGAAGTCGAATCCCTGCAGCAGTCCCGCCCTGGGGCCAAGCTGGAAGGAGTTGCCTTGCGGTTTCCCATGCTGGTCCAGGGTTCGCAGGCAGGCGGTCGAGAAGAGCGTTTCCGTGTCGCCGTGGTAGACCGGCATGTTGCACTGTCCCTGGTGCAGGACAGTGTTGCCTGTGATCCGTCCGCCGATCTCCCAGGTGGCGAGCGTCAGAACGCGGTGGATCTGACGCGCCGCGCTTTTGAAAAAGAAGCGGTACGAGAAGCCGCTCCACGAACGGTCTCCCAGGGTGAGCGAAACCGGCCTGAGCTCCAGCGCCAGCTCGTCCTCGACATGCTCCGCAAATGGCTCAAGCCACACCGTCGCCTGTCCATAGTCGTCAAGATACTCGCCGCGGCCCATATGCTTCCCCACCGCCGACAATGCGATCCGCGCGGCACCATCGGGCAGAACCTCGACGCCCCTCAGCTTGAACGCGTGGTACGCATATCCATTGGGCGTGTCGAGTTTGATTGTGAGTGGACGCGCGTCGTCCCGCATTGACACCCCCAGGATTTCGACGCCGCCGATCCCAAGCCAGTCGTCATCCTCCCCCATAACACTCTGGAGGACCACGTCATCACCAACCTTCACCGCCGTCGATCTCATGAACGTCTCCTTGGGATAGCCGATGCGAAAAGAGAATGGTTTGCCATTTTTGTGAGATGTGGTAAGGTGTTTACCATATTGTCATCTAAAATGCGACCAGCAGATAGCGTCTTTTGAAGCAGGCGTCTCGTCAGTTATGAAAAGTGTCAATTAATGGTATGTATACCTTAATCAGCGGATTCGCCTGCTCAGTAGAGCCATCCTCTGAGGGCGTCTCTGGCGTAAGCGCTGCTGGAGGTTCCGTTGAAAAAAGGGACGGTCGAGTCGTTCGACAGAGCCCATGGCAGCGCGCCATAGCCGGTAGGTGTCAGGATCCCGTTTGAAGCTATATATACGCTTAGCTGCGAAGGGGCAAAAGTCCTCGCCGATCCATCGCCAATGAGGAAGTTGCCGCCTTTCGTGATGAGCGATGGGACTCCCGCATGGTTGTTGTTCCACTGGGCGTCGCTAATGTACGAAGCCGTCGTGGGGACTGTGTTGGTGTTGTCGCCGACCATCACCATCTGGGGATATTTCTCCGCGCTCACCTTCACGAAGAGGTCGGCGGATGTCCCCGCGCCTGAGCCCAGGCCGGACTGCGAGAATCCGGAGAAGCGGTATTGCGTGGCTCTCAGTTCCCAAGACCATGCGCTGGCAGCGGGGGAGGCGCGCGCGCTCGTTGAGGTCAGCACACCCGAAACAGCTGGACAGCGCAGGATGTTTGAGGGGGAGCACATCTGCGCGTACGTCTCGTACGCGCTGAGGCTGGAATACGGCGTGTTTAAATAGTCGTTCGCGAAAATGGCGCCGGTGTTGAAGATCCTACCGGCCCCAATGCCTGGGGTTGCGACGACAGGCAGGTAGTGGTTCCAGTCGCCGGCGTAGGAAAAGGCGCCGGTGCCTATCTGTCGCAGGTTTCCCAGGCAGGCTGCCTTTCTGGCCGTCATGCGCGCGTTTGAAAGTGCGGGCAGAAGGAGCGAAGCGAGAATGGCAATTATGGCGATCACCACCAGCAACTCAATTAGCGTGAAACGTTTCCGTTCAAGGCGAAGTGTCGGCTTTGCCTTGCCGCGGTTCTGCGTGGATCTCATGGAGACCTCCTCGTGGCTGTGGAAGCGTAGGCGCATGTTTACCATATTATGGCATTATTGTATATGGTATTTACCAATAGTCAATAGTAGATGCGGAACACTATGGTTTTTTCTTTTAATTATTTTGCATGAGTTGCGCTGATAGCATTAATATGGTATACTTACCTTTGTGGGTGTGTATAGTTGGCGCATAGGGGAGGCAAGGGTATATGAAGGTGTATGCGGAGGTGCTGGAAGCCTTAGGCGCTTTGGCGCGGCATGAGGGATGGCGGGCGGGAACTCGGTTGCCGCCGGAGCGCGAACTGGCTGAGCTGCTGGGGACGTCTCGTCCCACGGTGAGGAAAATCCTTGAGCGGTTTGAGTGTCGGGGCGCATTGTCTAGGAGGCGCCGCGGCGGCACGGTTCTGCTTGACGATCTCGATCCCGCCCTTGTGGGAGATGGGGCGTCGGGGTACGTCGTTTCATTTGTGACGCCGACGGACGATAATGAGTTGTACGCGCGGCGTCAACGTTTTCTTCAGAACGAGCTGCTGTCGCAGGGCTATGTCCTGAATGCGTATCTCGCCTCGCAGGACAGTCAAGATGTGGAAAAGGAACGTCAGTATCTGCGGTCGCTCTTCAAGGTGCGCCCCAAGGGGCTCATCATTGTCGCGACGCCCATTGGGGGAACCAACGCCGCCCTTTTGGCGGAACTGGCGGGGGCGGGCTTCCGGATCGTCCATCTCGACCTCTACCGCGACGATCTGCCAGCGGAGCCATTCGTGATTCCGGACTGGCGATTGGCTGGCACGAGGGCCGTCGCTCTGGCGCGCTCCTGGGGCGTGCGACGTGTGGTGGTGGCCAACCCCTGCTGCGGCGCATCGTTAAGCGCCCGGCGCACTCTTGAGGGAGTCTCTGCGACGGCGGCATTGCTTGGCATGGAGGTGGCTGGATTCGACGTCAGGTGCATCAGGGAGAATCGGGGAAGCGAGCGGCTGCGCCATGCGGTCGCCGCTCTGGGGGAGGATGTGGGAGTTGTCGCCATGCATCAAGAAGCGGCAGCTATGGTGCATGAGGAATATGTCAAGTTGCATGGCCGCGAAATGGCTGCACGGCGGATTGTCGCCATTTGGGAGCATGATGAGGAGATTGACCCACCTCCCGCTACCCCGATGTTCGCCTTCTCGTGGGCGGAGCGGGTGGGTAAAGCGATCCGCCACATCAGCACGCCGGAAAAGGAGGAGGGGCCGAGACTGCTTCTTGAACCCAGACTGCTGACGCCGTGCAACGCGTCATAAGGTAGTGTCTTGGAAATTTCGAGCCCCATAGAGGCGGGGCGATACCATGCGTGAGCGGGAAGTTGCGGCCGCGGCGGGAGCCATGGGGAATCGCTGTCTGAGATATCTATAGCAGTGCTTCAATCTCCGAGGCGAGGCTTTCGGGGGCGGTCGCGGAGGCGAAGCGCGTGATGGCGGCGGCGTGGCGGGCGACGAGGAACTTGGTGAAGTTCCACTTGATCGCCTCGGTGCCGAGAATCCCCGGCGCTCTCTCTTTCAACAGGTTGTACAAGGGATGCGCGTCGGCGCCGTTCACGTTGATCTTGGCGAACAGCGGGAAGGTGACGCCGTAGTTGAGCTCGCAGAACTGGCTGATGGCCGACTCGTCGCCGGGTTCCTGATGGCCGAACTGGTCGCAGGGGAACCCCAGGACGGCGAGTCCCCGGTCTTTGAATCTTTCGTGAAGCTCCTCCAGGCCTTTGTACTGCGGCGTGAAGCCGCACTTGCTGGCGGTGTTGACGATGAGCATGACCTTGTCCTCGTAGGGGGTCAAGGTCACACTCTCGCCTTTGATGGTCGTCACAGGAATCTGATAGAGAGGATCCATAGGAATAAAATCCGAAATCCGAATGTCGAAATCCGAAGTAAGTTCAAAATCCAAATTTCGAATGAATGAAACAAAACCATTCAACAGCGTTTCCCGCTGCTTCGGATTTCGAGTTTCGAGATTAGCGACTTATGATTCAAGACCAATGCGAGGCGGTCCGTTCGTTCGTTATGCGGACGCAGGGTTCCTCCTGGCGCATCGCTCAAATGAGATACGGACGCGCTCCGCATTGCGATTTAGCTTCGCTCCATGATGTCGATGAGGTGGTAGCCGAACTGGGTTTTAATGGGGCCGTGGACTTTGCCGAGTTCCCCCGTGAAGACGACGGTGTCGAACTCCTTGACCATCTGGCCTGGTCTGAACTCGCCGAGGAATCCCCCTTCTTCGCCCGACGGACAGAGCGAATGCCGTTTCGCCATCGCGGCGAAGTCGCTTCCATCTGAGATTTTAGTCAGGATCTGATCGCATTCCTCTTTGGTCTTCACCAGGATGTGCCTCGCCTTCGCCTTCGCCATGGTCGTCTCCTTTGTTTTTTATTTCCTATAGTGCTCTGAGCATGGGCATGTGATGGGGAATATACTGCGAGAACGACGACGGAAATAAAAGTGGAAACAATTTTGACGACAAAATTGTTTTGGAGTTGTCTGTTTTCATTAAGAGCGAATTCCGTGTCACTTGTGCGCGAAAAGGGTTTGCAACTTTTCCATGAGAACGTAAAAGACGGGGGTAATATACAGTGTCAGAAGCTGCGAGAAGAGGAGTCCGCCGACCACCGCGATGCCGAGTGGTTGGCGTGATTCACCGCCGCCGCCTAGTCCGAGGGCGATCGGAATTCCCGACATCAGCGCGGCCGCCGTGGTCATCATGATCGGGCGGAAGCGGATGAGGCAGGCGTCGACGATGGCGTCCTCCGCCGTCTTGCCCTGGTTGCGGCGCGCCTCGATGGCGAAGTCGATCATCATGATGCCGTTTTTCTTGACGATGCCGACGAGCATGATCATGCCGACGAAGGCGTAGAGCGAGAGGTCGATCTTGAACGCCATCAGCGAGAGGAGGGCGCCGAGTCCGGCGAAGGGCAGGGCGGTGAGGATCGTGATCGGATGGATGAAGCTTTCGTAGAGGATGCCCAGCACGATGTAGATGACGATGACGGTGAGAATCAAGAGCATGTTCATGTTCTGCATCGATTTCTGAAAGGCCTGGGCGGTGCCTTGGAAGTTGGCGGCGATGTTCGAGCCGAGCTTCGCGCGGGCGAGCTTCTCGACCGCTGTCACGGCGTCGCCGAGCGCCACGCCCGGTTTGATGTTGAAGGAGACGGTGACCGACGGCAGCTGTCCGGTGTGGTTGATGGACATCGGTCCAGTCTCCCGGCGGGAGCGCATCAACTCATCGAGCGGGATTTGCTTGCCCGACAGGGAGCGCACATAGAGTAGTGAGAGCGACTCGCGGCCCGACTTGTATTGGGGCAGCAGTTCCATAAGGACGGAATACTGGTTGTCGGGGGCGTAGATCGTTGATACTTTCCTGGGGCCGAAGGCGCTGTAGAGGGCGTTCTCGATCTGGGCGACGGTGACGCCGAGGGTGGCGGCCTTGTCGCGGTCGATCTCGAGGTTGATCTGTGGGTTGGCGATCTGGAGGTCGCTGGTCACGTCCTGGAGCTGGGTGAGGACCGCCATCTCCTTTTCGAATCTCGCTGCCGATTCGCAGAGTTCCTCCATATCCGGACTGGACAGCGTGTACTGGTACTGGGCTTTGCTCATACGCCCGCCCAGCGAGATCGACGGCGGGTTCTGCACGAAGGCCTTGACGCCGGGAACCTGCAGAAGCTTGGTCCTGAGCGATTGGACGATCTGGTCGGCGGTCCGATCGCGCTGCTCCCGTGGCTGGAGCGAGATGAAGAATCCCCCGGCGTTGGTGCCGGAGCTGGGGCCGCCGGTGCCGCAGCGCGACATGAAGACGCGGACTCCCGGTTCCTTCTGCACCACGGCGGCGACCTCCTGCTGCTTCTCCTTGAGGGCCTCAAACGAGATGCCTTGCATGGCCTCGGTCGAGCCGTTGACGCGGTTCTGGTCCTCGCTGGGCAGGAAGCCCTTTGGAATCTGCATGAACAGGAGGCCGGTCACGTAGAGGGTGGCCAGCGAGAAGAGCAGCATGAGCACCCAGTGGCGGATGCACAGGCGCAGACTCCAGCCGTAGAAGCGCAGCAGCGGTCCGCGCCGCGTGTGTTCCCCGTCGTGCGGCAGGTGGCCTTTGCCGAGGAAGCGGGCACAGAGCATCGGCGTGAGCGTCAAGGAGATCACGCCGGAGATGATCACGGCGACGCCGATGGTCACGGCGAACTCGCGGAAGAGCCGCCCGACGATGCCCCCCATGAAGAGGACGGGGATGAAGACCGCGGAGAGCGAGAGGGTCATGGAGATGATCGTGAAGGCGATCTCCTTGGAGCCGTCAAGGGCCGCCTGCATCGCCGACTTGCCCATCTCCGAATGGCGGAAGATGTTCTCAAGCATCACAATGGCGTCATCCACCACGAAGCCGATCGCCAGCGTCAGCGCCATCAGCGAAAGGTTGTCGAGGCTGTAGCTCATCAGGTACATGACGGAGAAGGTGCCGATGATCGAGAGCGGAAGCGTGAGGCTGGGGATCACAGTCGCCCGGAAACTTCGCAGGAAGAGGAAGATCACCAGCACGACCAGTCCGAGGGCGATGAGCATTGTGAGCTTGACATCGTCGGCCGACTTCTGGATCGCCTCCGAGCGGTCGAAGAGCAGTTCCATCGAGACGGACGCCGGGAGCTGCGCGCGCAGGGTGGGGATGAGCTTGCGGACGGCTTTGGCGACCTCGACGGTGTTCGTGCCGGGTTGGCGCTGGGTGGCCAGGACGATGGCGCGCTGTTGCTTCTCCGCGTCGCAGAACCATGCGGCGACCTTGTCGTTCTCGACGCTGTCGATGGCGTCGCCGACGTCGCGGAGGCGGACGGGGGCGCCGTTGCGGTAGGCGACGATGATGGGCAGGTAGTTGGCGGCCCTGAGCAGTTGTCCATCCGCCTCGATGGTGGCCGCCTGGTACCTGCCGTCGAACCCGCCAGTGGGCAGATTCACGTTCGCCGCCTGGATGGCGCTCTGCACTTCGTCGAGTCCGATCTGCCAGGCGGAGAGGAGCTTGGGGTCGAGACGGATGCGCACCGCATACTTCTGGGATCCATAGACCTGGACCTGCGCGACGCCGTTGATCATCGAGATCGAGGGGGCGAGGAAGGACTGGGCGTAGGCGTCGAGAGCCGAGAGCGGGAGCGTGGGGCTGGTGAGGGCGATGTAGACGATTGGCTGGTCGGCGGGATTGACTTTCGCGTAGCTGGGCGGTGACGGCATGTCCGAGGGTAATTGTTTCTGCGTCTGGGCGATCGCCGCCTGAACGTCCTGCGCCGCCGCGTCGATGTCGCGCTCAAGGTTGAATTGCAGGGTGATCTGGGTGCTGCCCTGGGAACTGGAGGATGAGATCGAGTCGATGCCTGAGATGATGGAGAACTGCTTCTCCAGCGGGGTCGCCACCGCGGAGGCCATCGTCTCGGGGCTCGCCCCGGGAAGGCTGGCGTTCACCGTGATCGTTGGAAAGTCCACCGTCGGCAGGTCGCTCACCGGCAGGAGCGGGTAGGACATCAGGCCGAACAGGACGATGGCGAACGTGACGAGGGTCGTCATCACGGGGCGCAGTATGAAGAGTTTGGAGAGGTTCATGGTGCGGGGGGGAGCAGGGTTCAGGGTTCAAGGTTCAGGGGGGGAGGTCGCTTTCGATTATTTGTTGTCGGCGGCTGACGTGGCGTTCTTCGGCTCGACCTTGGCTCCGGGGGTCACCCGCAGATGACCGTCGACGACGACTGTCTCTCCTTCTGAAAGTCCTTCTTTGATGATGGTCATGTTGTCGCAGGTCAGTCCTGGTTTCACTAACCGCAGTTCCGCCGTGCTGTCGGGTTTCACCACGAAGACGTATTGCCCTTTCTGTCCGGACTGGATCACCTGTGACGGCACTGCGAGCGCCTGGCTTTCGACGCCAAGCGTGATCACGACGTTGACAAACTGGCCGGGCCACAGCTTCTCATCGGCGTTCTCGAAGGTGGCCTTGCATTTGATCGTGCCGGTCGAGACGTCGACGGTGTTGTTCACGAAGCTGAGGATTCCTTTCTCGGTGAATCCTGCCTCGCCGCTGGTGGTGGCCTCGACCGCGAGTCCGCCTTTGGCGGTCATACGCTGCTTGATGGCGGCAAGATACGTCTGCGGGGCTGAGAAGGTCACGTAGAGTGGTTTTGTCTGCACCAGTTCGACGACGGCGACGTCATTCGCCTTTATCACGCTTCCCTCGTGCAGGAGGATGTCGCCGACGCGGCCGTCAAAGGGGGCTTTGATCGTGCAGTACTCGATGTTGAGCTTTTCCTTGTCGATACTGGCCTTGTCCGCCTCCATGCCGGCCTGCAGAGCCGCCGCGGCCGCCCTGATGCGCTTCATCTCATCCTCCGGGGCGACGCCGACCTTGTGGAGGCGGTCCTTCAGTTCCGCCTGACGCAGCGAGTCGTCGGTCAATATCTTGCGTTGGGCCAGGTTGGCCTCGTCCTGTTTCAGCGTGGCTTCGAAGGGGCGGCTGTCGATCGAGATCAGCGTGTCACCCTTTGACACCTGCTGGCCCGGCGTGAAATGAATTTTGGTTATCTGCCCCGTGACCATGGACTTCATGGCGACAGTGGCGAACGGCTCGATCGTGCCGAATGTCGTGATGCGCCAGGGGACGTCCTGCCGCGCGACGGTGGTGACGGTCACCGGCGCCGGTATCAACTGCGGCTTGCCCTGGGACTGCGCCTCCCGTTTGGGACAGCCCGCCAGCAGAAGAACCGCCGGGAGAAGTCCGAGAACAAGCGTGCGGGGGATGGGGCGAACATAGTGGCGGTGGGATGTGGGAGTGACGCCGGTGCTCATCAGAATCCGCATCCTCCGCTCATTGGACACTTGGGGGCGGCGTCGCAACCCCCGCCGCACGGCGCGCCCGATGAGGGGCATTTGAAACTCGGTTTCGCCACCGAGGCGGAAAACACCGACAACTTCCGCGTGAGCTTCTTTGAACCGCAGTTGTCGCATGACACCTTCTCGTCGGAGTTGGAGACGAGTTTCTCGAACTCGGCGTCACACTTCGGGCAGATATACTCGTAAATAGGCATGGATTCTCCTCCCAAACAAAATTGAACTATAATGTGAGCCCTGCGCCTTTACAATTCCCGCGTCTTGGTTTGATAGACGCCTCTATCCCGCATGGTTTTCCCGCATCCTTGTCGGCGCAAGATGGCACTTCAACTATGCTATTTGTGGTTTTTGCCGCGAGTCTATAGTACATTCAAATGTGAAAATTCTGAATAAAAGATGTTTCCCCACTCACGAAGAGGAGTATTCAAGGTAATGCCGCATCCCCATACACCCTCGATTTTCGCCTTCGCTCTGGCCTTCGCCGCCATGGCTGAGGAGTCGCCGATGCCGTGTTTCGCTCCCCCTGCCGATGACCGAAGCAGGTGGGATGTCGTGGCAGCATCGGAGGGAGGACGCGCGGTTGTCAAACAAGCCGCCGCGGAGCTTGAGAAGCCGCTCCTGGGAAGCCCGGAGGAGCTTTATCTTGACTTCTCCAGAAACGGCAATCGGACCCGCTGGCAGGAGGTCAATTTCAAGCGCCGGTCGCGCGTCAGGCTGTTCGCCTTTGCCGAGGCCTTGGAGAATAAGGGGCGTTTCGTCGCCGCCTTCGAGGAGACCGCCATCGCCCTTTGCGCGGAACCCACATGGCTCATGCCCGCGCATGATCCTGAACTGGTGAACTTCAACGGCAAGATCATCGACATTGATCTCGGCTCCGCGCATCTTGGCTCCGAGTTCGCCGTGGCGGACTTTCTCATCGGACGCAAGTTGAAGCCCGAGACCAGAGCTCTGATCGCCGAAAACGTCACCAGGCGGATTCTCATTCCTTTTGAAGAGATGTGTGCAGGCGCGCGCAAGCCGAACTGGTGGCTGCATGGCGACAACAACTGGAATGCCGTGTGCCTGGCGAACGTCTGCGCCGCAGGGTTGCAGTTCTCCCGCGGCGAGGATGAACGACAGATCTTCGTTGAAAAAACCGCCGAACTGGTGAGGAACTTCCTTGCAGGCTTTCCGAAGGACGGCTACTGCAAAGAGGGCGTTGGCTATTGGAGTTACGGATTCGGCAACTTCGCTTTGCTTGCAGAGCTTCTTCGAAGAACCTCAAACGGAAAGATCGACCCCATGGGCTGGCCTGAGGCGCGCAATCCCGCTTTCTTTGGTTTTCAGGCAGAGATCTGCGGCGGTGTCTTCCTTTCATATTCAGATTGCTCGCCAAGTAGCAAGCCCGATAAACGTCTCTTGGGATTGATAAGCCGCCGTTTCGGCCTCGGGGGCAAGGAGCTTGAGACGATTGCGGCCTCGGCGGGCACGGGGCATTCCCTTCTTGAAAACGCGCTTCTTTGTTTTCCACGGGATACTCCTGGGGGGACGGCTTCGTCGTGTCCCCAAACCGGTGAACGCACATGGTTCGATGATTGGGGTGTGCTGATCTCCCGCTCGGGGAAAGGCATCTCAAGCGCCTTTGGCGCGTCAATAAAAGGAGGCGACAACAACGAGCCACACAATCACAACTACATCGGCTCCTTCATTGTCGTCAAAGACGGCGTTCAGCTTGTCTGTGACCCGGGTGGTGAGGTATATACGAAGCGCACGTTCAGT
>CAYTFM010000052.1:0-3590 GCA_964436735.1 uncultured Victivallales bacterium | reverse complement strand
CTCCTACGGGCATTCGGTTCCCGTGGTCGATGGACTTCTCCAAAGGACAGGCAAGGAGGCCAGAGGCGTCGTCCTCGAGAAAGCCTTTTCGCCGGAGAAGGATTACGTCAAGTTCGACATCACGTCCGCCTATGACACGAAAAAGCTTTCCACGCTGGAGAGATCTTTCACCTTTACCCGCGGCCAATCTCCTTCGCTTGAGATCGAGGACAAGGTACTGTTGAAAGAATCGTGTCCTTTCGAGGAGGCGCTTGTCATCTTCGGCGACGTCGAGAAGAACCCGGACGGCGTCCTGACGGTTACGTATAATGGCGTCTCAGTCCGTGTGAAGGTCGAGACCGACTGCGGCCCCTACGAGATCGTCTCCGAGAGAATCAACGAGGATATGCTCGGGAAGGTGCAGCCGCTTAGAATCGGCTTCGTCTTCAAGGACAAGATCAAGCAAGGATATTTCAAGCTGACCGTCATGCCGTGATGGCCAGCAGGATTCTTCCACACTCATCGCCCATGCGGCACCCATTGCGTATCTGAACAAAGCCATGTCGCAAGATTGCTTGCCCGGTTCCGTTTTTTTTCTATGGAGTTGACTTTATTTAAAGGATGTTTTACTTTTGCATAGTGCGTGAATACGAAGGTGTGAAACAAAAAAAGGAGGTGTGTCATGTTGAAGAAAATGCTGGCGTGCATGGTTTTGACGGTGGCAGTCTCAAGTATGACCTATGCGGCGGGGGTCAAGGAGATGTGGTCATACGATGTGTCCACATTTTCCACTCCCGACGAAAGCACCTTTGTGAGCCAGTTGCTACCAGATGGACAAGGCGGATGCGTGTTTGTCGTAGCCAACTATGCAAAATACTCATATCTTCTTGTGCGTCTGGACAAGAAAGGGAACGAGCTATACAAGAAAGTATTGTCCGCAAGCGAGATTGCCTTGAACGCCAACACGGTGAAAATCATCGCATTGAGCCCCAAAATGCTGGTATACACCTATGTCCTGCTTGGTGCGGATAACGGGGAAATCCCTGTGAGAGTGAGTGTCGACTCGACGGGCAAAGAGACTGTGGTTGAGCTTGCTGGTTTCTCTTCAAATCAAACACCATTTCAATTGGGTAGCGTACGGACCGACGATTCCAAAGGATGGTTTGAGGCCAGATATTCACAGACCGGGTCGACTGGCATAGGCGTGAATGTGCAGTCGATAGTGAGGATGAACTATTAAAGCATTTCCCGATGACAGGCGTGTCTTCAACAGGCGTTGGTTGTACGCATACTTTTAAGTCATTGTCTGAGTTGAGATGGGGGAGGCATACCTCCCCTTTTTTCATTTTGGACTAAGTCGTCTTTCCCTTTTTGAATAGGGTCGCCACGAGCATGACGATGCCGCCTCGTACACCGGCGATCAGGGGGGGCAACGTTGTTTGTTGAATGCCTTCAGCCTTCGGGAAGTTTTTCTCTTCACACCCAGGGCGGCGCTTCGTTTGCCCTGGGCTACGATGGATATCCCCGTTGGGGGATGATAAACAAAGCGGAGCTTGCCCGCAACTCAATTTGTAGCCATGACTTTCAGCGCCAAGCGTCCGATTGATCGGGTGGTCGGCCCGCTTTGTGTGAGGTGTGGTTTTGTTATTTTCAAAGATGTTGAGCTTCAAGTAGCTAATCCCCCCAAACAACGTTGTATAGGAACGAGCTGATATTCCTATGACTCGTTTTCAGCGAGCAGGTTTCCGTCGCTGTCGAAGACGAGGAGGGAGACGTTGGCGCCGGCGGACCATTCGGCGAACCAGCGCGACGCCCTTGTAACGAGGATTTCCAGTACCTTCCGCGTAAGTTCGGCGTCGAGCAGATTGAACGCCTCGCGGACGGAGGGACATGCCGACACCCGGCGTATCACTTCCGGCGGAGCTTCCAGTTCCTGGAGAAGCGGCGCGAGTGCGGCGACCTGCTGGGGCGCTTTATGCGCATGGGTGTATTCCCGCCCCTGCGCGTATTTCAGCAACTTGCCCGGCATGCAGGCGACAGTCACGCGGGCGAGTCCCACCTTGCCGGCCGCCTCGATCGACTCCTGGATGAAGTCGCCGATACGGATAAAGGCGTGCTCGGGAAGGTCAGAGAGGCGTTTTCGTGCCCAGCTTTCGGTGCGCGCCCCGGTTGTGAGCGCCACGTGCGTCTGCCCGATCCTCGCCGCATTTCTCAGCAGTATCTTGACCGTGTCGATATAGGCTTTGTTCGAGTAGGGTTCAACGAATCCCGTTGTCCCTAGAATCGATATGCCGCCGATGATTCCCAGCGAAGGATTCAGGGTCTTCGCTGCGAGGAGTTCGCCGTCGGCGACTTCGATGACGACAAGATAGCTCATTGAGGCTGAGGAGTCAGGCGCGGCGGCGTCCGCGATGTTGTCGTGGATCATCTTGCGCGGCGTGGGGTTGATCGCCCACTTGCCTTTGGGGGCGTCAAGGCCATCGCGCGTCGAGAGGCCGACGCCCGCTCCGCCCCTTAGGATGAAGCGGGCCGATCCGACAGAGAATTCGTAGTCTTTTTCGGTGTGCTGCGCATCATCGAAAGGAGCGATTGTGACGGTGATCAAGGCCTTGTCGGTGGAGTCTGGATCATCACCGGCGTCCTTGACGATGCCCACCGACGCCGTTCCGCTCTCGAGCGTGGAGAAGGCGAGTCGCATCTCCCGCCTCACATCGTCCGGGAACAGCGTTTGGATTGACGTCGACGGTGGCGCGCCGCGCAGGAGCGACCACGCGGCCCGCGCGGCCGCCGCGGCGCATGCGCCGGTCGTATAGCCACGCCGGAGTGTTATTCCTTCATGTTGGCGCGGCATTGAACACCCCTTGAGGCGGAAATCCGAAATCCGAATCTCGAAGTTCGAAGTGATGTTGAGGAAACTCAATCGCCACCGGGAGGTGGCTCCCACATTGGAGTACGTTGACATGCTGTTGAGCGTAATGTGGGAGCCAGCTCCTGCTGGCGATTGTATTTGAAAAAGCCATTTCGGATTTCGTACTTCGAATTTCGGATTTTATAGAGCGGAGTCCATGACGCCATGGAGAGCCGCCACGGCCATGGCGCTGCCGCCGCGCCTGCCGTCTACGGTGATGCGTGGCAGGTCGGTCCTGTCGAGGAGGCGTTTGGATTCGACGACGTTCACGAAGCCGACTGGCATGCCGAACACGACCGCCGGGCGGATGTTTTTTTCAATGCACAGCCTCGCCACCCCCGCCAGCGCGAGCGGCGCGTTGCCGATGAGGACGATCGATCCCGGGAGACTCGCCTCCGCCTTCATCACCGACGCCAAAGCTCTGGTGATTCCTTGGGTAGAGGCGGTTTCCGCCACGTCCGGGTCGGCGATGTGGCAGAGGATCGATTCTTTTGAATAGGATGCGTTGAACTTTTTAAGTTTCGCGGCGGAGAGACCGCTTTTGATCATCGTCGAGTCGCAGAAGATCGGTGCGCCGGCGCGCAGGGCTTCGAGGCAGCGTGCGATCGGATCGTTCTTGAACTGTATTGATTCGAGGATCGAGAAGTCGGCGGTGGCGTGGACGATGCGGCGCGCGACCTTCCACTCACCGTCGGAGAGTTTG
>CAYTFM010000051.1:19412-34612 GCA_964436735.1 uncultured Victivallales bacterium | reverse complement strand
GACCGTCCAATTGACGAAGCGGCGGTCTGGCGGCGAGATGGCTGTGACAGGGGTGGCATCTCCAGCTTCGACGAAATTCTGCGAGGTATTCCCCAACAGGCTGGCGCCGAACGTGCCGTCCGTGGTGAACGTGACCTTGCTGCTTTGGGTCAGCAACAACGTCTGGTTCCAAATGTGGTCGGACTCGACGCCACCGACTGTCCATTCATAGCTGTTTATCGTTGGGCCCGTCTCGGGCCATGGATCCATGATGTAGACGGTGTCACCGTCGATCCCGCGGATGTCGACCGCATGCCCGCCGCCGGTGCTCCAGGACCAGCCGATCATGAAAGGTCTGGCATTGAGCTTGATGCCTGGTAGACCACGAGCAACCGCGGCGGCGCACCGCCCCCCCCGTGTCCCGCGGCACCAGCACGCATACGGTCGAGCCCGCTGGCGAGCCCGGCGTATCCGAGTGAAACCGCCTTCCAGTGGTCACCCATCCAGTCCACCACCAACACGGCGTGCGTCCCACCATCATTTTGAATCGGGAAATACCATGCCGAGCCCGCCGCCGCCAGTGACTCCACGCTGTCGCCGACCTTGTGTTTTGACAGCGCCGACGGGGAGATGACATGGAGGCGGTACGGCGAGCCAAGGATGCAGGATTCGGCCTCGACCTTGTCCTTGAACCCGTAATCGGCGGCCTGTCCGTCTGGAATTTTCCCGATGAACAGCGGCAGACCCGCCCGCGCCGCCTGGATGGCGTCGGATGGTGGCGCCGCATCGTCCCAGCCCGCCATGGCACTCGACAATGACGGCAGCGCCAGAACTGGATACTTCTATTGGGGAGACGGTGACGATCACCTTCTTACCAGCCGCGGCGATCGGAACCGCCGCCATCAGTTTTCCCTCGACGTAGAAGCCGCATAATCATCGCCGGATACATTACTCCACAGTACGCACCAGCCTGGCTTGCCGCCACGCCGACGGGGTCTCGCCAATGATCTCCCGGAATTTCCTGGAAAAGTAGTTGCCGTCATGAAACCCCGTCCGCTCCGCAACCTCTCCGACACTACAGGCGCCGTTCTCGAGAAGAACCGCCGCACGACGTATTCGAAGGCGGAGGATATAGTCGATGGGCGATGTCCCCATGGCCTCCCTGAACGCGCGGGTGAATCCCCGGGTGGACATCCGCGCCATGCGCGCAAGCTGGGACAATGTGAAGGAGTGGTCGCAGTTCTCCTCAAGGTGGGCGACGACTTCTCCAATCCCAAGGAGATTCCGGGTCGATGGCTCCCCAATCCTCGAGTACTCGCGCACCAGGCACGTGACAAGGAGCATGAAAAGAGCCGTGCTCGCAAACACCCACCCCGGAGACTTCACAATATCCTCCGCCTCCATCTGCTCCAGAATCTCTCCGACGCGTCGCAGCATCATCCCTTTGATCCTCAACCGCGCGAGTGGTCGATCATTTCCCCTCAACACAGGTTCGATAATGAACAACGCATGAAACCCCGGCATCGAGCGGAGGTCCGAGCCAGGCAGGTTCAAACGACGCAGATCGAATAGGATATTGGCAATATCAAGATCTTTGGTTTCAGCATAACCGTGGGTCTGCCCGCTCTGCAACACGATAACATCACCGGGTCCGATGGGATGGCTGATGGACCCCGTCAGATGTAGTCCGCTTCCTCCAAGAACAACAACAAGCTCCGTGAACGCATGTGAATGAAGAGGATACACTGGATGACGCCGCACCCTCCGCATCTCCAGCGGGATTTCCCGCCCTCGCAGGGTTTCATCCCACTGCAGCATCATGGCATCGCCCGATTCCTTGCGAAGCCGCTTCAGTCGAGCTCCCATGACGCGCGTCTCCTGCTTGCTCTCCACCCTGTTTACCACACATGCGCCATGATTGGCCGGATCGTGCGAGGCATTGGCCTGATTGTGAAGGCGTGCCGTCAGAAGTACCAATATATTGAATACATGGGAAATCCAACGGCGAGCAATGCGGAGGTTGTGAATGAGCGGCGACGACACGGCATGGCAGGTTGGGGCATACTACTTTCCGAATTACCACGAAGATACGCGCAACGCGCAGTGGCGGCATCCAGGATGGACAGAGTGGGAACTGGTCAAAACCGCCGTTCCGCGGTTTCCGGGACATATGCAACCCAAATCACCTCTCTGGGGCTTCGAAGACGAGTCAGATCCCACGGTCATGGAAAGGAAAATCGATTCGGCCGCCGATCACGGGATCGATTTCTGGATTTTCGACTGGTACTGGTACGACGATGGTCCATTCCTCGAGCGCTGTCTTGAGCGCGGCTACATGGGGGCGGAGAATAACAGCCGAGTGAAGTTCTGCTGCATGTGGGCGAACCACGACTGGATCGACCTACACCCCGCGCGGCTCGACACCCCAAAGCCTCTCCTGTACCAAGGCAAGGTTTCACCCGAGACCTTCCGCGTCGCGACAGACCACATCATTCGCACCTATTTCACCCACCCGAGCTATTTCACCGTGGATGACGCACCGTATTTCTCCTTTTATGACATCGGGCGCCTCGTCGAGTCGCATGGCGGCATCCCCGCCACCAGGGCGGCACTCGACGACTTTCGCCGTCGAGCGCTCCGCGCAGGCTTCCCGCGCATCCATCTCAATGCGGTCGCCTGGGGAACCACCCTCTTACCAGGCGAGTCCGCCGCCGCAGATTCGGCGGAGTTGATAGGCCCGCTTGGCTTTGACAGCGCAACCTCGTATGTCTGGGTCCACCATGCCGACCTTGGACGGAGCCCCGACATCGCCTATGACCGCGTGCGCGACTCGTATCTCACCAGCTGGAAGCGCATGACCAATACGCTTGGCGTCCCTTATTTCCCGAATGTCACTATGGGCTGGGATCCGAGTCCGAGAACTTCCGCGGAAGGCGCATGGAGTCCAACGGGCGGGTATCCATTCACCCCATGCGTCCTGGACAACACACCCATGGCGTTCCATGAATCTCTGCAGTTGGTGAAGGCGCGACAGGAACAGTTGGGGATCCGCCGGATCGTCACGCTCAACGCCTGGAACGAGTGGACGGAAGGAAGCTATCTCGAGCCTGACACCACGCATGGGACACACTACCTTGAGGCCGTGCGCGATGCCTTTGCGCGCCATCGTCCGCCAACCAGCACGACGAGATAAACCGAATGCCATTGGATTGTTCACGGAACGCGTTTACTGTTCGAACCGAATCACTTATCCGAACGCCAAACGAACGGGAATCACGATGAAAAGCAACCTATTCATTCACCGATGCGGCTCGCCAGCTAAAACGAGCTGTCCTTGGCGGCTCAGACGCTTCACACTCATCGAGCTTCTAGTGGTGATAGCGATAATTGCCATCCTCGCAAGCCTCCTCCTCCCCGCGCTCAGCAGGGCGAGGAAGTCCGCACGGAATATCGACTGCAAAAGCAGGCTCAAACAGTTCGTCACCGCCGAGAACTACTATGCCCTTGACTTCAACGGCGTGATCGGCTTGTCCACCTGGGCCAACACGGCTCATACCTGGTGGTATCCATGGCACAGCTTCATTTTCGGGGACAACGTCTTGGGGACTCCCGCCTACCTTCCCGACAAGAAGCTCATCAGCTGCCCCGAGATGAAGTCCTGGTTCGACGGGACGCCGGACGGCTGGAATTGCTATGGCGGCAACATAACAAACAACGAGTTGCCGACACTACCGCCCTCCTCATATGGCAGCATTTTCTGCAAAGCGGACAGACTGACCAACAACCATGTGCTCATCGCCGACACGGGGAAACTTGGAGGTTCCGGGTTCCGGCAATGGTACTATTTCAGGCACAAAGACACTCAGGGCTGGGAAAACAGCGCCATCCACGCACGGCATGGCAACGCCCCCAACTGTTCGTTCATGGACGGTCACGTTGAACAAATGACACCAGACAGGCTGAAAGAATGTGGCATAAACGAGTATTTCAACGAATTCTTAGCTCTCGTCAAGCAATGACTCGCGCATGAGCGAATTCATCTCGAAAGGAGCGTCGCAATGAGGCGTTGGTGTGTGGCATGGATGGAATTAGCGGTGCTGATGGTGGCGGTCGTCGCCACCGCGGAAGAGTCCGTCCTTCTCGGCGACTTCTCCAAAGACGCCAACGGGTGGGAGCTTTCCCTTGGCAAAGAGTTTCCTGGAGCCAAGGGAGAGTTGACCCGCGAGAAAGACGTGGCAAGCCAGGATGGCTTTGGCATGCGAATGTCGGCCGACTTCTCCGACGGGGGGAACTATGTCGCCATGTGCAAGCCTCTGAATCCGCCTGTGGAGATAGAAGAGCTCACGTTCTCCGTAAAAGGAACGGCCTCCGCATTTTGGATACGACTCACCGACAGCGCAGGGCAGACGTTCCAGCAAAGTATCGGGATGGAACCCGGCAAAACGGGCTGGCAGGAGCTGTCACTGCGGGAATTCGGCAACCCGAGCCAGAAGGGGATCAGCCACTGGGGAGGTTCCAATGATGGGGTCTGGCGCGGACCGGCGAAAGGAGTGGCACTCATTCTGCACCGCTCCAATGTCACGCCAGAAAAGAACACTCTGTGGATACGACAGGTGCTGGCTAAAATGGAGCACATCCCGGCGGGGAAAAACACACAAGGGGTGAAGTCGATCATCGTCGCTGACTTCACCAAAGACGCCGGGGAATGGAAATTCATAGCGGGATCTGAATTCCCCGGAGCGAAAGGCTCAATGAAAGTGGAGAAGCTGGCCGATGATCCCATCCCCCAGGCGATGAGATTGAGTGCCGACTTCTCAGGCGGCGGCCGGTACGTCGGCATGGGAACGAAGCTGCCCTCCCCCATTTTGGCAGAAGAGTTGATCTTTCAGGTGAAAACCCGCATGTCCTCTTTTTGTCTCCTCCTCACCGACAGCCAAGGACAGGCGTTTCAGCAGGATATCCCTCTCGATTCAAGCCGTGGAGACTGGCAAACCATATCGGTCAAGGAGTTCGGCAACCCCACCAGAAAAAGCATCTTCCACTGGGGAGGAGCGAATGATGGCGTCTGGCGCGGGCCAGCGAAAGCGATCACGCTAAAGGTGAACGCTCCGGTGAGACCGGAGGCGAACAGCATCTTGGTCGCCCGAATCGACGCCAAGGCGCGTGGATATTACGCCCACCTCGACCCCGTCGCGCAGCCAAGCTCATTCTACCTCTGCCCTGGCTCGCCAGCCACGCTTGAATGGACGCTCTCGGGTCCCTGTGACACGGATGACCTGGCCTACGACATCGTCGACTATGAAGGAAAGTTTCGCGAGAAGGGCGTGGGTTCTTTCTCGAAAGATGGCACAACCGCCTCAGCGACGCTTAAGCTTCCCTCAGGCTACTATGAGATCGTCTTCAGGAAAATGGGCTACCAGTCGTTTGGTGTGATCAGCCTGCCGGAGTTCAAGGGGCTGCGGGATTCCTTTTTCGCGGTCGACGGGGCGTTCAGTTATTTTGAGATTCTGAAAAACAAGGAGTTGAGGCGCTCCTATCTCTCGACGCTTGCCCGCTGCGGCATCGGCATGCAGCGAGAAAGATTCGGCTGGAACATGAAACAGATGGCGGAGAGCGCATTGAACTATCCTGACGCGCTCAAGGAGTTCCGCCGAGAGGCCGCCGAGCGTGGTATCGATCTTCTGGAGAATTTCTGCTCGACGGATGCGAGACGCCCCATCCCCTATCCCACAGACCTGCTGAGCGTCGCGCGCGCCTGGCGTCAGATGAAAACCGAACTGGGGACGACGGCGTGGCGCGGAACGGAGGTGTGGAATGAACCAGACCTGTTCGCCGGCGGAGGCGTCCCCGGCGACTCGTACACCGCCCTTCTGCGCGCCGTCCGCTATTGCGCCAACGCTCACGCGGCGGGCGCACCGATCCTGGGCGGCGTTTTCAATCATGTGAAAAAATACGCCTTCGACACGTATGCGCTCAACGGACTCCTCGAGAGCTCGGACGTGTTCGCCTATCACGACTATCATTCGTGGGAGGAAACGGAGGAGTACATCGCCAAACTCAGAAGCTGGTGCGGAGAGTATGGACAGGCTGGCATCCCTTTCTGGATGACGGAGGCCGGCAGTTCGTGGGCGCGGGGGCCGGGGCGGCCGCCAAGGGCGGAAGCGGCCAAAAGCGCCAAGGAGCTGGCGATGAAGGCTATCGAGGATAAAGCGTGCGGCATCGCCCGGCACTTCGCCTTCCTCCTCATCTATTTTGACGAGGGCGCAGTCAACTGGGGCATGCATGGACGCGAACACACACCGCTGCGTGGCATGGCCGCCTACGCCGCCGTCGTCCACAACCTCGCCACCACCACGTATATCGGCGATTTGAAGGTGCGTGATCCCGCGGTCAGACGCGCCCGGGTCTTCGCCAGAGAGGGGGGAGAGGAGGCGGTGGTCGCGCTCTGCGCCGGCGGTGCCGCTGAAAACGCCACCATCGAACTGGACATACCCGTACTGAAAACCGAAGGAATTGACGGTAGGGAGCTTTCGCATTCAACAAAGGGTAGGATACCCGTTCCGGATGGCGTCTCATACCTATTCGTGAAGCTCTCTGACATCAAGGAGTTCCTTGACCGTGACACCCGCGCGGCCGCACTCTGCGCCACCGCCGTCAAGGGATGCCACATGAGATCCACCCCGTCTCCCATTGTGGTCCAGCCGGACACGGACCCCGCACAGGTTGGCTATTCCCCCAAGGGCTACTATCCAAAGGATGCGTCCACTTGCGTAATGCGCGCCAATGTCTACAATCTCGCCAAGGAGGCGACGCCATTCTCTTTTGTTCTATAACTTCCGAAAGGTGTCAAACTCCTCGATGGGGACACCTCGGGGAACAGCACGCTGCCGCCAGAAAGCGCACAGCCCCTCTCATGGACGTTCGACCTCTCCGGCGCGTTGAACGAGCGGCGCAAGGAGATCGACGTGCGTCTTCTATCCTCAAATGACAAATTTTGTGTATGGGCCATGCGCTTCATCTACTCAGAGACAGGCACGGCGAAACGGATGACAAAAGAGGACGAATCTTTATCTCCGACAATAACCCCGCACGGAAAAGAGTGGCGCGAGCTTACCGGCGAGGATTATGAACCCCTTGGCGTCGTCCTCTATGACGGAAGGAGCAAAGCGTGGGCCCGCTGCTCGTGGCAGCCCACCCATTTCAACGTGGATGTACTCGTGGAAAAAGATGGCTTCCACCAGAATGCGGAAGGGGAGTCCACCTGGCAAGGGGACTCCGTCCAGATCGGCATCCAATACGATGTGGACAAGAGCGCGCAACCACCGTCCGGCATCACCGAACTGGCTGCCGCCCTCACCTCCAAGGGACCGCAACTCTATCGCCACCTCGCCCAGTCGCAGGCCCCGAAACGAAAAGGGCCAATGGATCCCTCGTTTGTCAAAATCAGCCAGGCGGGAAACCGGACGCTCTACTCCCTCAGACTTCCGGTCGAGGCCATCGAGCTACCCGAGCTGAGGAAGGATACGACAATCCGCTTCTCCCTCTTGGTGAACTACAACGACGGCCGCGCCAGAACTGGATACTTCCATTGGGGAGATGGCATCGCGGCTGGCAAATCAGCGGCTGAGTATTGCGTCATAAAACTTGTTGAATAAATGCCTACGCGCTTCCACAGACACCCGAATCCTTTCTCCTGCTATTGCCAGATGTTCCCGCGCTTCGGCTTGCGCCATGATTAGCGCCACTTCGGGCGAACGCGTTCCACGACTTGGCTATATCCCGCTGGTGGGCTACCTTTTCCAGCATGAGAGCGACATGACCAGAAATCTCGGAGATCGACCATGCATATACCCGATGGCTATCTTGGCCCACAGACCTGTCTGCCGCTGTTCGGCGTCATGGCGGGATTCTGGTCGGTGGCGCTCAACAAGGTCAAGAAGACCCTGCGCTTGAAGCAGGCTCCACTGCTCGCGCTCGGCGCGGCGTTCAGCTTCGTCATCATGATGTTCAACGTGCCGGTTCCCGGCGGAAGCAGTGGGCACGCCGTGGGGGCGGTGTTGGTCGCAGTGCTGCTCGGCCCATGGGCGGCGTGCGTGGCGGTGTCGCTGGCGCTGATCATGCAGGCGCTGCTATTCGGCGATGGGGGGATCATGGCGATCGGGGCGAACTGCTTTACGATGGGCGTGGTCATGCCGTTCGCCGGATGGGGAGCGTATCGCCTGATCGCCGGCGGGCAACCCACCAGCTCAGCCCGGCACTGGGTCGGAGCGGCCATCGGCGGCTATCTCGGACTTTGCGCGGCGGCAGTCGCCGCCGGCATACTGTTCGGCATCCAACCTCTGCTCGCCCAAGACGCAGCTGGTCGCCCACTCTACTGCCCCTTCGGCCTTGGAGTCGCCGTCCCCGTCATGGCGGCGGAGCATTTCCTGATTTTCGGCTTCGTGGAGGCGGTGGTCACCGCCCTCGTCGTGGCCTACTTCCAGCGGACAGCGTCGTCGATGTTCGCCTCCTCGGCGGCGGACGGGACGGAGGCTGGCAATCGTCGTCTTGTTCCCGTCCTCGCCGTCGGCCTTGCCGTCCTCGTGCTTCTCTCCCCCCTAGGACTCTTCCTTCCCGAGAAGTTCGGCGCAGGGGCGGCATGGGGCGAGTGGGGTTCCGAAGAGATCAAAACGGAGTTGGCCAAGGTGGACGGGGGCGAGGGATTCGTCCCCGAGGGGATTGCGAAAGCCGAAGAGCATGGATGGAAGGCACCGTTGCCAGACTATGCGCTTCCCGGCATGGAGAAGGCGACGTTGACCAAACTTGCCATCGCCTACGTCTTTTCCGTGATTGTGGGTTCGCTGCTCCTTGCCGTCATGCTGTTGATTATGTCGAGGTTTCTTGTCTTGAAAAAGACTGAAGACGACATCTCCTGAGTTTTTCCGGCGTACGGAAAAATTAGGCGGACTTGCGTTCGACGATATCCACACTGCCGCACTTCAGGCAGCGCATGACCTCCGAGGAGGCGTCGTCGAATTTGACCATTCTGACGGGTGCCCAGTCATGCTCGCAGGGAGCGGCCGTGCCCCGCATAGCCTCGAACGGATGCAGCAGTTTCTCGCCCATTTCCGACAAAAGCTCGGTGATGCCGAATGGCAACCCGCCGCCGCTGTCGTCGATGCGATTGATCTTCTCCTCATGTATCTTCGAATCCATTTCTTGCTCCTTTCTGCTCGCCTCGGGTGGTTGGCGCTTTGCGGGCGACCATAGGATTCAGCCATCAAGACGAGTTCCGCACATCGGCCCCGGAATAGATTAGATAGAATCCATCTGCGGTTGGGCCGTTGGGAAGGTTAACAAATCCGCCTGGCAAAGGCGACTCGGAAAGAGGGATCGGGACTTTCAACCCGTGCGTCTGGTGTAGCGCAAACTTGTTTATTATAGCACATGAGGGCGGATAGTCAAGGGGGGGCGACTTCATCTCCCCAACTACTCCGCAATAGTTTTTTAGCACATGTAAAGTTTATTCATGAACAGACCCTTATTTGACAAGAGCCGCTGTTGTTGTATAGTTGTTATTATCTAATAAATATTCCTAACACTATGCTCACCTTCAGGAGCGGAGGCCATGACGGGAAACGCGCGGCAAGAAGCGGAACAGCTCGCCGAACTGTTCCGCTCGCACGGGCTGAAGGCCACTCATCAGCGGCTGGAGATCTACCGGGCGCTCGCCGACACAGACGAACATCCCGACGCCATGCTGATCCTCAAGCGGGTCAGGGAGCGGATGCCGTCGATCTCCTTCGACACGGTGTATCGAACGCTTCGCCTGCTTGAAGAGAAGGGACTCGTCTTGCAGGCCGTCTCCAGCTCCGAACGGCAGCGCTTCGACGCGAGAATGTCGCGCCATCACCATTTCGTGTGCGTGAAGTGCGGGCTCATCAAGGACATCCACAGCGGCGAGTTCGACGTATTAACCCCGCCTGCCTCGCTGGACGGCATCGGTGTTGCCGAGGTTGTTCGCGTGGAGGTCAGGGGGACATGTAACCGGTGCGCTGGAAAAGGAACGTGAATCGCATGCGGGGCGCTCCCCGCGTTTCAAGTAACAAACAAACGGAAAAGGAGAGATGACAATGGCGACAACGGAGAATCTGAAGGCCGCGTTCGCGGGAGAGAGCCAGGCGAACAGAAAATATCTGGCGTTCGCCAAGAAGGCCGACGCCGACGGCAAACCGCAGGTTGCCAAACTGTTCAGGGCGGCGGCCGAGGCCGAGACGGTCCACGCCCACGCCCATCTGCGCGTGCTGAACGGCGTGGGGTCGACGGAGCAGAACGTGCAGGAGGCCATCGGCGGTGAGCACTACGAGTTCACCACGATGTACCCCGACTTCCTCGCCGAGGCGAAAAAGGAAAGCAACCAAGGGGCGATCAAGTCGTTTGAGCTCGCGCTGGCCGTCGAGAAGATCCATCATCAGCTCTACAGCAGTGCCGCCGAAGCCGTCAAGACGGGCAAAGACCTTCCGGCGGCGAAGATATCCGTCTGTCCGGTCTGCGGCAACACGGTCCTCGACGCGGTTCCAGCCAAATGCCCGATCTGCGGCGTCGCCGCCGAGAAGTTCATGGAAATCAAATAGGGAATACCATGAGCGGTTCGACAAATGCGGTTTCGTATCGGTGTGGGGTGTGCGGGTATGTCCATGCGAGTGACAGCCCGCCCGACATTTGCCCCGTGTGCGGCGCGGCGACAACCGACTTCGAACCATGGGCCGAGCCCGTGTCTTCGACGACCCCTGTGAAAAGTTCGAAATGGCAATGCATCAACTGCGACTACGTTCATGAGGGTGCCGAACCTCCCGACGCCTGTCCCGTCTGCGGGGCGGAGAAGGACAAGTTCGCGCCGGCGCGCGAGGCGGAGGTGGCAACGAGCGCAGTGGCGATCCGCGTGGTCATCGTCGGTGGCGGTGTGGCGGGCGTATCGGCGGCGGAGACTATCCGCAAAGCCTCCCCCGACTCCGAGATTACGCTCATCTGTGTGGAGTCCGAGCTGCCGTATTATCGACTCAATCTGACGCGCTACCTTGCCGGCGAGATTACCAGGGACTCGCTGCCACTACATCCTGAAAGCTGGTACGTCGAGCAGCGGATCACGCTCCTGCGCGGCACCTCCGTCGAAAAGCTGTCGATCGCCGCCAAACTGGTCACCCTCGCCGACGGCAGGGAGCTCATCTACGACAAATTGATTCTGACGACCGGTTCACATCCCTACATTCCGCCGCTTCCCGGCACCACGCTGGACGGCGTGCTCACCCTCAGAATAGCGGCGGACGCCGACCGCATCTTGGAAGGCGTGGGAAAAGGCTCCCGCGTCGTGTGCGTCGGCGGCGGCATCCTCGGTCTTGAGACGGCGGGCGCGCTCGCCGCGCGCGGGGCCGACATCACGCTGCTCGAAAGCCACGGCTGGCTGATGCCGCGGCAGCTCAATCAAAAGGCGGGCGGCGTCCTTGAGCGGCATGTCCGCTCGCTCGGTGTCAAAATCGAGAAGAACGCCAAGACCAAGGAGATTGTCGGTGCCGCACGCGTCACCGCAGTGTCGCTCCAGGACGGCCGGTCGATCCCGGCGGACATCGTGCTTCTCACCACCGGCGTCCGCCCCAACAGCTCGCTCGCCCGCAAGACCGGGTTCGAGGTAAACAACGGGATCATCGTCGACAACCACATGCGCGCCTCCGCGGCAGACGTCTTCGCCGCAGGCGACGTGGCGGAGCACAACGGGCAGCTTTACGGCTCATGGGCAGCCTCCCAATATCAGGGTGGCATCGCCGGACTCAACGCCGTGGGAGTCCCGACGTCGTTCGGCGGGTTGCCAAGGTCGAACACGGTCAAGGCGCTCGGTCTCGACTTGACCAGCGTCGGCACGTTCCAGCCTGAGGATGGCAGCTATCTTGTTTATGAGGAGGAGACCGAGCGCAGTTACCTCGAATTCGTCTTCCGCGACGGGAAACTGCGCGGCGCCATCGTGATCGGGCGGTCCGAACTCGCCGCCCCCGCCAAGAAGGCGGTGGAATCTGGAACGGACTTCACCGCGTTTCTCAACTCCTCGCCATCCTGCGGCGATGTCGCCATGCGTTTACAGAGTTGCTGATCCCCGCGAACCGTTCCGTATCACCACCTGGGAACACACCATGCCATGTAGACGGGAGGCTGCGACATGAGTCCATGCGGCGCGAGAAACACATCGGGGCAACCGGGTGTGGCGCAGGGGGCAATCGGCGCTGAGGCGGAACGGCTCGCCGAGGACGCCCACCGGGAGAAGAACTGGAAGCGCTGGGGGCCCTATCTCTCCGAGCGTCAGTGGGGCACGGTGCGCGAGGACTACTCCCCCGATGGCTCCGCATGGGACTACTTCCCGCACGACCAGGCGCGCAGCCGCGCCTATCGCTGGGGTGAGGACGGACTCCTCGGGATCTGCGACCGCGAATGCCGCCTCTGCTTCGCCCTCGCACTCTGGAACGGCAAGGATCCGATCCTCAAGGAGCGGCTCTTCGGTCTGACGAACTCCGAGGGCAACCACGGCGAGGACGTCAAGGAGTTGTACGCCTATCTTGACTCCACTCCCACGCATTCCTATATGAAGGGGCTCTACCGCTATCCCCAGGCACGCTTCCCCTACGAGGAGCTTGTCACCGAGAACAGGCGCCGCGGCCTCGGACAGCCCGAGTACGAGCTCGCCGACACGGGGATATTCGACGGCTTGCGGTATTTCGACGTCTATGCGGAGTACGCCAAGGAGGAGCCGGATGACATCCTGATCCGGATCACCATCCACAACCGCGGAGCTGAAGCCGCCAAGTTGCATGTCCTTCCCACACTCTGGTTCCGCAATACCTGGATATGGGGCTGCCGCCACGAGGGATGCACGCTGAAACCCCTTATCAAGGCCGACGGCGACAACAGAATCCTCACCCGACACGAGTCGCTGCGCGAGTTCTCCCTGTATTACGACGTTAAAGGGACAACGGCGGAACCGGAGATACTTTTCACGGAAAACGAGACCAACACGGTCAAGCTTTTCGGAACGCCGACGTACACGAACTACGTCAAAGACGCCTTCCACGAATACCTGATCAGCGGAAACACAAGCGCCGTTAATCCGAAACGCGTCGGCACCAAGGCGGGCATCCACTACCGTCTTTCCATCCCTGGAAGAAAAAGTGCCGTTCTGCGGTTGCGGCTGACGTCCAACACGACGCCCTCGAAGCCATTCAACTCCGGTTTCGACAAGACAGTCGCCGCCCGCGCCGCCGAGGCGGACGACTTCTACCACTCCCGCACACGGGCTGATCTCAGCGCGGATCAGAAAGAACTGTTCCGCCATGCCTGCGCCGGGCTTCTATGGAGCAAGCAGTTTTATCATCTTTTCGTTGAGGACTGGCTGAAAGGCGACCCCTCGATGCCACCTCCACCAGAGAGCCGAAGATCGGACAGAAACTCGGACTGGCCGCATCTGTTCTGCCGCGACGTGCTGTCGATGCCGGACAAGTGGGAGTATCCGTGGTTCGCCGCATGGGATCTGGCGTTCCACATGATCCCAATGGCACGAATCGATCCCGACTTCGCCAAACAGCAACTCATCCTGCTCCTGCGTGAGTGGTACCAGCATCCGAACGGGCAGATGCCGGCCTACGAATACAATTTCAACGACGTCAACCCGCCTGTGCACGCCTGGGCCTGCTGGCGGGTGTACAAGATCGCCGCCGCCGCGGGCGGCGTGAAGGATCGGCGCTTCCTGGCGTCGGCGTTCCAGAAGCTGCTGATCAATTTCACTTGGTGGGTGAACCGCAAGGACGCCCATGGCCGGCACATCTTCTCGGGAGGATTTCTGGGGCTGGACAACATCGGCGTCTTCGACCGCTCCAGACCGCTCCCCAGCGGCGGACACTTGGAGCAGGCGGACGCCACGGCGTGGATGGCCTTCTATGCGGGAACGATGCTGGCGATCGCCCTTGAACTCGCCCATGACGATCCTGTTTACGAGGACATGGCCTCGAAATTCTTTGAGCACTTCATCTCGATCGCCGACGCGATGAACAATCTTGGCGGCACCGGACTCTGGCACGAAGAGGATGGTTTCTACTACGACCAGATCGTCCAGGACGGGAGGTCGACTCCTCTTCGGATCAGGTCGCTGGTGGGACTCATTCCGCTCATCGCCGTCGAGGCTATCCACGCCGAGACGCTTGAGCACCTCCCCGGATTCCACAAACGGATGCGGTGGTTCATTGAGAACAGGAAGGACCTCGCCTCGCGGATATCATTCATGGATGAGGATGGGGGCATCGCAGGGAGGGACAGGCATCTCCTCCTCGCCATCCCTTCGAAAGACCGCCTCACGCATGTTCTGCGCCATCTTTTCGACGAAAACGAATTCCTCTCGCCGTTCGGATTCCGCTCCCTTTCGCAAAGGCATGCCTCAGAGCCCTATGTCCTCATGGCGGACGGCGCCGAACACAAGGTCAGCTATGTGCCCGGCGAATCCGACACCCATATTTTCGGCGGAAACTCCAACTGGCGGGGACCGATATGGTTCCCCGTAAACTACCTTCTGATAGAGGCACTGGAGCGCTATGACCACTTCTACGGCGACACGCTGAAGGTCGAATTTCCGACAGGATCGGGACGGCTGCTCACCCTCAAGGAGATCTCGTGCGAAATGAACGGACGCCTCGCCGCGCTCTTCCGCCCGGACGCAAACGGCAGACGCCCCTATCACGGAACCGATAATCGCTTCAACACCGATCCGCATTGGCGGAACATCGTGTGCTTCCACGAATACTTCGACGGCGACACGGGATGCGGGCTCGGGGCGTCGCATCAAACCGGCTGGACGGCTCTTGTCGCCTCGAGTCTATCGCACATGGGCTAACCTTGTCTCTGAGCATGGAGAACAGGGGCCGCTCACTCCACCGTGAAACTGAAGACGCACCGTCCCAGTCCGTTGTCGACCACGACGAAGTTCTGAATGCCGGCGGGGAGCGGGGCCTTCGGGAGTTGGACGGGAAGACGACTTTCGCCGGTCGTCGGATCCATGCAGACATGCTTGCCTTTGGCGTCCGTGTAGGTGAACAGGTTTTTCAACGCTTTGCATTTCGCCTGCTTGATGCGGCCGTTGCTGTCGTACTCCATCCATGCGGAGGGGGCGGCCGTCCCGAAATAATAGCCGACGACGTAGACGGTCGAGCCGG
>CAYTFM010000051.1:0-19402 GCA_964436735.1 uncultured Victivallales bacterium | reverse complement strand
GAAAGACATCGAACAGGACTGGCACGCCCGTCTCACTATGGATTCGCAGGCAATCCTCCACCCTGTGGCATCTCTCATCATTCTCAATGACAAGCCGCCGCTGGATCAGCGGGTCGAGCCGGCGGCGGCCGTCGTGATCGTCTCGCCCGCCGCGTTCTGGATGGCGGTGATCCGCGGGGGTGGGACGAGAATCTCCCCGGCGCTGTATATCCCTTTGACCTTGCTCGTATTGGTGGCCTTCACCGAAAAGGCGCAGATCAGATCCACCAGCGGGTTCTCCAGCAGATAGCTCTGCGAAGTAGTTCCCACCGGAATGGACTTCTTATTGAAAAGGACGACTTTCTTCGTCCATTCGGCGGTGAATCGGTCGGCGTGGGCCTTGTCGAAGGTCGCCTTCAGAGATGCCGTTTTGACACTCCCTGAGACGGGATCGGTGTAGGCCGCCGATGGCGTGGGTTTGGCGCCGAAGGCGGTTCCTGTGAAGTTCGTGAGGTCGCCGACCTCGACCACGGTCGTCGAGCCGCAGGTCATGTAGGGCGTGGCGGCGAATGTGGCCGTGGCGGTCGTGGCGCCGGACATGAGGAGCGTCGTGGTTGGCGATTCCGTGTTGTAGACGGTTCCGTTGGCGGCGACCGTCCAATTCACGAAACGGTATCCCTCCGCGGCGGTTGCCGAGATCACAACAGGGGCATGCGCGTCGCTGGCTCCCAAGGCGGGAGAGGTGACTCCGCCACCGTAGGGTGAAGCCTCCATGGTAAGAACATAGTGCGTGATGGCTCCATTGAAATTCCCCCAGACAACGTCAATGAAGTTCGGTGCCCCGGTGGCGAAGATCTGGGTCGCCGTCTCGTTCGCCGTGCTGTTCGGATGCGAGTCGTTCGTGTCTCCCCCGTAAGTGGTTTTAAGCATGTTCGAGTGGGACGCCCCGCTGTCGGCGTTGGCGAGAACGTCGAGGAAGTCGAAGACCGCCACGTTGTTGAGGCCGGTTCTATCCCTATATGCTGGCAGCCATGTGTTCTTCAGCCAGTCGCTGAAGGCGCGGGCGTTGTCGCCGGTGGTGGCCGTCGCCTCCGCATAGCACTCCGGCGGAGCCAGAACGGGGATGAAAAGGATGGTGGGGTTGGCGGCGAAGACGTCCTCAAGCGGCAGATAGGTGGCGCCGCCATTGGTGTAGCTGTTGCCAGTCCCCGAGGGGTGCCTGAAGACGGCCTGATGGTTGACTATCGTGTGCGTCTCGTCGAACGGGTTGCCGGGTTCGACTCCGGTCTGGTCAATATGGCTGTTCGGGAAGCAGCTTTTGAACATGATGATCCGGTTCGTCCCGCTGGCGCAACCGAATGAGCGAACGCTTTGGAAATAGTCGTTGAACCAGAAGAGCCAGTGGCACATGTTGGTGTTGTCGCCGGGGACGGCGCCCAGGGAGGAGGGACGGCCGGCGTCGGGGGCGACCACGTCGTTGTAGGTGATTTCATTGACCTCGTCGACATACGATTTGGCGTCCAGGGCGGTTCTGAGGCTGTTGTCGAGCCAGTTCTGCCCGACGGAGTGGTGGATGAACATGAGGTCGCCGCCGGTTCCGACCTCGGCGAAAGTGGCGGTGACGGTGGCGTCTCCCGTCAGCGTGTCCTTAGGCTATGCAGCCCACGGACTGGCTTGCGTCACGTTTCCCTAGTAAGTCCAACTGCGGAAGGCAGATCCGGAGTTGGCGGTGGCGGTTATGGGAATCGCCACTTGCGTGTTGACGGTGCTTGCGCCGACGACGGGACTGGTGATGCCGCCAGCCGCCGGGGATGCGGCCATCGTGAGCGTCGCCGTGGCGGGAATGGCGGCGAACGTGGCGGTGACGGTGGCGTCCGCCGTGAACGTGACGGTCGTCGAGGCCGAGGTCGCGGATGCGACGGTGGCGGCGGCGGACGTCGTCCAGCCGGCGAAGTTGTAGCCGGCGGCGGCGGTCGCCGTGATGGATTGCGGAGACGTGACGGCGTGCGTCCCGGCCGCGGGTGTGGTGGTTCCTGACGCCGCGGGCGAGACCGCCATGGTCACGTTGTAGGCCACCGGCGTTCCCGCCACCCCCTCGTACGCGCCCATGTCGACCGCGCCGCCCTGCGTGCGGGCCTGCCCGGCGATGTCGGTGGTCAACGTCGACGGGACCGCGCTGGCGCTTCCCGTGTTGACGGACGGGCTTGCGGCGGTGAGATGCAGGCCATCGTCGATGGTGGCGTACACGCCGTCAGCCCCGGGCGGATTCGACGAGTTGAAGAAGAGCGGGTCGGCGTCTACGCACCCCGTTCCGAACCACGACTGCCCCGTGCCGCCCTGGATGTTCGAGTACTGGGCGTTCATGGAGCCTGTGCCGAGATTAGCTAAAGCGTTCGGGGTGTTGCCGCGGTACACGTCATTGCGGACCGTGAGGGAGCGGCTGGCGCTTTCGGCGTAGAACGAGGAACCGCCCCCCTCGCCCGCGGTATTCGAGAAGAATGTGTTGTTGATCTGGCTGACATTGCAGCCCGAATTCACAATGATCCCTCCGCCGGATCCGGTAGCGGTGTTGGAGACGAAAAGGTTTCCGGCGATGTTCACGCGTGTCATGCCACTGCCCAGGGTGAGGGTGGCTCCGCCGCCATGCTGCGCCGACGAATTGCCGGCGAAGACGTTGTTGATCAGGTCGCATGTCCCGCGGGTTGTTATGGACATGAACATCCCGCCGCCTTCCGCGTAGGGGCCAAGCGTCCTGTTGCTCAGTATCTTGTTGTTGGAGATGGTGACATTGGCATCCTCTAAATGGATTTGCGATCCGCCGCCTTGCACGCCAACGGTCGCGCGGCCCGACGAGTTGCCGGAGAGTGTGTTGCCGGTGAAAATAAAAGTCGTGCTGACTGGCACGCGGACATAGAAGCCTCCCGGCCCGCCCAATGCCGTGTTGTTGGATATGGTGTTGTTCTCGACGGTGATGGTTGACCCGGTCCCAAGATGATACATGAAAACGCCCGCCCCGTCCGGGCTTCCCACGGCACTGGGGCACTCGCCTATCGTGTTGTTTGTGATTGTGGAGTTTCTAAGCGTGATATTGCCCTTGCCGTTGGTGTCGACGTAGATGTCGATTCCGCCACCGTCGTCGCCGGTCACCGGATCCAGGGAATTGCTGTCGACGGTGCAGCCATCCACGGTGATCGAGCCGTTCATTCCCCCGAGATACGCGCCGCCTGCGGAACGTTCCGAGACGTTGTTCCTGATCTCGCAATTGCTCAGGGACATCGCTCCTGAACCTGAGCAGTTGATGGCAAGCCCGCCGCCAAGAGTTGTGGCGCGCCCGTTCCGGCATGTGAGCCCGGCGACGGAAATGCCGCCGTTGCCGTTGCTGGTCAAACTCAGGCATTGCCGCGTGCCTCCGCCGTCGAGGATGGTCGTGGCGGAGCCTGCCCCGGTGATGGTCAGAGAATTGTTCTCGCTTGAGGAAAAGGTCAATGTCGAGCTGATGCTGTACGTTCCGGTGGCGACGTTGATCGTGTCGTCCTGCCCGTTGCCCTGAGCCGTCGTGAGCGCCGTCTGGAATTCCGCCGCCGTCGCGACATTGAAGGTCGCCGCCCTGATTTCCACCGCCAGCGCGCATGCCGCGAGAAACCCCGTCACAATTACCCGAAATTTGTTCATCGCACCGCCTCCTTTGGCTGTGTTTCATTTGCATTGCACGTTTACCACGTGTCCCTCCGTGCGGACATAACAGTATCGCTTTCAATGTAACTATCCAACAAAACAACTTATTTCATATGATATTACCACTTTTTTTACAAACGTATTTATACTTAGTATATTCAGACGGATTGTCAAAGCTCACGCAGCAGCATAGTTCCATGCGTATGGTTTTTTCGCGCTTAGGAGCCCCGCCAAAATGTCACACTATCTTTGGTGGCTCCTTATCCTGACTTCGCATGAAGATCCCCGTCCATTCCTTCGGCAGTAGCCGCATTCATCCCCACCTCATCGACCGCCTGCTCAAACGCCAACAGGCGCTCTTTAAGCAATGCGAGGTATTTCTCATGTTCCTCAGGGAACAGTTCCTCAATCTCATGCCCATGCGCCCCGAAGGAACGATTATAGGACTGGTACACCTCGCACGTGGCGCAGTTCTTTTTCTCCGTGTCAATCACCCAGCCTTTATCCGCATCACAAAATTTATTGGCGACCGTCCAGCAGCTATGCCCGAGTCCACGCCTGGCCGCATCGCACATCTCCCATCCGAGGACTCGTGCGGAACCTCTGCCACAGCCGCACTTCTTTATTTCCCAGCAATTTTTCAGCCTCATCGTCTCCCCTTGAGCAAAAATGCGAAACAACGCCACATTCAAATTTGTCGAACATGTGTCACAGTTATGTCTCCACCTCGCTACTGCGTAGCCCGTCGCACAAAAACGTTTCACCCGCAAAATTGAGAAGCGTCTCCGCGCCGTCTCATTAAAGCAGCCGTCATGCCAAACAGCGTTGACGTCATATGCTCTACCCCAACCAGACCACGCCAACACTTGCATGAAATCACATGCCGCGCTACACTTGCTACAGCTCGGATGGAGAACTCCGTGAAAGACGGAGACGGTCGCGCCACTGTGAGCGGATAGGCCATCAGGCCGCCGCAAGTCAGACCTCCGCCAGGCACACAGTTGTGGCTTTCCGCGTAAGTCAGCCCCGACGAGAGTGATCTCCTCGGCCTCCCTTCGCGGAGGCCGTTCGTTTTTCATGCGCACGACAGAAAAACACGAGGAGATCATGAACGACCCCGCATCGCTTCCCCCGCCCGCCGTCCGCTGGACCATCTCACGAATAAACATCCAGAAAAACACTCCGAGGGAAGAATCGGCGCAGAGCGGCGCGCTTTCCACTGACGATCATACGGCAGATATGCGCGTCGGACGGATTGTTTGTCGTGAGGGCGACAATTCAAAACTATTAAAAATCCGGGAAGGCGGTGTCACTCGCACATTGGGCATTATCCCAACCGCCTTCGTCCCGAATCGCACGCACCACAGGATTTTTACGCTGATCGAGCTTTTGGTGGTCATCGCCATCATCGCCATTCTGGCGGGGCTCATGTTAGGAGGGTTGGCGCGGGCTCGGGAACTCGGAAGAAGAACCTCCTGCTCTGGCAATCTGTCTCAGATGACCAAGGCGATCGCCTCCTATTCCATCGACTATGCGGGATATGGGTTAAAACTGGCCATCGCCGCCACGGTTCTTTCGGCGGGTATCATCGGAACGGCGGGGTTGTTTCTCACCTCCACTCCAGATATCGCGAAAACCGAGATCGCCGACCCCGTCGACGCGCAAAAAGCTGTCAGCATCTGCGAAAAAATGCTCGCCGTGTTCGAAAGCAATCCAGCCAGATTCGAAGAAATCTGCGCACATTTTGACGATATGGGATTATCCGACCTGAAAAGACTGCTTGTGGAAAATCCGATCACCTCCTTCGAAAAGGCGCATGTCTGCTCTCCGAGGTTTGCGTCAGATGTCTTCTATGTGTATATCCCAATCGACGGAGGCAAGGAGGTGCATATCGTTCTCCGCCTGGTGGACGGAAAGCTGTCTCCCATCGCCGCCTCGAAGATCAATTAAGAGAGAAAGAAACGATTCATGTTGCTTGACCATCATGAGCACGAGCGTGCGGCGCTGTGGCGGGAAGCCATCTTCCAGCAACGTCTGAAGATCGGAATCTGCGTCTCAATAGCAGCCGGGATACTCCACTTGAGTTTCACCACGGGAAACGTTCTTCTTCCCCTCCTGACCCTGCCGCCGTTGCTGCCGTGGATGCGGCACTGCTTCCGTCGGCACCAGTCCTGCGCGGCAATGGCCGAGGCTTTCAGGCTGCTGGCGGACATTGAAAAAACGGCGGAGGCTGACATCTTGAGGAGGCAGGCGAAAAAGAGGAGGAGAATAGGAATGTCCAGATGCGTAAAAGGAATAATGCTGTCCACCATGCTGCTATGGACGGCAAGTGTTGTCCAAGGTGACGATATCCGGGTGGTCTCGCTTTCGCCAAGTCTTACGGAACTCGTCTTCCAACTTGGCAAGGGGGATCGACTCGTGGGGAGAAGCTCGGCCTGTGATTATCCGCCGGAGGTGGAGAAGCTCCCCGTCGCAGGGGCCTTTGGCGTGCCCACCATCGAGAAGATGCTGACCCTCAAAGCCACACTTGTCATCAGTTCGGCACTCAAGGATAAGTCGACCGTTGACGCCGTCGAGCAGCTTGGGATCAAATTCCTGTTCCTCCCCGCGGAAAGCATCGACGAGTACCGAACGTCCGTCACGACACTCGGCGCCGCCCTCGGCTGCGAGGACAAAGCCAAGGAGGAGATCGCCCGCTTCGACACATGCCTCAAGATCATCGGCGAGGAATCTCCACCCACTGATCGCCACAAGCCGTTGGTGTACTGGGAAATATGGGACAACCCTCCGACAACCATCGGTGCCAAGTCGTTCATCAACGATTTGATCCGGCGGGCGGGTGGACGGAACATCGCCGAATCGGTCGACAAGGGCTACTTCACCTGCTCGTGGGAGTGGGTGCTCACCTCCAAGCCCGAGCTGATCATCTGTCCGGCGATGGGAAAGGAACGAATGTCGGATCTTGAGGGCCGTGTGGGGTGGAAGGAGCTTCCCGCAGCAGCCGCCGGACGGGTGTACACGCAACTCGATGAATCCCTTTTCTATCGACTCGGTCCTCGGACCACCGAAGGAATGAAAATTCTGAAATCGATCATCGCCGACACGGAACGGAAATCGCCATGACCATCGTGCGTTATCCAGGGAATGCCATGGTTCAAAGTTCACGGTTCAACGGTTCAACAGTTAGGGCTTCGCACACTCAACATCTCCCAACCGTTGAACCATGCCCAGGGGATCGCCAGCAGGAGCTGGCTCCCACATTAATCATGTCAGTTCCAGTGTGGGAGCCACCTCCCGGTGGCGATTAATCTCCTATGCCTCAACTCACGAAGTTACTGAAAGAATATCTTCCGCTCATCGCCGCGGTGGCTGTGCCCGTGCCGGTCTTTCTTGCCTGCCTCTGCTTCGGCAGCTTCACCATTTGGCCGTCCGCAATTTTCAGCGGCGATTCGATGACGGCGAAGATCGTCGAGCTGCGCGCCGCGCGTCTTCTCTGCGCCTTCTTCGTCGGTGGTGGACTCGCCGTGGCGGGAGCGGCATTGCAGGCGGTGCTCAGGAATCCGCTGGCCGAACCGTTCGTGCTGGGACTCAGCTCAGGTGCGAGCCTTGGCGTCGTGCTGGTCATCACCACGGGGCTGACGGCGGCAAGCGCCATCGCGATGCCCGCGGCGGCGTTCGCCGGCGCGGCCCTTGTGCTGTGCCTCGTGCTTCTCATGGCGCGCGGAGCGGGAGCCGAGTACGCCAACAATCTCATGCTCAGCGGCGTTGTCACCGGCTCGGTCTGCTCCAGCATACTGCTATTCCTCATCAGCGTGCTGGGACTCGACTCGCTTCACGGCGCGATCTGGTGGATGCTGGGCAATCTACAGCCACACAATCCGATGTTGTTTAAAACCGTGGCGGCCCTTATTGCCGCCTGTGCCGTCATCCTGACGCTGCTCGGGGCGAAGGTCAACGCATTGACGCTTGGCGAGGAGATGGCCTACCATCTCGGCCTGCGGCCCGTCCGGCTCATTCTGGCGATTCTCGCGCTCGCCTCGCTTGCCACCGCCTCCGCCGTCGCGGTTTCGGGTGTGATCGGGTTTGTCGGACTTGTGGTTCCACACCTCCTGCGGATCATCCACGGCGCCGACCACCGGCGGCTGTTCCCCTTGTGCCTTGTCTACGGCGGCGTCTTCCTCATGCTCTGCGACACCATCGGGCGCAGCACGCTGGGCGGGGCGCAGGAGGTACCCGTTGGTGTGGTGACCACGTTTGTCGGGGGTCCGTTCTTTCTGTGGCTTTTGAACCGTAGAAAGGGACGGGAATGACCGTGCCGCTTCTTGTCGCCGAGAATCTCCGCTGCGGATACCACCGTGGTTCGGACATCGTCCATGGCGTCAGCCTTGCGGCGGGAAGCGGCGACTTCACCGCGCTCATCGGGCCGAATGGGTCGGGGAAGACGACCATCTTCAGATCGCTCGGCGGCTATCTCCGACCGTCATCTGGTTCGGTTAGATTCAAAGGCGAGGAGGTCTCCCGCATGCCACCCCACCGCAAGGCTCGGGCGATGGCGATGGTGCTGCAGAATGTCTTCTCACCGCATCCTTACACAGCCCGTGAGATCGTCGAGATGGGACGCCTGACGCGGCTTCCGCTCCTCGCCCGCCTGTCGTCAGAGGATGGCCGCCAAGCCACGAAAGCGATGGAGTCGCTCGGGGTCGCGCACTTGGCGGAACGGCGTTTCAGCGAGTTAAGTGGCGGGGAGCGACAGCTCGTCATGGTGGCAACGGCATTAGCGCAAGAGCCAGAGCTGCTACTGCTCGACGAACCCACATCACATCTTGACATCGCCCGTTCCGCACGGCTCATGGGGTGTCTCGCCGAACTCAACACGCGAACCGGTCTGGCTGTGCTCATCGTCAGCCACGATATCAGCCTCGCCGCCAGATTCTGCCGAAGAATATTCCTGTTGAAAAACGGGGCCGTCGTCGCCGAAGGACCACCTGCGGAGGTCGTCACGGCGGAGAATCTTTCCGCAACCTTTGACGGTCACGCCGACATCGAAAAAATGCGCAACGCCCGTGGCAAGGAACGCTTCCTCGTCGAGTTCGAGTGAGCCTAAAAGGCGTTGCGTCAATTCTCCGGGGGATTCTCCGGATCTGCCGAGGCTGGCGACGGCGGAGGGGGCGGGGGCGGGACAGGCGGATTGGCGCTGATGACGTAGAGCGCGCTGATGTACGGGTTGCTGTTGTAGCAGTTGTAGTAGTCATCGTTCACGTAGACCTGGACGTACAGGTTGTAGGCGACCGCCTGGGTGGCAAGATTCAGAATCTGGTTGTTATTCTTGCTGCAGACGGTATAGGTGTAGTCCCCGCTCGCCGTTCTGAGCGTGACGGAGGGATTGCTGTTACCCACTCCGACTTTGAGAATCGGCGCGGTTAACCAGTAGCCGTAACTCTTCCCTTTGGGATCGTTTTGCTTTTGACTGCCACTCTTTACGACTTTCGCGACGGGAGTTTCCCCCGCCAAGATCGAGGAACAGAAAACAACTGCGAACATCACTATAAGAACTGATTTGAGCTTCATGACTTCCTCCATAGATTACTGTGGTGTACAAGTATAGCCGAAAAGAGCCGGTACCGCCATTCATCAGATACGTTTTTCGATATTTCATGCGCCCCCCGCTGGCGAAAGGCCTTGAGTGAAATTAAGTAAGAGATCCTCATACGCGATTACCGCACGATGACTCAGTATGGGGTCAACGTGGAAAAATTAGTAGCAAAGGACCTCATGGATCCGATTCTCATTGTAAAAGCCGCTGTTCTCGGCATCGTCGAAGGCGTGACCGAGTTTCTTCCCGTTTCCAGCACCGGACATCTTCTGATCGCCGAAAGCCTGCTCGACTACCATCAGAGCGACGCCTTCAACGTGCTCATCCAAGTGGGACCGATCATCGCCGTGACATTAGTGTTCTGGAGGCACATCCTGACACTTCTCACCACCCTCGGCGACCCTCGTTCTCGAGACGAAATCATCAAACTCGCGGCAAGCTTCATCCTGACCGGCATCGGCGGCCTGACCGCCAAGAAGCTTGGGCTCAAACTCCCGGAAACCGTCCTTCCGATCGCTGTCGCGACGTTGGCGGGAGCCGTGGCGATTTTCTGGATCGAACGCCGCGTCAAAGGCAAGGCGCTGGTTGAGACGATAAGCTGGCCGGTGGTGGTCGCCGTGGCGGCGGGACAACTGCTGGCGGCGGTTTTCCCTGGCACCTCCCGTTCCGGCGCGGCGGTCATGGCCGCCTTGCTCATAGGAGTCGCCAGACCGTCCGCCGTGCGTTTCGCGTTTCTCGTCGGCATACCGACCATGTTCGCCGCCGGCGCGCTCCAACTCAAGAGCGCGATCTCGGCGGGGCAGGCTTCCACGCTTGTCACTCCGGAGGCGATCGTGGCCTTTGTCGTGGCGACGGTGACCGCCTGGCTGTCGGTGGTGTGGCTTCTGCGATTCGTGCAGACGCGCGATTTCACACCGTTCGCCTGGTACCGTATCGGACTTGGTATCGTAATGCTGGCGCTCATGGCGCTGAACCTGGTGAAGTAAGGCTCTCCAGCATAGATGAAAACTCAGATTGAAAGGGACCACTATGGCAGAGCTGTCACACACGAATTCTTTGCTCAGTCCCTTCGACTTGCATGGGTTGCCGTTAAAAACGCGCGTCGTGCTGGCTCCGTTGACTCGAGCGCGGGCGGGACAGGAGCGGCTTCCGAACGCCCTGATGGCGGAGTATTATGCGCAAAGAGCTTCCGCCGGCCTCATCATCACTGAAGCGACGGTGGTTTCGCGGCAGGGCATCGGATGGTTGAACAGCCCTGGGATTTATTCGGACGAGCAGGCCACTGCCTGGCGCATGGTCGTAGAGGCGGTTCACGCCAAGGGAACGCCGGTCTTCCTGCAACTTTGGCACTGTGGACGGGCTTCCCACAGTAGTTTCCATGAGAAAGAAGGTTTGCCAGTCGCGCCCTCGGCTGTCAAACACAGCGGAGATTACCTTCACACACCCATCGGAAAACAGTCCTACGAAACTCCTCGGGCGCTGGAGACGGATGAGGTCTCGGCCATCGTTGAGGACTATCGGCACGCGGCTGTGCGGGCGAAATCGGCGGGTTTTGACGGAGTCGAGATCCACTCCGCCAACGGCTATCTCATTGACGAGTTTCTTCAGTCCAAAACCAATCACCGCACCGACCGCTACGGCGGAGGCGTGGAAAACCGCTATCGCTTCCTGGACGAGATCGTGCGGGCGGCAGTTTCTGTCTGGCCTTCAAACAGAGTCGGCGTGCACCTCTCGCCGAACGGCAATTTCAACGACATGGGATCTCCCGACTTCCGCGAGACCTTTCTATATGTCGCCACGCAGCTCAATCAGCACGGGCTTGCCTACCTGCATGTGGTTGACGGCCTCGAATTTGGTTTTCACGGTTTGGGAAAGCCGATGACGCTGGCGGAGTTTCGCACTGTTTTCTCTGGACCACTAATGGGAAATTGCGGTTACCAGCAAGAGACCGCGGAGGCCGCGATTCGAAACGGACATGCGGATCTGATCTCCTTTGGACGACCCTTCATCAGCAATCCTGACCTTGTGGAGCGTTTCGCGAACGGTTGGCCATTAACCCCCCCAGCCGAACAGAAGGTGTGGTACTCCTTTGACGAGGTTGGTTATGCGGACTTCCCCAGATATACGGGAACAAAACTCACCTGACGTCCGTCTGACAACTTTTAGATCGCCGACAGGTCTCCAGTTGGGTGTGACCTGTCGGCGACTGTTCAACGCTTGACACCTCCTCTGTCGTCTGATGCCATCTTCGCCACTGGCTTGTCCCCCGACAGAGGGAAGTAGAAAACGTCACATGCGAGGCGGAGCCACAACCGCATACCCGCCTGGCGTCGCAACGTAGTAGGTGGTGCCATACACGTAGTACGGATATCCGTTGACATACACGACCGGACACCCAAGAGGCAGCATCGGAACGACAACACCAGCGGGAGGAGCGACGGCAATGTAGCCAGCGGGGCCGTTATGGAAGAAACGCCCACCGTAGTAGAGGATCTCCATGCCGTTGGCGACGATCGAGACGATGTCGGCCGCCATGGCGACGCCCCCTTGGTGCCTACCTCCCCCATCGTAACGCCATCCACCACCGTCGTGACGATCACGACCGCCATCATCGCGGTGCCCGCGCCCTCCGTCGTTGTAACGGCCACCACCCTCGTTTCGCGAGCCGCCGCCATTATGACGGTCGCCTCCGCCACGCTCGGCGGAAAACATCATCTGCGGCTGTGCGAACAATGCAACGGCAAGAGAAGCGGCACATAACATCTTAAACATATAAACCTCCCAAGATTCATCCACTTATCTTCAATCTCATTCAATCATCATCCGAAGAACAACCTCAACGATTCCTTCGTCTTGCCACGATGTGACCCGAGGGCGACTTCCTCCCTGCTGGCCACGGAACAGTCATCGACGCCGTTGCCGGCTTGATCCGTTCCGCCTCTCGTGACTTGCTCGCATCCACCTCACTTTCAACAACTTGTGTTATCTTGTTCCACGCCTACATGGACGCCGCTCCTGAGCTACCCTCAAAAAGCGACCCGTTCGCATGATTGACGCCGCGGATGGCGAGCGCGTCGTTGGCATCAATGGCCCATCCTCTCGGATGGCTTGCCGGACGGGGTACCCACTGTCTTATGTGGGATTTTGTAGATATTAGTCGCCGCTACTCCCCATTTGTATGACAGACGAAATTTCACGCCCACCTTGTCTTGACATCTCACCACCAATCGTATATAATTAAGCGGTTAATCAAGGATGATCATCATGGTTGCCTCCTCCACACAGCGAAAGCCGACCCTTGCGGATGTCGCCGCCTTGGCTGGGGTCTCCAAGGCCGCCGTATCGACCGTTCTCCATAACGGCAAAGGCAAGACCATCAGGATCGGCGAGGAGACGGCGGCCGTCATCCGTGCAGCCACCCTCAAACTGGGCTACCAGGCGAACCTCACCGCACGATCGCTCGCGACCGGGAAAACCGGGTTCATAGGTTTCATGCTCTCCTCCACCGTGAGCCACGGATGGATGAACCCCTATTTCGCCAGCTTCCTCCAAGGTGCCGAGACCGAGTGCAGGCGTCTCGGCTACGGACTCGCCGTCACCTGCGCCCCCATCACTGAGGCCGGGAAATTCATCCACTCCGACATCTTGAGTCAAAGACGCATCGACGCCTTGATCGTCGCCGGCGAGATCGACACCGAGATCTATGCCGCGCTCCGCTCCTCTGGCATCCCCTTCGTGGTTCTGAATGCGATGCACACCAAAGGACTGCCGGTGATAGAGCCGAAAGGCATCGACCGGATCATCGACTATGCCATCTCAAAGGGACACCGCAGGATTGGCATCACAAGGGATCGCAGGACGATTCCAGAGCCTCCCCAGTTCGAGAAAATGCTTTCCCACGCCAGAGAAGCAGGAGCCGAAGTCGACATCATCATCCCTGAGGAGGAGCGGCATCCCAACTGGGAGCCGGGTTTTGGCCTCGGACGTTACCTCTTCGAGCGATGGCAATCCACGCCTGCGGCCGTGAGATCAACTCTCCTCGTAAGCAATGGCGTACTGGTCGAATTCCACGCCGAATTCGTCAAGGCTGGGTTCAAATGCCCTGACGATCTGAGCCTACTCGGCGACAACGATTACAATTTCTTCAACAGTTCCCCAACGTTCACCAGGCTCCGGATTGATCATGTCCAGATAGGATCCGACGCCGTGAGGCTTTTGGGCAAGGCCATGAAAAGCGGGGAGCAACTTTCCCCGCAAGAATGCGCCGCCTTGAAATACGAACTGAACATCATCGAAGGGGAGACCGTCACATGAAGAAAAACTTCACCTTGATTGAACTTCTCGTCGTGATCGCCATCATCGCCATCCTCGCCGCCTTGCTGCTTCCAACGCTGGGCAAGGCCAAAGAGTCGGCCAAAAGCATCGCCTGCCTCTCCAACCTGCACCAACAAGGGACAGCCATAGGCTCCTACGGGTCTGACTGGAATGGCTGGCTGCCCGTCAAGCAATACACCGACATAGGATCGAGCGCCTTCGGCTGGAAGAATCAGATCGCCCCTTATCTGGGCTTTACGGACGTTCCTTTCAAGAATGGCTTCGCGGGAATGAACAAAGGCGTCTTCCAATGCCCATTTTGGAAGCATGATCTGGTGGCGGAGGGGGGAAACCCGTTAAACTGGATGTATGAGGGCGGCTACGGCTGGAGTCAGTACATCGGCGGATCAGACGACAACCCAAGCTGGCCTCGGCGAAATCTCGGTAGTCTCCAGGCTCTTTCCGAAACCATCCTTATCGCCGACTCATTGTCGGACACCACGATCTATTGGTATTATCTGACACTGCAGCCGCCATCGTGGAACGCAGTCAACGCGATAGGCAACCGTCATAACAACGGTGCGAATGTCCTCTGGGCCGACCTTCATGTGGAATGCGACAGATGGAGCTTCCTCGTCTCCGGAAAGGCCGTTCCAGGCTTCACCACCAGCGACTACTATTTCATGCCCAAATAACCATAACGACTCGGGAGGAACTATGAGACTGAAACGCATGCTGGCGGCCGCCTTGACGACGAGTTTCGCACTGTGCGCCTCCGCAGGGGGCGACTTCGCCCTGGACTTCTCCAAGACTGCGAACATGAACTTCAAAGACGACGCCGCAGGGGACGGCAAGGGTGGGTGGTCCGACCAGGGATCCGAGAACGACATGAGCGGTTTCGACGTCTCCCGCAAGGATTTCGGCGGCATGAGCTTCTCCATCGTCGATCCGGCCAAGAACAACGGCAAGGCCGTGATGACCTTCGACAGCAGTCATGCGAAGACCGGACTCACCGAGGCGTCCTTCGACCTCTCAAAGGAGAAACCGCAGGCCCGTTTCCTCTACCTCCTTCACACCAGCTGCTGGAATCAAGAGCGGGCCGGCACTCCCATCGGCTCTGTGGAGGTTCTCTTAGAGGACGGCTCTAAAATTCAAAAGGAGATAAAAGCCGGAATCGATGTCGTCGACTGGTGGAACGCAGGGAACTCCCCGAACGCCATGGTCGTCTATAAGAAAAGCAACAGCAGCACCGAGGTGGGGATACTCCTCTCCAAGTTCGAACTGGCCGCCAAAGACGTTCCCGTGAAACACATCACCTTCAGGGGCAACGGAAAGGTGGTGTGGATCGTCCTTGGAGCCACGCTCTCCTCGCGTGATATAGAACTGAAGGACAAAAGCGTCGTCTTCACGGCCAATGCCGAATGGAAAGTCGCGGACATGTCGGATATTCAGGTGAAAGCGGGCACTGCGCTTGACCTCTCCTCCATCACCGAACCCGGTCCGGCCGGCGCGCATGGGAGGCTCATCGTCTCGAAGAGCGGCTGCCTCGCCTTCGAGGACTCCCCGGACGTACCGAGGCGCCTCTTTGGCTTCAACGGACTCTTCAGCACGATGCGGAAGTTCGACAGTCCCGACAAGGAGACCACCGCGAAACGCATCGCCACCTACGCCGAGTTGGTCAAAAGGCAGGGTTACGACATCGTCCGCCCGCTCGTCACCGAGCTTTATCTGATGGAGGGGGCCACCCACGCCAACGCCGAGTTCAATCCCATCAAGCTCGACAATTTTGACCGCCTCATAGCCGAGCTCAAGGCGAAAGGTATCTATGTCTATCTGACCATCGGCGCCTATCGGATGGGAATGAAAGACCCCTGGTCCTTCAGCGACGCGAATGAGAACGGCCACTACATGAACAGGATGTACATTGGCGAGGAGATCATCAGAGCCAATTGGAAGACTGTCGCCGAAAAGATGTTGAACCACGTCAATCCCTACACCGGTATCGCCTGGAAAGACGAACCGGCCATCGCCTGTGTCGAGTTCTACAATGAACAGGAGATCGGCATGTACCGCGTCTCCAAGATTCCCTCCCCCTACCGGGAGTTGTTCAACACCAAGTGGCGCGCCTGGCTTCTCGACAAATACAAAACAGCGGCGGCGGTCGAGCAGGCCTGGAGCGAGAAGGGGCTCTCCGAGCCGGGTGCCTTCGACAAGCTGGAGATCCCCAACGACATCTACAGTTCCAGCCCGAAAGCCAACGACTTCGGCCTCTTCTTCCGCGACCTCGCCCGCTCCGAGATGACGTGGTGCGAGAGCATCGTCAGGGGAACCGGCTACAAGGGACTGATCTCGCAGTTCAACTTCTCCAAGCAGATCCTCGACAGCGCGGTCAGGTGGGAGACGTCCGAGCTGATCTCCATGAACACTTATTACAACCACCCTTCCGACTTCTCGCGGCCCGGCTCTAAATGCAAGCAGACCAGCTCTGCCGGACAAGCGGCCAGTTATTGGAGGGACGGCAACTCCACGCGCCTCTCCGACAGACCTATTTTCATCACCGAGCATAACCATGCGTTCTGGAATAAATACCAGCACGAGGACGGCCTCGTCTTCGCCGCCTACTCAGCCTTGCAGGGCTTCGCCGAGGTGACGGTCCATGAGGATTCGGTGGCGCTGGATGTCACGGAGCCAAACATCGACTTCAGCATCGCCCGCTCGCCGGTCGGCCGCGCCAACGAGTTCGTCGCCGCATGCCTCTTCAAGAGGGGTGACGTGAAGCTGGCCTCTCACAAAGTGGAACTTCAAATTCCCACGAACTACTTGAACGTCAAGGCGAACGGAAACAAAGCCGTCAATACGGAACAAAGCAAAATTGCCCTCATGACCGGTTTCAGCGTCGCCTTCCCTGAACTCAAAAAACCGGCAACCCTCGCATCGGAAACACCGAAGCCCGACATGGCCATCCTCCCGGACAGCGGGGCTGAGATCAAAGCCGGAGCCTGGGCGTCGAGTGTCGCGGAGTCCAAGGATGCGAAGTTCTCGCTTCAAAACTTCGTCGCCGAAATGAAGTCCAAGGGGATTCTTCCCGCGTCAAACCTGAGTGACCCCGCAAGCGGCGTCTTCCAAAGCGATACCGGCGAGATCACGCTTAGGACAAAAGAAAACCTCATCAAAGTGGTCACGCCCAAAACGGAAGGCGTCTCGTTGGAGGCCGACAAGGCGGAAACGCTTGCCTGTCTCGGCGTCGAGAGCTCAAGCGTGCCGGCCTCGGTGGCGGCTTGCTCAATCGACGGCAAACCGCTGGCGTCCTCCTCCCGCATAGTGCTGGTCTATTCCACTGAAATCGCCAACTCCGGCATGGAACTCTCCGAGGACCGCGTCACAATGCGCGACCTCGGGAAACTGCCCGTTCTCGTGCGCTCGGGGAAACTCAAGGCGACGCTGAAATGCGCCGACGCCGCGAAAATGTCCCTCTATGCGCTGAGGATTGACGGCACGCGCAAGGAGAAACTGCTATTGTCCAGCGTGGAAGGCGGACTCAAAATCGAGATCGACACTGCCGCCCTCAAGGACGGCCCCACGCCGTTCTTCGAGCTAACCGCCGAGTAAGTCGTTGTTCTATGTTTGTGTAATTTTTTGCATCTAAGCAATTTACGTCAGGCGTAGCCTGACCTTGGAGTGCGGTCGCTTGAGACCGCTTTTGATGGCCGGGCTCGACCGGCCAAAGAGGCGGGCGTCAAGCCGCCCGTCCGAAGGCGGCGGCGAGCCGCCGCACTCCGAAGGTCTCGTCCACGGCGGACGAGACGAAGGGATTGCAAAAATATCCCTATCTACTGGCCTGGGATATCCCTTTACCTGCTCTTCCGCACGGGGATATGCGCGGAGCGCCCGTGGACGGCGTGGGCGGCCTCCATCATGGCCTCGCCCAGTGTGGGGTGGGCGTGAATGGCCTTGCCAAGCTCCTCGGCGGTCACCTCCATCTCGAGTGCGGGAACCGCCTCGGCGATGAGGTCGGTGGCGTGCGGGCCGATGATGTGGACACCGAGCACTTGATCTGTCTCCTTGGAGGCGATGACTTTGCAGAAGCCGGCGGTCTCGTTGATCGCCATGGCTTTGCCAAGCGAGGCGAACGGGAATTTCCCGACGCTCACCTCGACGCCCTTTTCCTTGCACTGCTCCTCGGTAAGCCCCACGCTGCCGATCTCTGGCATCGTGAAAACACACCCCGGAACCAGGAGGTCGGAGAATTCGCCGCGTTTGCCGCAGACGTTGGCGGCGGCAACATTGCCCATGGCGCTGGCGAGGTGGGCGAGCATGATGCGACCCGTTACGTCGCCGATGGCGTAGACGCCCGGCGCGTTCGTCCGGCACTTGTTGTCGACGGGAATAAACCCTTTTTCATTGGTCTTGACACCAGCCGCCTCAAGCCCGAGTCCGGCGGTCTCGGGAACGCGTCCGATCGAGACCAGCATCACATCCGCGGAGACTTCGGCAGAACCAACGCTCCCCTTCACCGTCTTCCCGTCGGATGATATCTTCTCTAACGGGGTGCCGGTGAGCACCTCGATGCCGTTCTTCTTCATCTCCTTCGCCAAGAGCTTTCTAACCTCGCCATCCATCGTCACGAGGATGTCGGGCAGCATTTCCACCACCGTCACCTTCGAGCCGAGCGCGGCGAAGAGGCAGGCGAACTCGCAGCCGATATAGCCGCCGCCAAGCACGAGAAGGCGCTCGGGAATCTTGCCGATGGCGAGCAGGCCGGTGGAGTCGACGATGTTGTCGGCCTTGGGAATGAACTTGGGCATGGCAGGTTTGGAGCCTGTCGCAATGATCAGCTTGCCCGCGGAGATCTTCTCCTTGTCACCCTTGCCGGAGGTGACGACCACCTCCCCACGCCCGACGAGCGTGGCGGTCCCCTTGGCCACCTCGACACCGGCGTTTTTAAGCAGCATGTCAATACCACCGCGGAGCTTCTCGATGATGCCGTCCTTGCGATTCATCATGGCGGGCCAGTCCGCCTCGGGTGTTCCGGAGATCTTGACGCCGAACGCCGCGGCCTCTTTCATGACTTTCAACGCCTCGGCCCCGGCGATCAGAGTTTTCGTCGGAATGCAACCGACATTAAGGCAGGTTCCGCCGAAGCTGGCGCGCTCGACGATGACAGTCTTCGCACCGTTTCTGGCGGCTTGAATCGCCGCCACATAGCCGCCGGGCCCCGCGCCAATCACACACACGTCATACTGTTTACCGGACATCGAATTACCTCTTAGTTATTTCCGCTTTGTGTTGTTGCTTGATTCGCTTGATGGTTTTTTTATTGCAAGTAGCGTTACATCCGTAGGTTAGGCATCGGAAATAACTATATTGGAAATCATCAAGCAAGAGCTCCAATGAAACTAACCACCACAAGACCTAAGCGCGCCCACGGGAGCGCGCTCCCACGCGCCGTTTCGGGACGGCGCATGTCTCTTTCATGGTTGAACATCGCCTCGGTGGAAGTGGGCGAGCTGGATAATACTACGGATTCAGCTTTTCTTCAAGACTTCGTACCCTCCAGAAAACCTTCATCACGCCCCTGAGCCGCGCAACTCATTCCGATATTTGGAAGGCGAGATGCCATTCTGTTTCGTAAAGAACCGGATGAAGTAATACTCGTCGTCGAAACCGAGCGCGGCTGCGATGCGGTTGACCTTCATTTCGGTGCCCCCAAGGAGGGCGCAGGCCTGCTTGTTCAGCTTGCCGCTGATGTGCGACTTGAGCGTCACCCCCATGTCGCGCTTGAACGCCCGTGACAGCGAGGAGGACGTCAAGTTGATCATTCCCGCAAGGTCTTTGATCTGG
>CAYTFM010000050.1:24580-34646 GCA_964436735.1 uncultured Victivallales bacterium | reverse complement strand
GCTTTTGGCAAGGAGCGATTGACGAGCCCGCCGCGGCGGGTGAGGAATGAGCGACGCAGGCAAAAGGCGGAAAAGTGCCAGCCCTCCGGGGCGGGAGACCGCCGACTGCAGCGTCATTCGTCGGTCATTCGCCGCGGCGAACTCACTCACTCATTCCTTGCATTCGGCGGTTTCCCGCTCCCGCCAAATGCAGCAGGTTATTTTGTAATGAACCCTTACCCCACTGAATTCCTCCAAATGCACAGCTTCCGTTTTTTTTTATAACCTGACGAGCAATTAACGTCGTCCATGCTACAGTATTGCCTTCACGCTCAGGCTGGGAAACGGTTGCAAATCCAAAACGAATATCCTATGATTGGTATAGAGGAAATCGGGGTTTACATACCCGCCAAAAAGATCTCGAACTACTCCCGTAAGGAAAAGTTCGACATCACCGAGGAATTCATCAAGGATAAGATCGGCGTCGAACGGGTCGCCATCAAAAACCACCTTGAGGAAAGCTCTGACCTGTGTGTCAAGGCGTTTGAAAACCTTGTCAAGAAAACCTCTCTCAACCCGGCAGAGATCCAAGTCGCCATCGTCGTCACCCAGAATCCCGACTACAACCTGCCGCACACCTCGGCTATCGTCCATGGCCACCTTGGGCTCCCGTCCGATTGCGCCTGCTTCGACATCTCGCTTGGTTGCTCAGGGTTCGTGTACGCGCTTTCCATCATCCAGTCGTTCATGGATGCCAACAAGTTCACCAAAGGCATCCTCTTCACCGCCGACCCCTACTCGAAAATCATCGACCCCGACGACAAAAACACCTCGCTGATCTTCGGCGACGCCGCCTGCGCCACCCTTTTGACGGACAAACCGGTCTATTCAACGATGGACTTCACCTTCGGCACCATGGGCAAGCTTCACAAGGATCTCATCTGCGCCGACAACACGCTGTATATGAACGGCCGGGCCGTGTACAACTTCGCCGCCAGGGTCATCACCGAAGACGTGATGAAAATCCTCGCCAAAACAAAACTCGGCATCGACGACATCGACCGCTATCTCTTCCATCAGGGGACCAAGTTCATCGTCGACACGCTTGCGAAACGGCTTTCTCTCGATCCATCGAAGGTCGTCTACGACATGTACGACTACGGCAACACGGTCTCCTCCTCGATCCCCATTCTGCTCGAGAAGGAGCTGTGCCAACCCCAGCACAAGACAATCCTGATCAGCGGCTTCGGCGTGGGGCTCTCCTGGTCAAGCGCCATCCTCCAGCGGATTAGATGAAAACAGGGAAAATCGTCGCCATTGTTCAAGCCCGTATGGGGTCGTCCCGACTCCCAGGGAAGGTTCTCCTCCAAGTTGAAGGGCGTCCCCTGCTCGGCATTCTGCTTGCGAGGCTTGCGAGAACCCCCTCTATCGACACCGTCGCCGTCGCCACCTCCACGGCCCCGGCCGACGACCCCATCGACGCCTTCTGCGCCAACCTCGGCGTTCCTTGCTTCCGCAGCAGCGAGAACGACGTCCTCGACCGCTTCTACCAAGCGGCGAAAAGCCTGGGGGGCGAAACACTCGTGCGCATCACCGGCGACTGCCCACTGCTCAGCCCGTCCATCTGCCACAAGATCATCTCCCAGTTACTTGATAATCACCTCGACTACATCAACTCCGGGCCGACCGTCGCCGAGGGACTCGACTGCGAAGTCTTCACCTTCACCGCGCTCGAACGCGCCTGGCGCGAGGCCACGCGGCAGACCGACCGCGAGCATATGACCATGTACATCTATCGCAACGACGACGGATCCTTCCACAACCAGACCTTCAAGAACATCCCCGAGGACTCCGCCTTCCGGGTCGTCCTTGACGAGGAGCGCGACTTCCACGTGCTCCAGCGCGTCATAGGGCATTTCAAAGACAAACTCCTCACGGTCGAGTGGCCGGAAATCAAGCAATGGCTTATCGACCACCCCGAAGTCATGGAGATCAACGCCAAGATCGTCCGCAACGAAGGCTACCTCAAAGCCCTCGAAAAAGAAAAAAGTCAGCAGGCCGCCCAAGGCTGACAGGGCTCCATGATCAGAACGGCGACACTCCAGGACATCCCCCGCTTGGTAGAATTGTTCAACAGTTCCGACTATCTGCTGGGATGCGCAAACGACCGCTACACCCCCGACGACCTCCGGCAATATCTTTCCGGCGGCACTCGGCGGATCTACGTGTACGAGCACGGCGGGGCCGTCGACGGCGCCGTCTATCTCGAGCTGCTGCCCATTTGCCAAGAGATTCACATCTTCGTACTCGTTGTGGACAAGGCGTGTCAAGGAAAGGGCATCGGCCAGAAGCTGCTGGACCACGTCGACGAGTTGGCGAAAAAACACCACGTCATTCTCATATCGAGTTTCACCGAGACCGACAACGCCCGGATGCGGCATGTGTTCGAGAAGAACGGATTTGAGAAAGGCAAAGAGTTCCTGTACTACCACAAAGATCTCCCTTTCGCCTCCCAGGGGGACGCATTCCCAACACACGAGGATCCATGAGCGCACTAAGGGAGATCCGATCCAGCCTGCGAACCGCCGCGTCAGCGGAGAAGGCGGTTATCCTCTCCCGTTTTTTCAAAACCGGCAAGGGAGAGTACGGCGAGGGCGACCGCTTCCTCGGAATCGTCGTCCCCGACGTCCGCCGCATCGTGCGCCACTATGCGAAGAACGTCACCACCGATGAGATATCCGAGTTGCTCGCCTCTCCCTTCCACGAAGAACGCCTGTGCGGGTTTTTCCTGATAGTCGCCCAATACGAACAGGCGGCGAAACGAGGTGACACCCAGGAGCGAGCGAATCTCTTCGACTTCTACTTGAGTCACAAGGAACGGGCGAACAACTGGGACCTCGTCGACCTCAGCGCCGACAAGGTCGTCGGAGCGGAACTGCTCAACCGCGGCGGCGACATCTCGCTCTTGACGCGTCTCGCACGGAGTCCAGTGGTCTGGAACCGCCGCATCGCCATGCTGTCAACCTTCGCCTTCATCAAGAAAAACAGCTGTGATGAATGTTTCGCAATCGCCGACCTGCTGATTGCGGATCAGCACGACCTCATCCACAAGGCCGTCGGTTGGATGCTCCGCGAGACGGGCAAACGCGTGTCAACTCCTCACCTCGAGACTTTCCTGAAAACACGCTACCCCACGATGCCCCGCACCATGCTCCGCTACGCCATCGAGCGCTTCCCTGAACCGCGCCGCAAGGCGTATCTGGTAGGCCGCGCCTGTCTGCCGCCGCGCTGGATTTCCCCACCATTTTCTTGGCCGCCACGTGAAATGTCCTTTTAGGAACGCTACTGTATGACTTATATAACACTATATCGCACGAGGCACGGATGAAACGAACACCCCTTGCCTATCTGGCCGCCCTGCTCGCGTGCGTGCCCTTCAGCCATGCGGAGGACCGCATCCTCGTGAAAGAGGACTTTGACGGTGACTCCCTCTTGACACCTGGCGCCGTTATGAAAAATAACGAACCAGCGAACGATGGAGCCGGGGGGAAAAGCCTGACAGGATCCGCCGCCGCTTTTTTCCCTGCCTCTTCATGCTTCGACTATCGCAAAGGAACGGTCGAGTTCAAGATCAAGCTTATTGCCGAGTCAAAAAGCGTGAACCTCGACAATTGGGCTATCTTCCGCGTCCGCGCCCCGATTCCCGGCGTGAGCGAGTCGTACACCAACTCGTTCAACATCATCAACGGCTGGGGGTGTGGCCTCTTCCTGCTCGTCGGCGACGAAAACGGGAAGCGGACCGTCATCAAATATCCTCAAATAGCCGATTGGAAACCCGGTGAATGGCATCATGTCGCCGCCACCTGGTTGCTCGACAACCCCGGCAGGTCGCAGATCGCGTTATTCGTTGACGGAAAACTCGTCGGCCTCCAGAAAGATTTGACCATCGAGATGGACGACGCGGCGTGGGAGGCGGCGGCTTCCGTGAACGCACCAAGGACGGCAGAGGAGATCGTCGCGCGCAGCGTCTGCTTCGGAGCCGTCTGGGGCAAGAAATACGACGCCTGCCTCGATGATCTGAGAATCTGCGACTACGTCAAATTCTTCGAGGAAAGAAAAGAATTTCCCGCACCCTGAACGCCGATACCATTAAATTATCTATAGCATGTAATTACGGGAGGAAAAGATGAAGACTCGGAAAGCCATGGCTCTCAGATATGGAAGGAAGGGAACTCTCGTTCAAGTGCTTACCGTCGGCATCACGACCGCATTGGCGTTGCTCTCCCTCAGTTCGATGTCCGCGGGAAACCTGATAGTGGAGAATTCATCGTTTGAAGCGGGACGCTGGGGATATGACGCCGCGCCGGATGTCTATCAGAGGAACTGGTCGAAGTTCGTCTACCCCGAGATCAACGCCGAGACCGCGGCGCACGGGAAATACAGCTTGAAGATCTCGAATCCGACGGGGATGGACGCGGTCATGCTCTGCTTCCCGGCTGTCGAGTTCAAGGAGAAGACGCACGTGGTGGGCTCGTTCTACGCAAAGTCCGACGTGCCTGGCGCGCCTGTCAGCCTGAACCTGTGCTGCGGTTGGAAGGGTGTCGTCACCGGATCGGCAAAGCTCACGACCGAATGGCAGCGCTACTCGTTCGAGGGTGACGTGGGCGTGGATTTCATCAAAGAGACATCCGGCGGAGGCAACAAAAGGTTCTATGCGCTTAAAATGGTTTTCGCGTCGGCCCAGAAACCGGTGTTCGGCACTATCTGGATTGACGCCGTGCAGCTCGAGAATGACAAACTCACGGACTATGCCCCGGCCAAAACGGTCGACGCCTCGCTGGATATGGAGCAGTATCCGGAGCGCAGGATTCTCTTGTACACCGTTGGCGAGCGTGAAACGGCCGATCTCCGCATTGTCTCGTATGCCGGCAAGGCGGCACCCTTCAAGGCCGAATGGAAACTGACGGATGTCCTCAGCGGCGCGGTGGTGGCTTCAGCCAGCGTATCAGGCACACTCGATGAAAAAGGCTACGCGCGGGAAAAGATCCCGCTACCGCCGGTTGAGCGTCGCCTCTACCTGCTCAGCGCGTCGATGAGCGTCGAAGGCGCCGTCACCGCCGAGGCCAAGCGGGTCTTCGGCGGCATCCGCGATCTGAGCGCACAGCCGATGAAGTCGAAAATTTTCGGCGGCAGCCTCGAGACGACCGAAGAGGCGCGGACCTACATCGTCAACTCCGCCGATCCCACCTACCGGATGACGGCGTGGAACATCGATCCCGAAATCTACCTCAAGGCGGCCCGCAAGGCGGGATGGCGTTGGATCCACACGTACCGCCAGACAGGTCCGAGGATGATCATGGAAGCTCCCGACAAGTTCTATTACGAGGACACCGACCACTTCGTCGACATCCTGCGCCGCAACGACTTTGAGATCATGGCACTGCTCACCTCGCACGGCAACTACCAAACGCAGTACGACTTTCCGAAGTGGATCCAGACCGGGACTCCCAGCAAAGGCGGCACCTCGGCGGGCAAAGGCGCCCCGCTGCCTGACACCGCCGCGTACGGACGCTTCTGCTACGAGATGGCGAACCGCTACAAGGGCAAGATCGACATCTGGGAGAACTGGAATGAGCCCGGCGTGAAAATGCGCGAAGAGGAATACCTGCCCTTGGCAAAAACGTGCTACGAGAATGTCAAGAAAGCGAACCCCAACGCCACTGTTCTCGGGCTCTGCGGAACCTGGGATGTCGGCGGCGACCTCTACGGCTGGGTGAAGTCGTGCCTGAAAATCGGCGCGGGGGACTACATGGACGCCATCGCCATCCACGGCTACCACACCCTCGACCGCGACTACGTGGGAAAAGTCCGTGAACTGGCGAAGTCTCTCACCGGCAAGACGTATCCGGTGTGGGACACCGAGTCCGGAGCCTACATCGCTCCCCTGTACGGCTACAAGCCATACTTCGGCGACTCGGACACCCTTGACGGCTACAAGCCAGACGCCCTTCTCACGATGATGTCGCGGCACTTCGCCAACGAGATGGCCAGCGGGGTCGAACGGCAGAGCTGGTTCAACCTCGCGGATGGCTGGACCAACCTTGGGAAACCGGACATGGCGCTTTTCAATTTCGACGGCTCGCCGGACGCCGCCCTCATCGGACAGAATTTCATGATCGAACTGTACGACGAGGCGAAGATCCACAAGGACGTTCCAGTCGAGGGCAATAGCGTCGCCTACGTCTTCGACCGTCCGACCGCGCCCTTCGCCGTCTACTGGAACCCGGTCTTCGAGTCCGAGGCGCTTCTGCCGCTCGCGGGCGTCGAGGTGTTGGACATGATGGGCGCCCCGCTTGGAGTAAAGGCGGAGGGGGCGGGCACGATCATCCCGATCGGTGGGACACCCCGGTACATCGTGGCGAAAGGCGCCTCCCCCGCGGACCTCGCGGCCGCCGTCGCGAAAATGGAGATCAAAGGCATCAGTCTGGTGAAGGTCGCGAAGACACTTCTCGGCGTCAACGGCTCAACACCGACGCTCGTCGCCACCCTCGACAACACCAGCGCCAAGGAACAAACCGTCGCCGTTTCAACCATGTCGAAACCGGACTGGCTGGCGTCGAACATCGCCGAGACGCTTACGCTGGCTCCCTTCAGAAATAAAGAGATCACCTGGGAACTACCTGTCACAACGCCGGAGTCAGGCGGGGTGTTGCGCGTGGGCTTCGAAAACGGCGCGCATGTGCTAGCGGTGCCGGTCGCCCTCAAGATCATCGCCGCCTCGCATGCCGACGGCGATATAACCGTGGATGCGGTGGCGGGCAAAGCCGCCTTTAAAAACTCCGTCCCGCTCGCCGACTGGGTCGACATGGCGGCCGCCTGGAACGACAAAGGGCTGTATTTCCTCTTCACCGTCAAGGACAATGCCATTGTGAACTACAAGGATTACACGGCTGTCGAACTGCCGCCGTGGAAGTCAGATTGCGTGGAAGTGTTCTTCGACTGGGACCGCCAGGGCGACCTCGCGACGCCGTTGTTCAATGCCGACGACACGCAGTTGATCTTCATTCCCAAAGGCGACGGCGAGAAGTCGAAGGACGAGATCCTCAAGGGGGCGGACCTCTACGCGGGCAATGCGAAATTCCCCTTGGACAAGGTCGCCATGAAAACCAGCAGAACGGCTGATGGCTACGCGATGGAGATTGGCATTCCTTGGGAATGCCTGACCGCGCTTGGCGTCGAACGCAAATCCGTCGTCGGCTTCACCGTCTCCATCCGCGACCATGGCAAGGACTACACCGAACGCAAACGGGCGATCTGGACCGGTGCGGACGACAATTACAAGGACACCTCGAAGTTCGGCCTGCTCATCATGAAGTAGCGTTGCCCCCCCAGGTAGGCGACGCACACTCAAACGCCTGACACGCCGTGGAGTTCACACTTCAGCGTGCCTCGGTGCCCTTCAACACACTGATGCGCGAACTCCCCCCTGCCTCGAAACAGCTCCCTGAGCAACAACTGTTTTAGCTTGACCGCAAAATTGAAACACGGAGAAGCCGGCGCTGTTCGAGAGTGGCGGCCTCCCGGCGGCTTTTTGAGTGCCTCGCCTTTATTTCCGGGATCTTCCGGACATCCCCACGGTCGGCGCCTTCCCCCGTCTTCGCCCGGAGGCCTCTCGCCACCACCAGCCATCTGAGCCTCGCCGCCTCGGAGAGCGCGCTCTCGGCTGGGATGACCAGCAAGCGGTCGCCGAATTGAATGCGGCGATAGCCATGCAGACCGCCGCAGATGAAGGGATGCGCCGGATGCCCGCGTTCATCATCATTGTCAGCGGCGTAGAGTCATCTTCTGCTTGGGGTAGATTCTCAGGACGCCGACATAGTCGCCGACCTGAAGCGTGACGTCCAAGCCGTCTGAGATGTCGACCAGGGCGCTGTCGGTCGTCTTGATGGAGAAGCCGCACTCGTCGCGCTTCACATTCAACCGGACTGTTCCGCTGGTGGCTCCCGAGAGCTTGGCCGTGTAGATCCCCGTCTTGCCTGAGAACGAGGTGAACGTCAAAGGCAGCTGGAGGGCGTCAAGGCAGAGCGTGGCCCCGTTGCCCGGCAGGTCGACGCCTTGCGGAAGCCCCATGGTCATGCGCTTCGCCGTGACTGACAACCTACCGGCGTCGATGGCGTCGCCGCGGAAGCGCCCGGTTATCTTCGAGCCTTTGGCTATGAAGCCGAACTGCGCCTCCGTGTCTACGCCCAGGGCGACGGAAGGCGTGGCGCTGAGATCCGGAGAGTACTGCCAGTCGGCCGTCTTGGCGACGCTCTTGACCTCGGAGGCGAAGAGGATGCTTTCCCCGCTGACGAAACTGAGCTTCACGGCAGCGTCCTGGTTGCCGATCTGCCCGCAGGCGTTGAAGCGGGCGGCTTCGAAGTCGCAGGTCAGCTTGGCGAAGTCGAAGCGCAGCTTCAGCTCCGGGACCGAGCCTTTCACCGTGGCGAAGACCGAGTTGTCGGCGCCGCTCCAGGTGCCGCCCAGCGCGCCCAGGTCGAAGGCCTGCTTGTCGAGGCACAGTTCAAGCGAGTCCCGCTGGTCGGCGGTCAGGCTGAAGCCGGCGGGCAGCCCGAACTTCCGGATGCTGGCCTTGTCGGTGCCCGCCTTGAAGTCGTCCGACTTGACTAAAAGTTTCGTGCCGTCCGGCGCGGCGGTGGAGCAGGTGTACTCAGCCATCACGCAGACGCTGAAGTCCGGCATGATCAGGTTGGCGGAGGCCGACGCGGGGGAGTCGACCAAGTCGCCGATCTCGTAGTCGCACTTGTTGAAGGGGTCGAAGATCCGCCAGCCCGCGAAGTTCATGCCGCTCCCCAGGTCGTCCGCCTGGATGGGAACCTGGGAGCCCGGCATATAGTCGCCGGAGCCGGAGCCGTCCAGCACGATCAGCGAGAACGAGCCATCGTCGGCCGGGCCGTCGATCCATTCGGCGTCGATCACAAGGTCGCAGTCCGGCATGACGAAGCTGGTCTTGATCAGCGTGGTGTCCCACTCCATGGAGAGCTTGTGGCCGCCCGCCTCCGACGAGGAGGCCTGCCACTGCTGGAACGTTTTGCCTGGGGAGGTCATCGAAGCCAACAGCTCCACTTCCGTCCCGGGGAGGTATTCCCCCGAGGCGACGCCGCGTCTGGCGGCGAACGTCCCGGCGGCGGACTTCGGCGCGCTTGTGCCGCCGTTGACAGTGACTGAATGCGCGCCTTGCTTCAGCTTCTTGAAGATTGCCCAGATCTCGGAGTCTTGCCTTAGGACGGCTGTTGTGGTGGCGGATTTCTCTTCGTCAATATCCGCCTTTCCCACACTGACATCCCACCCCTTGAAAGTGTAGCCTGGATTTGGGGTTGCCTTGAGGGTGATCTCGGTGGCGCGCTCGACGAGCACACCATTTGCGCATTCGCACGTCCCGCCGCTTTTTGGGGCGGCGAACAGGCTTAGCTTCACCATGCCTGCGGGCTCTTTGCTGAACCATGCTTTGACGCTGTGGCCGCCGTCCAGCTGGCCAAGGTCGTACGTCCACGAGTTGCCGGTTGTTCCTGTCGGGGTGGGAGCCACCAGTTTTCCGTCAAGATTGAGCATGACCAGTTTGGAGCCGTCCTTCCCCTTGAAGTCCAATTGGAGCTTGCCTCCTTGCATGATGCTGAAGTCCACTTTGTTCTTGCCCGGGGAGTCTTCCGTGGTCTTCGGGACGGAGTTGGTGATCATTTTGTTGCCGTCGACTGTCAGATCCTTCCAGGTGGGTGGCTGTAGTCCCTTGATCTCGCCGGAGCCGTTGACGATCTCGCAGGCGACCTGGTAGTGCGCGACGCCGAAGACCGCCTCAAGTTCGGTTTTCATGTCGCTCCCCCACTCCGGCTGCGTATCGAAGGTGAGTTTCTCGCTACGCGAGAATTCGGCGCCGGGTTTGCCGTCCTTGCGGTAGCGCCACATGATGAACTCCCGGGAGTCCTTGGGGACGGCGATGAACGAGCAATCCCCGAAGTTGCCGTCGATGATGCTTTGGCGGAAAGAGTCCGCATGGGCTCCGTCGCTCACCCTCGTCAGCATCCCCCGG
>CAYTFM010000050.1:22047-24570 GCA_964436735.1 uncultured Victivallales bacterium | reverse complement strand
TTGGTTGTTCTGCGGCCTGGTCACGCCGCGTTGGTCGGTGTCTGGGGCTCCTACGCAGGGTGCGTAGGGGGGGAGGCGGCAGATGTCGGTGCTGAGGGCCAGCGTGGGGGTGAAGCCGCCGTTGCGCGCCAGATCGTAAAGTCCGGGGTCGCCATCTTGTAATAAGTAGCAGGATTCGCCTGATATGGGGCAGTTGGAGTTCCCGCTGCCGTTCCTGTTCAGGATGGAGAGCATGCAATCGACGGTGGCTATCCCGCCGTAGAACACCCCATACCGCGAGTTCCCCGTGATGGTGCAGCCGTTTATCTTATCTCCTGTTTTGTAATCTACGCCGCTCCCAATGTTGTCCACGATCGTGCAACTCTCGATGCGGTAGGCCTCGGCGGCCCCCGAGGCCTCGCTGGCGCACACATTCCCGCGGACAAGGCAGCCGGCGAGACAATTGGCATTGTAGACCGCGGGGGTTTTGTCGCCACAGTTGCCCACTATGGCGCACTGGTTGACGACCCCGGCGCCTTGGAAATAGACGCCCGCCCCTATCGAGCCGGCGGGATCCCCCCCTTGGCTGTTGCCGTTGACCACGGTGAAGCCGTCGAGGATGGCGTTCGCTTTGAGGATGACCACATGGTAGGCGTTGCGTGAGGTGTCGGTGTCCATGCCGACATTCATCACGGCGTCCCGCTGGGTCGGCGTGCCGTCGAGGTTCCCGTCCAGCACGCACAGCGTGGCGTCCCTCTGCCGTTCATCCCGGGTCGTCTCGCCGCCGACGAACCCGCCATACAGTTCAACCCCTGCGGGAACCAGGAAGCCGCAATTGCGTCCCGCTTGGATCTTCGATGGATAGAAGGCACTCACGGAGTTAATGGTGGAAAATTCATATGCGCTCCGGGGCACGTAGACGCCTTTGCGCACCCAGATCTCGTCGCCAGAGGACGCCAGCAGCAGTGCCTGGTCCAGCGAGAAGCTGCTCGCCCACGCCGAACCCGAGCCCTCGCCGGAGGCTCCGGAGTAGCTGGCCATGGTGTCGTCCTGCTGGGGGGCGACCACGCGGAAGGTTGCCGGGGCGAGGTAGTTGTAGGCCCCGGCGTCCACGACTGACTCCGGACGTTTACGGCCGCGGGCGTCGAGTTTGATGGCACTTTTCAGACTGTCGTTGACGACGTCGGGAACGCCATAGTTTCTCGCCGTGCTGTCACTGGAGATGGCGCAGGTCTTTTGTGGACCGCCGTTCCAATCTGGAGCGCTCAGCATCGGGTCGGCGGTTTTGTTGTATCCGGATGGCAGGCTTATGTTGCACAACTCGTAGACGTTCCCTTTCGTCTGATTCTGCGGGGGGACTGAGGAGAACCACAAGGTATAATCATAAAAGGGATAATCGTTTTTTTCAGATATGCTGTTCCAGATGATGTTGTTGAAAAGAGCGGAATTGGCGCAGTCCACATACAGGGTGCTGCCCTTTTTATACACATACTCGGTTGCGTTCATATTTGCGTATACGAAAGTGTTTGATGTCCAGTTCTCCGAGAAGGTGCAGTTGACGACGAACGGGCAGGTGCCGCGCAGGTAGCAGGCTCCGCCTTGCGCTTGGGCTTTGTTTGAGTAGAACGTCGAGTTCACCAGCTTGACATCGGTGTTGTCCCATGAGTACAACGCCCCTCCATTTATATAGGCATAATTCTCTGTGAAGAATGAGCCGCTGACGGTTAGGTTCGCCCCGGCTCCAGCGAAAACGGCTCCGCCACAACGTGTTGCGCTGTTATTGCTGAAGTTGCAGTTCGCAACGGAGATGCCCATCTTGTCATTCACGTATATGGCGGCACCATCCCATTCTGTTCTGAGGTTGACGAACGAGCAGCCCTCAAAACTGGCCCTGGGGGCGATATAGCTATCGTCACGCTTGCTTTGGGCGACGCCCCCGCCGCTGCCTGCTTGGGGGGAGGCTCCAAGTTGAAAGGTGCAGTTCCGGAAGGCGGGGGAGGCGTTGAAGTTGAAAACGCATCCTCCCTCATCCCAGCTGATGTTGTTCCTGAAGACGCAGTTCGAGAAGACCGGGGCGCTGCCGTAGCCGTTGAAGACGCCGCCGCCGCGGTTGTGGCCCCAGTTGAAGGTATCGCGGGCATATCCATTCTCAATGACAACGCCGTCCAAGATGGCGGAGGAGCCCAGCTTCAAGGAGTTGCTGTCGGACGTATTGGGAGTCATGCCGGTTTTTTCATAGTTGTGGTTCATGATGACATGTAGTAGTCTTTGGTCTGCGCTGGCAGTGACGTCCTTGCCGAGGATGGTCTGGTTCTGCAGGATGTCGCGCTGGTCGAAGTAGGTCTCGTCGCCCCTGAACCCCCCGTAGATGGCGCAGCCGTTCTTCATCTGGAAGCTGAAGTGTCTGTCCGTGAGCCCCTCGTTTTCAAAGCCGCGCCTTATCGTCGGCTCGTAGCGTCCGGCGGCGACCCAGATCTCCGTGAACTTGCCATCTGCCGCGTCCAGGGCTCTTTCCAGGCTACTGAATGCGGTGGCCCAGCTCGA
>CAYTFM010000050.1:0-22037 GCA_964436735.1 uncultured Victivallales bacterium | reverse complement strand
GAGCCGTGGCGGACGTAGAGCGCGCTGGCCCAGCTCGAGCCGTCGCCGCTGCCTCCGGGCTTCACGTACACTTTCTTGATCTGGTAGGGGTTGCTCTGCCCTTTGATCCTCTCATACGGCACGAAAAAGGAGGAGAGGAAGCGGTAAGCCATCGATTCGACGTTCTTCTTGTCGGCGTCGAAGTAGTAGCGCTTGTTCGTGTCCGAGGGATCTTTCTTGTCCAGGGCCTTAGTCGTCAGCTTGTCGACGGCCACCCTGAAGTATTCGGCCTGGTCTTTCATCATTTTCATAAATCTCACGAACCTGGCATTGGTCTCCCTCTCGCGGTCCTGCTGCGTCGGGGCTCGATTGTTGGGCCTGTACTTGTCCGAATAGACGTACTCCCGGTAGTACTTCATCGCCTCGAGCTGTTGGCCGCAGAGGAAGGAGAAATAGTCCTCCAGCCCTTTGTAGCCATTCTCCAGGGATTTGCCGCCATCCCTCTTCCCGACCTCCATGCCAATTAATTCGGCGTACCCGGTCAAAGTGGACTGCCGCCCGGCCATCCCCTTCATGGCGTCGGAGATGCCTTGGATGTTGCCCCAGACATTCGTGTAGTTGCCGCTCTCCGTGCTGTAGACTTTGCCGGCGAAACTGTTCGCGGCGTTCTTTGCATTGTTGGCCGCTTCGGAGATCTTATTGTCCAGCTCCGCTCCTTGGTAGTTGGCGACGGCGTTCTTCATATCGCCGAAGTGCCCCTTGATCGCGTCTTTCATCGCTTCGTATTCGCCCGTCAGACTGGCGATGGCGTTCGTGTGCGTCATCTGCTCCTTCTCCAACTCCCGCAGGGTATTCTTCTGTTCCGCAAGCAGGAAGTCATTCTGGAAGTTACCGATCTCTGACTGCGGTTTGGGTTTGTACTCGAAAATCTCGAGAATGCCGCTGGCGATCTCCGTGATCATTCCGATGCCCTTGGAGACGGCCGCCACGACTAAGCCTGGTGGGCCGCCCGCCGCTGCGCCGCCCACGGCGACACTGTCGGCGATCTTCGTGACCGTGTTCAGCACAAAGCGCGTCACGGCGTATCCGTCCGCACCCTCCTTGGCCAGCTTGGCGATCCCCAGGGCCAGTCCGGGAACAGTGCTTCGGGCGCCTGTAACCACGTTCAAGCCGGTTCCGTATTGCTCATTGAACTTCAAGGTGCCGTACTCTTTGATCACCTTCTGCTGATCGACATATTCCTTCATCTTCCTTTCCGTGTCACTTAATTCAGAGACAGGCGGCTCGGCCCACACCCCGTCTTCCTCCTCGTCGCCGCCCACATTCCCTGAAGCCTCAAGCCCGGAGGCGGCGGCGCTCATGCCTGAATTGCCAGGTTGTGGAGCCGACTCCTCCTGGGTGAAAGCGTTGAAACCGCCTGTCAGCATCGCGGCGAAAGCTACGGACGCAAGAATCCTCCTCATTGCCCACCTCCTCAGCTTTATTTGGCATATAAGACTCAGTGTACGTAAAAACACAACACACTTGACGGAGTATATAGCAAACAGACGACCGCCGCAACGCCATATTATTGAATCCTGATTATTCATTTCCGTCTCGCATTCTACGCTTAAATCGTTTTGGAATATTTCATGTCGCAAGCAACGTTAGATCCGTAGGTTAGATCCAGAAATGAATTTGCTTTCTCCGCCCGCGCGAGGCGACCTCGTACGGCGTCCGGGTGGGCGGCTCTTTTCCAAGGCCGCAGTGCCTCAAGATCCTCTTGACCACGTCCGCCTGCTCCTTGCTGGGCGTCTTTGCCTCCATGGCGTTTGGAAGGCGGATCGAGTATGGCCTACTACGCATGCTCCTGCTCCTCACCTCCGCGTTCGCCGCCTTGACAATCATCTGGCTTGGTGTTTTATTCGCTGTCAAACTTTTGATCCGTTTTTTGAGGAGACCCGATCCACCATCGAGCAATTGAACGTTCACACATCTTATCATCACTATCGTGTTGAGGAGGATTTCCATGAGCAAAGGCGTTGAACTGTGGAAGAAGGCGAAGAAGATCATTCCGGGGGCGAACTCGCTGCTGTCGAAGCGGGCGGAGATGTTCCTGCCCGATTTCTGGCCCTCGTACTATGAGAAAGCGAAAGGCATCAAGATTTGGGACCTCGACGGCAAGGTCTACAAAGACTTGTCGATCATGGGCATCGGGGCGAACATCCTCGGCTACGCCCACAAGGAGGTCGACGCCGCCGTTAAAACCGCCATCACCAAGAGCGTCAGCTCCAGCCTGAACTGCCCCGAGGAGGTCCGCCTCGCCGAGCGGCTCCTCGCACTGCACCCGTGGGCCGAGATGGTCCGTTACTCCCGCGCCGGCGGCGAGGCCTGCGCCATGGCCATCCGCATCGCCCGCGCCGCCTCGGGACGCGACGTCGTCGCCTTCTGCGGCTACCACGGCTGGCACGACTGGTATCTGGCGTCGAACATCGCCGACGACGGGAACCTCGACGGCATGCTGCTGCCCGGCCTCCAGCCCAAGGGCGTGCCGCGCGGGCTCAAGAGCTCATCCATCCCGTTCAACTACAATAAGCTCGACGAGCTTGAGAAGATCATCGCCTCCCATGACGTCGGCGTCATCATGATGGAGCCGATGCGCTCCCACGCCCCCGAGAACAACTTCCTGCAAAAAGTCCGCGAGCTCGCCACGAAGAAGAACATCGTGCTGGTCTTCGACGAGGTCAGCTCCGGCTTCCGCAAGAACATCGGCGGCATCCACCTCACGCTTGGCGTCAACCCCGACCTCGCCGTCGTCGGCAAAGCCCTCGGCAACGGCTACGCCATCTCCGCCGTCATCGGCCGCCGTCCCGTGATGGAGGCCGCCCAGTCCACCTTCATGAGCAGCACCTTCTGGACCGAGCGGATCGGGCCGACCGCCGCCCTCGCCGTCCTCGATGTCATGCAGCGTGACCAGATCTATGGCCCGATGCTCGAGAATGACGCCTACCTGCGGACGAAGTGGGTGGAGCTCGCCACGCGGCATCAGCTCGAACTGCACGTCCACGGCCTTCCCTGCGTTCCTCATTTCGGCTTCGGCATCCCCAAGGAGGGCTACGTCATCAAGACCCTCATCACCCAGGAGATGCTCAAGAAGGGCTATCTCGCCTTCACCGGCGTCTACATGTGCCAACAGCACACGAGGAAGGTCATCGACAGCTACCTCGACGCCCTCGACGGCGTCTTCGCCAAGATCAAAAAGGGGCTTGAGAATGATTCACTCTCGTCGATGCTCGACGGCCCCGTCTGCCATGGCGGCTTCCACCGTCTGGCGTGAGCAACCATCATACAGTGGCCGCGCTGCCGCGGCTTTCGCCAGCAGGAGCTGGCTCCCACATTAGTGTGCCGCGAGGCATTCACGCCAACTTCAATGTGGGAGCCACCTCCCGGTGGCGATTGAATTTCCTCAGCATTCGTTCAATAAAAGGAGCACCTATGTCGAGACACACGCTCATCGCATCGCTCGCGCTCGCCGCGGCCATTGCCTCCCCCGCGGCGGACATCACCACCACCACGGGGGAAGTCCTCAAGAACGCCACCGTCTACGACTCGAATCCTTATGATCTGACCATCGGCTACACGGACCCGGATGGCTGGACCATCATGAAAAGCGTGCCCTTCACCATATTGCCCGAGGAGTTGCGGAAGCACTACGGCTACAGCCCCGACAAGGCGAAGGCGTATGAGGAGGAGCGGGCGAAATTCCTCAAGAAGGAAGCGGACAAGGAAAAACAAAAATTCGTCATCCTCGACGACATGCCCAAGACGCCGGTGGCAGCCGCCCCCGCGCCATCGCATCTTCCACCACAATGGCAGGATTCACAGAACCCCTGCGCGGCGACCCCGTGGCGCCCCTCCCCGAAACCCGACACGCTCGCCACGTATGTGCGGCAGCTCACCAGCGCGGCAAGTACCACCGTCGACAAAAAAGACCTTTGGCAGAAGCTGAGAAATAAAAAAGTCGCCAGCAGCGCCGTCGTCCTCAATGTGCGGAAAATCAACTGGAGCAGCTTCGAGAATTACTGGGATGGGTGGGGTGTGGCCCATATCGACACCACGTCCGGCTGGGAGGTGCTTGTCCGCGACCCGCAGATCCAGAGCCAGCTCGCCATCAGCCTGTTGTGCTTCAACTACGACACTGCCAGAAAGCTTCAGAAGGGACAGACCATCACCTTCAACGGCGACCTCTGGCGCTTCCACGGCCACACCCTTTACCTCAATCCGGTGCACTTCGACGGCTTTGGCGCTCCCCGGGATTGAGCCATCGCCAAGCTGCGCTCCTTGAATGTTTTTCACGTTGGGCGCTTGACTATGCATACCATGATGGCACATTCATATGCATGAGAACAACAATCAACATTGACGATGGGTTGCTTTCAACAGCGCGGTCATACACAGGTGAAAGCGAGAAGACTAAACTGGTCAGGATGGGACTTGAGGCTCTTATCCAGCGCGAGGCGGCAAGACGGTTGATCGCACTTGGCGGAAGCGATTCGAAGGCTCTGGCGGGACGCCGCCGCCGCATCAAGGCAAGCTCGTGAACGTGCTGGTGGACAGCTCTGTCTGGATAGATCATCTTCGCCACCAAGAGGCTGAATTGTGCCGACTTCTTGCCGCGGAGGCTGTCGTCATCCACTCAGGCATCATCGGCGAGCTTGCATGTGGTTCGATTCGACATCGTGACAAGTTTATCGCCGAACTCATCAAACTTCCCCGACTTCGTGAGGCGACCATGGATGAGACTCTCATGCTCGTCAAGCAGCACAACCTCTGGGGCCGCGGACTGGGATGGATCGACGTCCACCTACTTGCGGCATGCATCGTTGAAGACGCCTCACTTTGGACTCGAGATAGCGCGTTACGACAAGCAGCCACAACACTCGGCGTGTGCGAGGAGCTCACATGAGCACAGGCAAAACAGCCTTAGTCGAGATCGCCGGCAGAACGATACGCCAGGACTACCCCCCGCTGATCGTCGCCGAGATGTCGGGGAACCACAACCAGTCCCTCGAACGCGCGCTGGCGATCGTGGATGCGGCAGCCGACGCCGGGGCGCACGCCCTGAAACTCCAGACCTACACCGCCGACACCATCACCCTCGACCTCGCAGAGCGCGAGTTCTTCATCAGCGATCCCGCGAGCCTCTGGAAAGGCACCTCGCTGCATGCCCTCTACCAGCAGGCGCACACGCCATGGGAATGGCATAAGCCAATCTTCGAGCGGTGCCGCGCCCGGGGGATCATCCCCTTCAGCTCGCCGTTCGACGCCTCGGCGGTCGACTTCCTTGAGGAGCTGGACTGCCCCGCCTACAAAATCGCGTCACCGGAAAATGTCGACATCCCCTTGATCAAAAAAGCGGCGTCGACCGGAAAGCCACTAATCATCTCAACAGGCATGGCGACCGCCGCGGAGCTAGACGAAGCCGTCTCGACGGCGCGCGCGGCGGGTAACGGTGGCGTCATCCTCCTCAAATGCACGACCTCGTATCCGGCAAGCCCCGAGCACTCCAACCTCCGCACCATACCGCACCTCCGCGAGCTCTTCGACGTCGCCGTTGGACTCTCCGATCACACGCTTGGCGTCGGCGTCGCCCTCGCAAGCGTCGCCCTCGGTGCCTCTCTCATCGAGAAACACTTCACCCTGAATCGGGCCGACGGCGGCGTCGACTCCGTCTTCTCGATAGACCCCGGAGAGCTTCGGACGCTTGTCGACGAATCCGAGAGGATCTGGAAAGCGCTTGGCGCGGTGCGGTACGGCCCGACCGAATTGGAGGTGCGGAACGTCAAATCCCGCCGTTCACTCTACATCGCCCAGGACATGCGCCCCGGCGACACGCTCACGCCGGAGAATCTGCGTTCGGTGCGCCCGGGCCACGGCCTGCACACCCGCTACTACGAGCTCCTCCTCGGCAGAAAAATCAACACGGCCGCGCCCAAAGGCACCCCCATGTCATGGGATCTCATCGGATAACACGATATGAACTCAGACGAAACCAGGAAGAGCCACTATCGAAATTTCATGAAACTCTCTCCCGTCGAGCGGCTCCGCTGGGCGCTGGAGACCGGCTGGGTGCTGGACAGCCTCCTCACGCCGGCGAAACGCGTACGAAGGGATTCCCTGAGAAATGGCGGCAAATGGATCCGCTCAAAACGGCTGGCTGAACGCGCTCAACGCGCTGGCTGAGTCGAAGAATGTCGACTTCGTCCTTGTCGGCGGCGCGGCCATGGCCCTCCATGGTATTCCCCGGCAGACCATGGACATCGACGTCTACCTCCCCGCCACAACTTCATGCCTGCGCGCCGTCTTCGACGCGCTCGAGCAGAAGGAATGCGGCCTCGTCTGCCGCCAAGAAGGTATCAAGGAAATGCTCGGCAATGCGGATCTATTGGTAGGGCAATGGCTCACGTTCTCCGCCCCGGAAGGCCCCGACGTTGTTGACGTCTTCGTGGAGTCGCCTTCTCTGTATCTTGAGTTGAAAACTGACGCGGCGCGCATTCAGGTAGGCCACGCATCAGTGAAAGTCGCAAGCCTCTCCGCACTTCGCTCGATGAAACTCGCTTGCGGTCGTCCGATCGACCTGTCGGACGCCGCGCTCATCGCGGAATTCATCGCCGCGGCAGACCACGAACAATAAACGACGACATAGGATCATGACGCAATGACCATTCTTGTCCGCTGCTTCGGCAACCAGGAATACGGGCTCGGACACGTGTTCCGCTCGATGACGCTCTGCCGCGCGTTGAAACGCCACGGCTATTCTTCCTCGTGCGTCCTCTTCGAGGATGAGATGGACGAGATCCCGGCAATCTGCGCCGCGAACGGCGTTCCCGTGGTTCCGCTTTCGATCGATCCGCCGACGCGGTTTGACTTCCTGATCTACGACATGCCCTACGTGGAGCGCGAAGTGCTCACGACGATGAAGGCGGCGAACCCCTATGGGACCATCATCGCCCTCGACTTCGACGACTATGTGAACGAAAACGTCGCCCGCGTGTTCAACCTCTTCAACCACGGCGACTTCTCCCTGGCGGAAAGCAACCACTGCACGAAATTCGAGCATGGCTTCCACCTGGCCATCATTCGCGAGGAGTTCTTCCCCTACCGGCTCAACGGGGTGACCATCAACGAGAACATCGCGAAAATCCTGGTCACGTTCGGAGGCGCTGACCCCGCGGGCAACACGCTCGCCGCGCTCCGCTCCCTCCAGGGGCTCCCCGGCAAGAAGATCTCCGTGATTCGAGGCCCCCTCTTCCACCATGAGGCGCAACTGGCCGAAATGGCGGGGACCGCAGGGCTCGACGTGGAGGTGTCGTGCCCCGTGAAGAACATCGAACAGTGGATGGCGCAGGCCGATCTTGTCATCTGCTGCGGCGGCACCACCATGCTTGAATCGCTGTTTCTCGGACGTCCCACGATCATCATGCCGCAGACAGACGCCGAACGCATTTTCGCCAGCGAGGCTGTCGCCAAAGAGGCATGCCTGCTCGCCGAACCGGCGGCGGATGGCGATCTGACGGAGAAGATCTCCTCACTTGAGCCGAAGATTAATCGCAGACGCCTCTCGCGCAACGCCATGGCGCTGGTCGACGGACAAGGCGTCGACGTCATCCTCGGGGACATCATCCAACCAAGGCCGGAAGCGGGACGCGGACTGAGACACTCACCGTAGCTCACTCGGTGGGTGCCCCTCCAGGCGCTTGAACACCTTGGAAAAATGGTACTGATCCTTGAAGCGTAGGAACTCGCTGATCTCCTTAATCGACATGGAGGTGCTTTGCAGAAGGACTTTGGCCCGTTGCATCTTCGAGACCATGAAGGCGCGCTTGGGAGACATGCCCAGCGACTGCGCGCACTTCCTCGTCAGCGTGCTCGCGCTCATGTTCAAGGCATGGGCGATCTCGTTGATGCTGAAGCTTTCGGACACCTTGCTTTGAAACAACCGCATGATGTTCTTCGCGAACCCGGCGGACGGCGAAACGTCCAACAACTCCCCCGACAAGGCGTTGTCGGGCAACGCCCTCAGAAGCCGCCAGAAAAACTCGTCAAGCAGCGCATCCTGGACGTGGCTTGAGATCTTGTCGCCGACGTGGTGCTCCTCGTAAATCTTCTTGACTATCGGCCAGAAGACTCCGCGGGCGCCGCGGACCACCTGCCGCTCCGGCTCGATCTGATCAACGAACAGTGCCGGAGGCGGGACGCCTACGCCGTGCTCGCCAGCAAGATGGAACCCCAGTCCGTAGTAGCTGACGGGAGGAGTCAGAAAGTCCTGATGCCAGTCTCCAGGCTTCACCACAAGTATTTCCCCCTCGTCAAGCACCAACTCGGCGGCGTTCAAAAGACAACGGTACACGCCACAGTCGACGAGAATCACCTCGTAGCCGGGATGTTGATGGCGAGAATAGACGTAGGGAGTCCGGGCCGTATTCAAGCTGAGATGGCCAAACGTGGGAGCCCACACCGTCGGCTCCCGACTCCCCACCTCTCTCACATGATGATCAACAGAAGCCCCGCCCGTCACATGCGCTGCTTTGACGAGTGAAGAGGCCTGGATGGAATCGACCGCAGCGCCGCCGATTTTTCCTTCCAGGCCTCCACCACGCGTGTTCCGCTTCGTCGTTGTCATGTCGCCGCCACAGGGATGAGAATCCAGGGAGTCATGGTTGAAGACTACGCGGCTATAATAGCCTCACGCATTCTCAATATCCAGCCCGGAATCATCCCCGCATAGGGCGGGCTTCCACCCGCCCTCCTGGCTCACAGCTTCCAATAGTCGTCGATGGGCTTCTGGTACGTGGCGATCTTGCCGCTGAGGACGTCGTCGTACTTCACCGGCTTGCCTGCGGCGGCCGACTCGAAACACGCTTCACACAACGCCTTCGCGCGAAGGCCATCCTCGCCGTCCATCTCGGGCTTGCGCCCCGTGCGGATGGCGTCGGCGAAGTCCCAGATCTCGACGCCAAAGCTGTTGACGCAGCCATAGGGGAAGATCCGTTGTTTGAGATCGCCGTCAAGCGCCAGCAGGTACTCCCTCTCGATCTCCTCCTTGCTCATGGTCTTGCCGTCGGCCAGCACCGCCTTCGCACCGCCCTCGAAGCAGTGGAATACCCAGCCCAGATCCTCAAGCGTCCCCTCTGAGCCGGCATAGTAGCCATGCCGCAACGGGGCGCCCGGCGACGAACGCGAATAGGTCCAGACAGTGACCACGCCGCTTTTGAAGCGAATGACCGCGTCCCAGGCGTCCTCGACATCGGGCTTGACGTCGCCGAAGATGGGCGCGCCGGGGATGATCCGCTGGTCGTTGGTCGCCATCGAGCAGTAGACCTCCTCGGGCTCGCCAAAGAGAAGCGTCTGCATGTCGGCGAAGTGCGCGCCGCTGTCCATGATCATCCCGCCGCCGACAAGGAGTTTGAGACCGCGCCACTTGAACATCGGCTTCTCATAGTCGAACGGGCCGAAGCTGACACCGGCCGCATGCACGGTTCTGATGTCTCCGATGAGCTTGCGCTCCTTGATGGCCCATGCGCAGGCCCGGCTCGGGAGGCAGCGCCGCGTGTTCTCGGCCGTGGCCAGGATCTTCTTGTTCCGCCGGGCCGCCTCGATCAGCAGACGGCTCGCCTTGATGGTGATGCCGAGCGGTTTCTCGATCATCGCATGCAGTCCGCCCTCTAACACCTCGACGCCAATCGAGTGGTGCAGATGGTGCGGAAGACACAGGTCCCCCGCCACGGCGACCTTCGCCTTGAGCAAAGCCGGCACGTCGGTGAACACCTTCGGCTCGACGCCTTGTATCTCCGCCAGTTCTTTGGCGCGGCTCCGGGCGTTCGCTTCCACCGGGTCACAGCATGCGGTGTAGACGAGATCCTTGCAGCCTCGTTTCGACAGCTCCTTGAAGCCAGCCACATGAGCTCCGGCGATTCCACCGCATCCGACTAAGGCCATGCGCACCGCGTCTTTCATATCAGATCACCTCCGCCAAAGCGTCGACGCATTTCTTCAACGCGGGCGTCGGGTTGTCCACATCCCCCTCGTATTCGATCACGGTGTAGCCTTTGAAGGAGACGCTCGTGAGCTTTGCCGCAAGCTCCTTGAGTTTCAAGTTCCCCGTCCCCACCACGACGTCGGTGGGCTTCCGAGCCGCGTCGAACGTGAAGTCTTTGACATGCAGCCCGTAGAGTCTTTTCCCGAACGACTCAACCATGCCGACCGGATCCTCGCCGCTGTCCAGAGCCCATGCGGTGTCGAGGCACAGTCCGATGCTGTCGGCGGTGTTCTCGAAAACATTTTTCAGCATTGCCGCCGATCCCATCCAATCGCGTCCGCCGTGGTTGTGGATCGCCAGTTTGACACCGGTGTCGGCGCAGAGCTTCTCGGCGACGCGGTAACTGTTCGGCGTGGCGCCGATGGCGAAATGCGCGCTGATGTGCCGGGCTCCCGCCAGCGTGGCGAATTTGAAGAATTTGCTCTCGGTCTTCTCGTCGCCCTTGAAGGTCTGCACGCCGATGCTGACGATCCGCACGCCGCCGTCCTGATACGTTTTGACCACGTCGGCGAACTGCGCCTCGTTCGTGAAATCGGCGTGGACGCCACACAACTCGACCTGCGCCACCCCGCACTCCTTGAGCAGGCTGATCACCTTCTTGTTGTCCTTGAACGAACGGAAACACCAACTCTGAATGCCGAAGTTCTTCGCGGCGGCCATCTCTTCCTCCTTGGTGGTAATGGTTTGTGTGTCGGGAAGACCAGTGGTCTTTAGAGGCAAGTATAGGACAAGGGGCGAGCTCCGCCAATGTCTGCAAACGTCAGTTTGATGTCTGTTTCAACTTTTGATGAAGAAGATGAACTGATACTGAGAGGTGACATGAATGATGTCGCCCTCCTTGATGGGCTCGCCGCCGCGGATCTGCTTGCCGTTGATGAAGGTGCCGTTTTTGCTGTCCTCGTCTCTCAACAGCCAGCCATTCTCGGTGGGCGTCAGTGTCGCATGCAATCCCGAGACGCAATTGCTGGGCAAGACAAGCTCGTTCTGATCCTTGCGGCCAATCCTGATGGCGCCCTCGACGCGGATCCACTGATACTCGGCGACCCCGAAGTCGCTCACGACCTCATGCTTGTCGAACTCCTCCATCTTGTCCGGGTTGATCTTCTTGAGCTTCGAGGTGTGAGTCGCCTGGCTATCGAACTCCGGCTCGTCGGCCCAGACGACGTGGCACAGATAAGCGCCTTCCGCCTCAGGCTGCCTCACCTTCTTCAAGGCGTAACTGATGAAGTCGAGCTGGGCGACCATCGTCGGCGGAGGAGCGCTGGCGAGTTGCGAATCGCCAAAAAGCTCGCGCCGCCGAACCATCTCCCCCGCCATCTCCTCGAAAAGCGCCGCCTTCCGAAGCTCCGCCTTGTGACTGTTGTCGAACTCTTTCGTCTGCTCCAGCGTGGCGAGGAACGCCGTCTTCAAAGCCTCAAGGAAGCGTATCTTGTACACGGTGATGTTCCGGGGCATTTGGATCCGCAGCAGAATGGCGGCCTCCTCGATCCGCCGATTCTCCAGCACATGCAACTGGAACGCCCTGCGCACCACCGGATCCACCGCGGCGACAGCCATCCGGAAGGCCCACCTCAGCACGCACAGGAACCAGACCCGGTCAAGCGAGGAATCGTCGGGCTGCGCGATATCAGGGAAGAAATGCAGCGTGCTCGTGTTCACGATGGGGTTGTCTTCATCATCCACCGGACGAAGCGCAGGCCTCTCCAGATTCCGGCGGTAGGCGCCGTGCACCTTGGCCTTCATGATCGTTTTGAGGTAGGGGCGGAGCGCGCCTCTTTGGATATTGAGCTCCAGGCACTGGCGATTCTTGAGCAAGGTGATCATCATCTCCTGGTAGATGTCCACGACGAGCGGTGCGGGACAGTTGTACCCCCTCGCCCACAGCTGGACAAGATCCCAGCAGAAAACTTGGTTGTCGCACAAAAACTCCGGCACGCAACCCCCTCTATACATTTCCTAAAAATGTTCTCTCACCACGGAGATTGGAAAAGCTCAACAAATTCCGGAAACAATTTTGTCGCCCAAATTGCTTTCTCTGCCATTTCCGTCACTGCCACCACGACAACTTCTTTATCAAACACCACAGACGCAGAACATTTCAGGAAATAGCATAACGGTAGCAGAACACGGCGGTAAATCAAGAACCTCATTCCATCGGTTTTTCATTGAAAGCGCGGTGGTAGCGGGTAAGCTATAGCATCGCGCAATCGACGAGGAGCACAATGACATCATACAGCTTCAAAGGCAAACGCCTTCTTGTGATCGGAGCAGGTCCCGTCCAGACGGAGGGCATCCGCAAGGCCATGAGCCTTGGCTGCCACGTGACCGCCATCGACGGCAACGCGGCTGCCCCCGGCCTGTCGATCGCCAGCGAGGGGCACGCCATCGACTTCTCGAAGACCGACCAGGTGCTGGCGCTCGCCGACAGGATCCGCGTCGACGCCGTGGCCACCTTCTCCTGCGACGCCTCGCTCCATGCGGTGGCCGAGGTCGTCGAGCGCTTCCGCCTGCCCGGACTCACCCACGCCCAGGTCGACCTCGCCCTCAACAAATACCACATGCGGAAGCACTGCGCCGCCAACGGCATCCCCGTGCCGATCTTCGCGCCGACCCACTCCGCCGAGGAATGCCTCGAGGCCTGCGCCACGGCGCAGTACCCCTGCGTGGTGAAACCCATGGACAGCTCGGGCAGCCGCGGCGTCACGCTCGTCAAAACCGCCGCGGAGGTCGCCCCCGCCTACGCCCGGGCGAAGGCCAACTCACACTCAGCCGTCCTCGTCGAGTCGTTCATGAGCGGCGTTGAATCAAGCGTCGAAGGCTTCGTGCTCGCGTCAGGGGCGAAGATCGTCACGATGTCCGACAAGATCCGCACGCCGCCGCCCTATCTACTCGACACCGACGTCATCTTCCCGACCAAATACGAGGGCGAACTGCTAACGGCCATCAAGGACATGGCTCTCAAAATCATGAACACCTCAGGCGTCAACCCGACCCCCTTCCACATGGAGGTGATGATCACGCCGGACGGCCCAAGGCTTGTCGAAGTCGGCCTGCGCGGCCCCGGTTTCAAGGTCTTCTCGCACATCATCCCGCGGGTGAGCGGCGTGGACGTCCTCGCCCTCAACATCGCCTGCGCCTTCGGAGCGGACGCCGACTTCGAGCCCCGGGACGTCTGCGCGAGCGTGATCAAGTTCATCCCGGGAATCGACGGCGTGGTCACGTCGATAGCAGGCGTCGACAAGGCGCGCCGCGTCCCCGGCGTCGAGGAGGTTGAACTATACGTCAAACCAGGAGATAAAACACGCCCCCTCACCTCGGGCTCCGACCGTGTCGGCCACATCATCGTTTTCGCGGAGTCCCGCGCCGCCGCCGTCGCCGCCGCCGACGAGGCCGCCGCGCTGGTCAAGCTGTCGTATGAAGAAGATGTGTGATGTTACGGGCAACACCAGCGGAATCCACATAATGGACACAAACACCAGCGACAGCAAGCCTTCTTTAGCCGCCGCCGGCCTGAACCACCAAACGGGACGTAAACGGCAAGACGAGGAACACGCCGGCAAGACGATATACGACTGCGGAGAATGCTTCCGCGCAATTACCGACTTCGAATATAACTGGGAGTTCTGGGTTTCGCCAGAAGGCAAATTCCTTGACATCTCCCCTTCGTTCGAGCGGATTACCGGGTACAACCGCGGAGAGTTCAAAGACAAGCAAGAATTGGTGGAGCGGATTGTTCACCCGGACGACAAGCAGATGGTCCTTGACCATCTCGCCGACTCCCTTCCCAGCCGTCGGATTTACAACCTCGACTTCCGCATCATCCGCCGCGACGGCCATATCATCTGGATCAATCATGCCTGTCAGCCGGTGTTTTCCACGGATGGCGCACTTGTAGGACGGCGCGCGAGCAACATGGACATAACTGAGCGCAAACGCACCGAGGAGGAGCTTAAACTGTTGAACAGGGAGCTCGAACGCCGCGTTGCCGAGCGTACCACGCAACTGTTCGAGACTGTCCAGAAGCTGGAAGTGGAGATTGCCGAGCGCAAGAAGACGCAGGAACTCATCAGAAACTCACTTCAAGAGAAAGAGGAGATGCTGAAGGAGATCCATCATCGGGTGAAGAATAATCTGCAGGTGATCTCCAGCCTGCTTGACCTGCACAGCATGAGGGCGGACGATCAACGGGCTATCACTCTCATCACAGACGCCCGTCTTAGAATCCACACCCTTGCCATGATCCATTCGCAACTGTATCACAGCGGCAGGTTCGACCAGGTGGACATGGAAAGCCATCTGCGGGAGCTGGTTTTCCAGCTCTCGCAAGTCCATGCGACCCCCAAGAGGATCACCCCCTCGGTCGTCCAGTGCGCGATCACCCTTCCCGTCAGCCAGGCAATTCCCTGCGCCCTGGTCTTCAACGAGTTGATCTCCAACGCCTTCATGCATGCTTTCCCAGATAGGGAAGAAGGGGCGATCGACGTCTCCCTCCAGCGACTGGACGACGGCACGGTTCTTGCACAGGTCAAAGACAATGGCATCGGGCTTCCACAAGAGATCGACATTCTCCGCACCGCAAGCCTGGGGTTGAAACTCGTCAACAGTCTGGTGCGTGAGCAACTCCACGGAAAGATATGGGTTGTACGGGCCACTGGCACGCTCGTCTGCTTTTCCTTCACGTCCGGTGAGGTGCATGTATGAGAAACGTGAAGATTCTGGTAGTCGACGACGAGGTGATCATAACCCTGCAGCTGGAGGAACGGCTCAAACGTATGGGATACGAAGTCGTTGGCAGGGCCTCCTCAGGGGAAGCCGCCGTCGAACTGGCCACACGCGTTACTCCCGATCTCGTCCTCATGGATATCGTAATGCCCGGACAGCATGATGGAATCGCCGCCGCCCACACCATCATAACCGAGCTGGATATTCCCGTTCTCTTCCTGACCGCCTACACGGATGACATATTCCTCGACAGGGCGAAAACGGTGGAGCCTCATGGCTACATCGTGAAACCTTTTCACGACCGCGAGATCAAAGCGGCCATCGACCTCGCGCTGTACCGCAAGGATGTCGAGCGACGGCTGCGCAAGTCCGAAGAGGAGCACCGCTTCGTAGTTGACAATATCAGCGACGCCATCATAACGGCCGACAGCCAGGGTGGCGTCATCGGCTGGAACCGCGCCGCGGGAACCGTCTTCGGCTATGAGGCCAGCGAAGTCGTCGCCCAGCCGATCACCGTCATCCTGTCCGAGTCATTGCGGGCCGCCTGGCAAAAGGAAATTGATGCGATTATTTCAAATGGCGGCTCCGAGCACCTGAGTATAACCGTCGAGTCCACGGGACGCGCGAAGGCTGGGCGAGAATTCCCCCTGGAACTCTGCCTGACAACGTGGGGCACAAGGGATGGGACATTCCTGACCGTTGTCGCGCGGGACATCACCGGACGCAAGCGGATGGATAAAACCCGCCAACTGCTGCTCGACGTCTTGGAAATCCTGAATCCCGGCAAGGACAGATATAACGCCATTGAAGCCATCCTCAGACTCGTGAAGGACTACACAGGCCTCGACGCGGTCGGCATTCGCCTACGGGAAGGCGACGGCTGTCCGTATTATGCCACCAACGGTTTTCCGGATCATTTCATCAAGGCGGAACAGGATCTGCGCTCCCGAGATCCAGTCGGAAAAGTCCTTCGCGACGCCAACGGCAGTCCAACTCTCGAGTGCATGTGCGGCAACGTGCTGAGCGGGCGGATCGACCCCACCCTGCCGTATTTCACCGGGAGGGGCAGCTTCTGGACCAACAGCACGGCGCAACTCCCCACCAAAGAACCATAAAACGTTGCTATGAAGCAGGCTACGAGTCAGTTGCCTTAATCCCCTTGCGATCGGGCGGATCGACCATCGGCCTTTTGCAGTTGAATGACCGCCGTGCAGGCTGCCTGAACATCGAGCTGATTCGTTTCCTTGAACGCCTTGGGGAAAGCATCGGCGTGGCTCTTGATCGAAAACTGATGGAGGAGGAGTTGCGACAATCCGAGGCGCGCTATCGTCTGTTACACGAAAGCATGAGGGACGCCTTCGTCAGCCTGAGAATGGATGGTCTGATTATGGATTTCAATCATCAGTTTTCGACGATGCTTGGCTACGAGCCCGAGGAACTGTCGGTGCTCACCAATGTTGACCTGACGCCGGAGAAGTGGCATGCGATCGAGAGCGAGATCGTCGAGCGGCAGATACTCGCGCGCGGCTACTCCGACACCTATGAGAAGGAATACCGGAGGAAGGATGGCAGCGTCTTCCCCGTGGAATTGAGGATGGTTCTCATCCGAGACGAGCCTGGCAACCCCTCCCGCATGTGGGCCATTGCGCGCGACATCACCGCGCGCAAACAGGCGGAAGCGACCTTGCGGGAAAGCGAAGAGCACTTCCATTCCCTTGCGGAAAATCTTCCTGACATTGTTGCCCGCTTTGATCGGCAGATGCGGCATCTCTATGTGAATCATCAAGCCGAACGCATCACCCATCTGCCCACCAGCCTCTTCATCGGCAAGACAAACCGGGAACTTGGCATGCCGGAGGTTCTGTGCGATCAGTGGGATCAAGCGATTCGCCATGTGTTTGAGACCGCCCAGGAGGAGCAAATTGAATTTGCGTATCCCGGTCCGGACGGCATGACCTTCTATGAGACGCGCATCATTCCCGAAATTAAGGCGGATGGCGTCGCCGCGACGGTTTTGATCATAAGCCGCAACATCACCATGCGTAAAATGCTTGAGCGGAAGGCTGAGATTCAAAAAGACCAGCTGATACAAGCATCCAAAATGGCGTCTCTGGGCGTGATGGCGGCCGGTGTCGCCCATGAGATCAACAACCCGAACAACTCGATCACGATGAACGCCCCTCTGCTCCTGAGGGCGTTCGAGTCTATTCGCCCGATTCTCGAAACCCATTTCGCCCGTCATGGCGACTTCTCTGTTGCCGGCATCCCCTACTCCGAGGTGAAGGATCTTATACCGGAACTCCTCAAGTCACTGATCGACTCCGCCGAACGGATACGCGTGATCGTGAACGGGCTGAAGGAGTACGCGAGAGGCGGCGGCGACGAGCAGAACACGCTCGTGGACCTCAACGCCGCCTGCCAGAAGGCCGTTGAATACGCCGGCGTCATGCTCAGGAGGAGCACCGAGCGCTTCGAGGAGTCGTACGACCCGTCGAGGCCGATGGTCATCGGAAGCCCCACCCGGCTTGAGCAAGTTATCATGAATCTGCTGCAAAACTCGGCCCAGGCTCTCACGTCGAAGAAAGACCTGATCCGCCTGTCCACCAAACTTGAGGCGAAGCAGGGCAAGGTTATCGTGAAAGTCGAGGACGAGGGGATGGGTATCGCCCCGGAAAACCTCGACAAAATATGGGATCCCTTTTTCACCACCAAGCGCACCGCCGGCGGGACAGGCCTCGGCCTGCCCATTTCCATTGGCATCATCAAAGATTTCGGAGGAGAGATCCTCGTCGAATCCTGCGAGAAGGTTGGCACGCTGTTCACGATCACCCTTCCCGCGGCGCCCTCCCCCGCATCCGCGAAGGAGGCGCCACCTCAATGAGCGCCGCAGATACGACATACCCCATCTTCCTCGTCGACGACGAACCGCATGCGCGCCTCAGCATGGAGCTGGCGCTGCGCTCGGTCGGACTTTCCCACACCATCCAAGTCGACGATCCATCCAAACTCGTTCCACTTCTTGAGAAGGCCTCGGGACGGGCCCTTGTCATGCTCGACCTGGTCATGCCGGGAAGATCTGGCGGTGAGATTCTCGTCGAGGTCGTCCGTGAGTTCCCCGAGGTGCCGGTGGTGGTCGTCACCGGCGTCAACGACGTGGGAACCGCCGTCGACTGCATGCGGAAGGGCGCCGCCGACTACATCCTCAAGCCGATCGAACAGACGCGCCTCATCTCATGCGTGAAGCGCTTGCTTGAGATCCTCGAACTGCGGGATGTGAACACCATCTTGAAAGAAGGCTTGGCCGGTGGTGGCCTGAGACGGCCCGAGGCCTTCGCGAAGATTCTGACCGCAAACTCCCCCATGCACGCCCTCTTCCATTATGTGGAGGCGGTCGCGGGAAGCGCGGAGCCGGTTCTTATTATGGGAGAGACAGGCGTCGGCAAGGAATTGTTCGCCAGGGCGTTGCACGAGACCAGCGGAAGAACCGGAGCGTTCGTCGCCGTCGACATGGGGGGGCTTGACGCGAACCTGCTGGCCGACACCCTCTTTGGTCATGTGAAAGGCTCGTACACCGGCGCCGACGCCGATCGGGCCGGCCTGGTCGAGAAGGCCGCCAAGGGAACGCTGTTCCTTGACGAGATCGGCGGCATGGGGCTTGACACCCAGGCGAAACTGCTCAGACTGATCCAGGAGCGCGAGTACAAGCCTCTGGGCAGCGACGCGGACAAACTGTCGTCCGCGCGGATCGTGGCCGCCACCAACACCGACCTGCAGAACGCGGTCAAAGACGGCACGTTCAGGAAGGATTTGTATTTCAGGCTCCATCAGCATTATGTGCACATCCCGCCGCTTCGGGAGCGGAAAGAGGATCTCGTCCTGCTGCTGGAGAGCTTCATCACGGAGGCGGCCCATACCCTCGGCAAAACCCCGCCCACGCATCCCAAGGAGCTTGCCACCCATCTCCAATGCCACCATTTCCCCGGCAACGTCAGAGAGTTGAAGGCCATGACGCTTGATGCCGTCGCGAAGTGCCGGTCAGGACAACTCTCGATCACCGACTTTTTGGGCAAAAAGCCTCATCCCCCTCAAGCGGGAGAGCCCGAAGACGTCCCGCGCGGGGGAGATATCGCCGGCGTGCTCGAGACTCTCGAACAACTCCCGACGTTCAAACAGGCGCAAGACGCACTCCTGGGAGAGGCGCTGCGCAGAACCGGAGGCAACCAGCACGCGGCCTCGCGCCTGCTCGGCGTCACCCGCCAGGCCATCAGCCACCGGCTCGCCAAACACGGCGCATAGGCACCGCAACGCCTTTTGCCGCGTCAAATCTTTTTGCCCCCCACGTATCCTCTCAACTGACCATCCAACATCCTACCCATCAGTATCTTGCGCAAATAGACCATGCTCCGCCACGCCCCTGCGCGTCAACTTCCTTTGCGCCCCCTCCCGGCGGCGGAAAATACGCCAATAGCACGCATCGCTCTCACACGCAACGACATGCGACTTTCGCTACATTATTGGCAGGGACAGTGCTATAAAGAGGCATCCGCAATGCAGGCACATGCCATGGATCAACGTCGGGAGGCGCTATGAGAGAAAAAGCCTTGGTCATCGAAGATGATCCAAACCTCATGCTTTCTTTCAAATATCACCTGCAATCCATGGGATACGATGTCACGCATTGCTCCTGGAGCGGCTTGTCGGCTATGGCGGAATGCGCACACTACGATCTTGCGATTATTGACGTGGACAGCGACCCGCCCGCCACCTCCCGCCTGGAACTGTGTCCGTTTGAGCGGATCGCCATCCCCGTGCTCGTGCTCGGTTTCCCGGCCGGCCGGGACGAGGTGCTGGCGAAATCGATGAAGACCGCACGGATTATTCAAAAACCATTCACGCTGGAAGAGGTAAGGGAGGCCATTGACGGACCGCCTCCCCACCTGAGAGGTGGCAACCAGCTATCATAGACGGATTTTCTTTCAACACATAGCGGAGGAGGTGCTCATGAGCGAGAACAAAGGTAGAAGAGTCAGCGAGGAGGAGGACAACCTCGACGAGGAGGAAGAGGACTCGCAGAAGGACAAGTATCTCACGTTCCACATCGCCAACGAGGACTACGGCATCGAGATCGCCTACGTGACGGAGATCGTGGGCATCCAAACCATCACCGAAGTCCCCGACATGCCAAACTTCGTCAAAGGCGTGATCAACCTCAGGGGCCAGGTCATTCCCGTCATCGACGTGCGGATACGCTTCGGGTTGCAACCCCGCGCCTACGACGACCGCACCTGCGTGATCGTGGTGAACATCAACAACACCTCCATCGGACTCCTCGTCGACACCGTCAACGAGGTTCTCGACATTCCACCCGCCCAGATCTCGCCGCCGCCCGCCATCCATTCAGGCAGCGGCGGACGCTACATCCAGGGCATGGGCAAGGTCGGCGACACCGTCAAAATACTGCTCGACGTCAACAAACTGCTGTACGATCAAGAACTTGAACAGCTCAAATAAATAACAACAAAAAGGAAACACACAGATGTTAAACAACATCAAAGTAGGACCGAAGCTGATTGGCGGATTCATGCTGGTGACGCTGATCACGATTATTGTGGGACTGCTAGGGATCAACAGCGCGGGGCGTATCAACGACATGCTGAACAGTCTCTATGAAAACCATCTCTCCGGGATATCCCATGTGAAGGAGGCTAATATCAATCTCATCTACATGGGCCGCGCGGCGAGGCAGTTGATCTTGGCCAAGGACCAGGCGGAACGTGACGCCCAAATGAAAGTCCTGGAGCAGGCCGACGCACATTTGAAAGTGGAAATGGAGGCTACGAACAAGACACTTGTCACCGAAGAGGCGAAAAAGCTCTATCAGGAGACCATGCAAGAGTACACCCGGTATGAGAAGTCCCTCGAAAGTTTAAAATTGCTGGTCGCCGCCAAGGAGTTCCTCAAAATCGACCAGTCCCTCGTCGACGCGCTGAAAAACCTGAAGGAGAACGCGGATAAATTGGATGGACTCATGACCGACATTGCCAAGTCGAAGGAGAAACTCGGCAAGGAGGCGTATGATGAAAGCGATGTCCAGTATGCCAGAATCCGCGCCATGCTGGTCGCCAGCATGGTCATAGGCGCGGTGGTGGGCTTGCTGCTCGGCATCTTTTTGGCGCGGAGCATCAGTGTGCCGATTGGCAAAGTTGTCGCCATGCTCGAGGAGATGGCGAAAGGGCATCTGAAGCAACGCCTGAACATGGAGCGGAACGACGAGATCGGCGTGATGGCCAAAACCATGGACAGATTCTCCGACGACCTGCAGTTGACTGTCCTGGGAACAATGCAAAAGGTCGCCAATGGCGACCTGAGCTCGGAACTCGTCGCCAAGGACGGCCAAGACGAGATCACGCCGGCTTTGATGACGACCATCGCGTCGTTGCGCGGCTTGGCGGCTGAGACGGGCACCTTGTGCGAGGCGGCGGTCGCAGGCAATCTCTCAATCCGCGGACATGCGGAGAAGTTCAAGGGCGGATACCGCGAGATCGTGCAGGGGATCAACGACACGCTCGACGCCATCCTGCTGCCCATCATCGAGGGCAACCGCATCCTGACGCAGGTGTCCGGCGGGAAGATCGACGAACTGATCATCCAAACCTATAAGGGCGATCACGAGAAGACGAAACAGGCCATCAACAACGTCGCCACCGTGATACAGAACCTCCAGCAGGAACTGCAGCGTCTGATCGTGGCCTCTAAAGAGGGACAGCTCTCCGCGCGCGGCAAACCCGAGCAATTCAAGGGAGCCTACGCCGAGGTTGTCAGCGGGGTGAACGCCATGCTCGACGCCATCCTGTTGCCCATCGGTGAGGCGAACCGCATCCTGGGACAAGTCTCGAACGGCAGGATCGACGAACTGATCACCCAGACCTATAAAGGCGACCACGAGAAGATGAAACAGGCCATCAACAACGTCGCCGTTGTCCTTCAAGGACTTCAGCAGGAACTCCTGCGGCTGATCAACGCATCCAAGGAGGGAATGCTTTCCGCCCGCGGCAAGCCCGAGCAGTTCAAGGGTGCCTACGCCGAGATCATCAGCGGCACCAACGCCATGCTCGACGCCATTCTGCTGCCGATCGGCGAGGGCAACCGCATCCTGGCCCAGGTCTCCAATGGCAAGATCGACGAACTGATCGCCCACACGTACAAAGGCGACCACGAGAAGATGAAGCAGGCCATCAACAACGTCGCCACCGTGATA
>CAYTFM010000049.1:35390-35612 GCA_964436735.1 uncultured Victivallales bacterium | reverse complement strand
CAGCCGATCTCGTCGGCCATCTACGAGGGGGATAACGATGATATGGAGGGCGACGAGGATTTTTGAGTGATTTGCTTATGCTCGTCCAGATCATGGGGGCAGCAAAGTCTCCCCACCAAACTCGCAATCCCCTATCTGACCATCGTCCGGAGCATCCTGTGGCGCATAATGTCCTTGGGTGAAGACGCACTGCTGGATGCGTTTCTTGCCATGTGGCGGACA
>CAYTFM010000049.1:9865-35380 GCA_964436735.1 uncultured Victivallales bacterium | reverse complement strand
GTGGCAATGGTGATAACGGCGAGCATGAGAAGCTGAATCATATGCAGCCTCACAATGTGGACTTGCAGAATCTTGCGGATACAACAGGTGTACGGAGTAGCTTGCGTGTTTTCCGCCGAGGAATCCCAAAGAGCATTGTTGTCGCCCAAAAACAATGTTGTGCTCCCTCTCATCCCTCTGGCCATTGACACGCACATTCGAAAGCTCTTCGCAGGAAAAATCCTACAGTTGTTCTTGTGCGCAGTACGGTTTCATCAGTAGCTATGCCTTACCCGGACCAACTATGTCCACCCCCTTATGCTATTGTTGCTAAGAAAACCACGGTATCAATGGGGCAAGGAGTGGAAGTTAAATACTTGGCGGCAGGGATTATTCATGAGGATATGCGTGCTTCCCTTCGTCTTATGCTCCGCTTCATTCGCCGCCGGGAACGACGAGGGACAGTCAATTGCTCATGGTGTGCCAGTAAAGGGACATAGTTCGAAAAACAGTGCGACCATTGCTTCGGCACGGGGAAGGAGTGGGTGAAGAAGGACTTAACGCCGTTGGCGCTTCCACCATGTGAAAATCCTCCTGTTAATGCTATTACAGGGGAAAGATATCTGCTCATTAATCCATGAATTGATAGCAGTTAAAGGGTGGAATTGCTTGAAATCTTTGCGGCTCCATACAAATTGACGATAGATGCTATATTCCATAGATATTTTGATTTACAAAGATTGACTTCGAAGGAAGACGTTCTCGCAACCATATCGGGAGCATATTTCGGTGCCATCAAATGAAGAGAACGAGCAGGATCCAAACGTGATCAAGCCTTCATGGTGGCATGTCACCATGCTCATCCTCTGCGTATATGTGCTTGCATCATTGCTCGTGGACACAGTTTTCCGCCTCGACAAGAACAACCGCGATCTCATGCTGACGATTGACAACTTCATCTGCCTCATATTCATCGCTGACTTCTTCCACAGTCTTTTCACCGCAAAGAGCAAACTTCAGTATCTGAAATGGGGCTGGATCGACTTGATCTCGTCCATTCCCAACATGCCCTGGCTATGGGCTGGACGGCTGGCGATGGTGGTTAGAACAGTCCGTATCCTCAGAGTGATCAGATCCGGGAAAATTCTTCTGACCTTTATTTACCTGAGACGGACTGAGAACGCAATCGCCGCAGTCATTCTCATAACGATCATCATGGTTTCCTTCTCCTCGATAGCCATCCTCAATGTGGAGGACGTCCCCACGTCAAACATAAAGACAGCCGAGGATGCCTTGTGGTGGTCGATTTCAACCATCACAACGGTCGGCTACGGTGACATTTATCCCGTTACGACAGAGGGAAGAATCGTCGCCGCCGTGCTCATGATAACAGGTGTAGGTCTCTTTGGAGCTTTCACGGCCTATGTAGCCTCTCTTTTCGTCAACAGGGGGGATGAGCGCAAAGAGCTCCTGGAATTAAAGAGGGAATTGAATGATATCAAGGATAAGCTTGATAAATTGCTGGGGAAATAGCACACCAAGAAGATACGGTCTTAAAAGATGGCTTTCCGGAAAAGAATCAAAATAATTCCCGGACTTTCACTTAACTTGAGTGGAGGGGGATTGTCGCTTTCCGCGGGCGTTCCCGGAGCAAGGCTGAATTTCGGTTCCAAGGGCATAACAAGGACTCTGGGCATTCCTGGGACAGGCATTTACTTCAGAGACAAGCTCAACAAGGGCCAGCACCCAAAATCGCACCATGGTGAAAACGAGCAGCCCGTTAGCCGTGTAATGGATGGCACCAGATATGCCGACTCGATAAGGGGCAAAAGCAATAACGACATCCTGAGGGATATCGCCGCGCATGGCGGTGTCCAAACATCGCTCAACACAGACCAGCTAAGGGAATTCTACGAAAGACTAAAAGTCGATAGTCGGCTCCATCTTAATAATCCGGAAACCGGAAGGAAAATGTCCTTGCGGGAGATCGAGGCGAAGCTGAGGAAAATGGAGCTTGCTGACAAGAAAGAGGCACTGGAAAAGGAAATTAAGGAGGAGGAGGACTTATACAGAGAACTCATAAGATCGTGGACGCATCTCCCCTCCATACCAAGCGACAAGGAAGTGTGCGCCGCTTTGACTCCAATACCTTTTGAGCCTTCCAGGTCGCCCCCCAAACTTTTCAACGAGGAAGCCGAGGGGCAAAAACTCGTCCAGCAACTCCATGATAGAATCAGATCAAAATTCCCGAATTTCCTTATCCCGCGATTCCTAACCTTGGGGAAGGCTAAGCGACTTTTCAGCTCCGAGTGGCCGGACAGATTGAATAAGCTCCAGGCTGAGCACGAAAATCAGATATATCTATTTGAGAAAGCCATGCTTGCGGAGCGTGAACGCTGGGAACACGAAGAGGGCGAAAGAGTTCAACGCCTGCAGCGAATACTCGGATTGGACATGGATGAGATTTTCTCCGCATGCTCCGAGATACTCCAGGAAGTGCATTTCCCCTTCGAAACCTCCTTCGAGATAGGCGTGGCGGAGGACTGCGGCATCTTCGTCGCTTTCGACGCACCCTTCATAGACGACATCATCCCGTCCCATAGGAAGACCGTACTGAAGAATGGCGAGATAAAGGAAGTGAAAATCGACAAACATGCCAGAAACGTGGACTATTTCAGCATCATAGTGGGACAGGGCGTGCTCGTCGGGGCGACACTCTGCTCCATCATACCACCAGCCCCATACGTCAGAATTGCCGCAGGAGGTAGGGACGACACGCACTTGTACGATATCGGCCTTCTGAAAAACCGCCTTGCAGCCTTCAATCCTGCGACAACCCCGCTTATGAGTTTCATCGAGTCGCTTGCCCCAGTCATGAATCTCTCCAAAGATTGCGAACTTAAACCCATAGACACCCCAGAATGGACAATGCGGAAATGAGCGGTCTCCAGATAGAGCTGACAACCGACCCCGTGGTCAACATGGCGATGCAGCAGAACGACGTGCCCGTCGTGAAGCATTTGAGGCTTGCCAACAATGACGACAAGGAGTTCAAGGACGTCACAATCACACTGACCTGCGATCCGGAATTCTTCTCCGGTTGGAAAACCCGCATCGCAGCCATACCTCCAGGCAAGTCCTGCGACATCAGCAGAGTTGATCTCCAGTTGTCGCCGGGCTTTCTCGCAGGCATAAACGAGCGGCTCTCCGGAATCATCAAGGCCGACGTTCTCGCTGGTGACGTGACGGTGTCGAGCATAGCCAATAAAATTGATGTTCTTTCATACGATGAGTGGAGCGGATTTAGATCCCTCCCCGAGATCCTTGCCGCATTTGTGCAGCCCAATCATCCAATTGTCGAGATCATCCTCAATGAGACTGCGACAGTGCTTGGAGAAGCCACTGGCGACAGCTCCCTTAGTGGCTATCAGGCGAAGAATCGTGGAAGGGTGTTCAAGACGGTGGCGGCTTTGTATTCTGTGATCTCAGGGAAAGGAATCAACTACGTCAACCCGCCAGCCAGCTTTGAGCAGGCAGGACAAAAGATACGCTTCCCCGACAGGATAATCGAAAACAAGCTCGGCACTTGCCTCGACCTAAGTGTGCTTTTCGCCGCCTGTCTCGAGCAGTGCGGTCTCAACCCCTTGGTGCTGTTCACGGAAGGGCATGCGTTTGTCGGCGTATGGCTCATCGATGATTGTTTCGCCGATTCACTGGTCGACGATCTGCTGAGGGTGAGGAAAAGGGTCGATTTGAACGAGATCTGCGTCGTCGAGACGACACTTGCGACCCAAAAGCCTCATTGCGCCTTCGAGTTTGCCGCTGACGCCGCAAGAAGAAAACTTGGGGATGGCGAGAAGTTCACCGGTGCGATTGACATCAGGCGGGCGAGGAAGGGAATGATCAGACCTGTGCCGATCCGAACCGACGGAAAAGTTGTGAACGCACAAGAAGAGATGGCCGGGACCACCGGTGAGTCCAGGATCGAACTCCCCGATATAGACGCTCCCAGTGCGCCGGTTCACACCACCACGGCGTCCCCCATCCCCGAGACTCCCGCCACACGCCTCGACCGCTGGAAAAGGAAATTGCTCGATCTTTCTCTCAGGAACAAACTCATCAATTTCAAGGATTCGCAAAAGACGCTTAGAATCCTATGCCCCGACCTCCCAGCGCTTGAAGACAGCCTTGCGGAAGGGGAGATATTCAGGGTGCATCCAAAGCCCAAAGACTTGGGTGACACAGATCCAAGGGATCCGGAAAGCTTTCGTGGACGGACCGGCAAAGACGCTCTCGGCGAATTTCTCAAAGAGGAACTCCAGTCGAGAAGGCTGCATTCATCCGTGGAGCAGGGTGAACTGAACAAGAGGCTTATCGAGATATACCGTGCGGCAAGAAACGGAATCGAGGAGGGGGGCGCAAGCGTCCTCTATCTTGCGCTTGGCTTTCTTTCCTGGTGCGAGAGCGAGGATTGCGAGAGGAAGCAACTCGCACCAATTATCCTCATCCCCGTTGTGCTTGAACGCCAATCAGTCCAAGAGGGATTCAAGATCCGCAGAGGCGACGAAGAACCGCAGGTGAACATAACACTTCTGGAGCTTCTTGAGAAAGAGTACGAGATAGCGATACCTGGCATGAACCCACCCCCCTCGGACGCCCACGGAATCGACGTGAAGGGCATCCTTGACACTTTCCGCCAAAAGGTCGTCGACATAAAAGGCTGGGAAGTCGTCGAGCGGGCTCATTTGGGGCTGTTTTCCTTCTCCAAGTATCTCATGTGGCTTGATCTCAACAACCGTGCCGACGATCTCAAGAAGAGCAAAGTAGTCAACCATCTTGTCGAGAATGCCAATGAAAGCTACCCGGGGAGCCATGAGTTCCCCGATGCGGAGTCGCTTGACAGTCTATACAAACCAGAGTACACGTTCTGCCCTCTGGATTCGGACAGCTCGCAGATGGCTGCGATCCATGCGGCGGCGGAAGGGAGAAGCTTTGTTCTGCACGGACCGCCAGGCACTGGAAAATCTCAGACTATCACCAATCTCATCGCGCATTGTCTGGCATCGGGCAAGAGCGTTCTTTTCGTGTCGGAGAAAATGGCGGCATTGAGGGTTGTCCACTCCCGCCTTTCGCAAATAGGGCTGGAGCCTTTCTGCCTGGAATTACATTCCAACAAGACGGAGAAGCTGGAGGTCATACGCCAACTTGGCGAAGCTCTTGACTCCACGGATGGCAGGACATCCGGGGAATGGGAGAAGGATGCCTTCAAGCTTGAGCGACTGCGGCATAGCCTCAACGAGTATGTGCATGCGCTTCACAAGATAATGCCAATTGGCATGAGCGTGTTTCAAGCCACTTCGAAGCTTGTCGGCCTCAGAGATGCGAAAAGGATTCCGTTCACCTGGAAAAGTTCGCATAACCTCGACGCCGCCGCGCTGGAGGCGATGAATGATGCGGTCAACAGGATGAGGGTTGCTGGCGATGCTTGTGGAGGACCGTGCGGCCATCCATTGTCGGAGGTGCAGCTATCAGAATGGAATCCCGGCGTACAGAATGAGATAGAAGGAATCCTCCTTAAATTCAAAGATATATGCTGTGAGCTTCAAGCATCCCTCGACATCACAGCGCCAAAATTAGGACTTGAACCTGGCAAATGGGATCTCCCGTCATTCGAGTTTTTATCGCAGCTTGTGGCGTTCCTACTTGAAGCTCCTGATGTTTCGGGGACTCTCCTCGTCGAACGTGAATGGAAGGAACTTAAGGGAAATATCGCCGAATGCGTGGCGCACGGCCGTAAAAGAGACGCCCTGCGGACTGAGCTTTTCACGAGATACGAGTCGAGCGTTCTCGACGCTGATGTGGATGGCCTTTTTCGTGCGGCTGCTGACGCCGACCTCAAGTGGGCGCCAATCGCATGGTACATGAAATTCAGGATAAGAAAAATCATGAAGCGGCACATGAAACCCGGTATTCCCCCTCCAGCCGCAGGCAAACTCAGATCTGAATTGGAGAGAATCAGAGTCCTCCATCAAGAGACAAAGACGGTGGGCGACACGAAGGATATGGTCAAAAATGCCTTGGGAAGGTTCTGGAATGGCGGAGAAGTGGACTGGGCCGCAGTTGAACGGCAGGTCGAATGGTGCGAGAAGGCGAGAAAATATGCGGCCGCCGCCTCGGGGGGCGATCAAGTCAAGGAATTTGAGTTGAAGACAAAATGGGCGTTGATCGAGGACCAGAACAACGACACCTTAAGAAAAGATGAGCCGCTTGGGAGGATGTTCAGAAAATACCTCGAATCGCATACCGCCTTCAAGGTTGCCAAGAAGGAGATCGAGGGAAAGCTTAAACTCGACGAGGTCAGGTCATGGCCTCAAGCCGAGGAGCCACCCACCCTTGATGATGTTCTCAAGCAATCCTCGAAATGGCTCTCGGGCATCAATGGACTCCGCATGTGGGTCAACTGGGGGAAATCGAGGAAAGCTGCCATAGAGGCAATGCTGTCGCCCATCGTCTCAGCGTATGAGACGGGCGGATTGACTACGGAGGAGCTCGAACAATCGTTCAAGCGCAGCGTGCTCCAATGGTGGGTCGAGACGTCAACCAATGAAACTCCTTGCTTGAGAGAATTTTTCAGTCCTGAGCATGAACGCATGATCAAGGATTTTCGTGAGATAGACATACGCTATATGCGGCTTGCCGTGAGTGAAATCAGAGCAAAGCTCGCAGCCAAAATCCCGAGGCCGGGCGGAAAGGTGAACGACACGTCCGAGATAGGGATTCTCAAGCGTCAGTTGCAGAAGCAGAGGGCTCACATGCCGGTGCGGAAGCTTTTCCAGAACCTGCCAACTCTTCTCCCTCTTTTGAAACCATGTCTGCTGATGAGCCCTATGTCAGTCGCCCAGTACCTTGACCCAGCTCACCCCCAGTTCGATTTGGTCATCTTTGACGAGGCGTCGCAGATTCCCGTGTGGGACGCCGTCGGCGCTATCGCAAGGGGGAAGGAAGCTGTGATCGTTGGGGATCCGGAACAATTGCCGCCGACGAACTTCTTCAACAAAACTGACGACCAGGAGTCGGACGATGACGAGATTGCGGAGGATATGGAAAGCATTCTTGACGACTGCCTTGCTTGCCGCCTCCCGCAAACGGCCCTTTTATGGCATTACCGCAGCAAGCATGAGAGCCTTATAACCTTCAGCAACCGAGAGTACTACAGAGGCAGGCTGCTCACCTTCCCATCACCCGACAAGAACGCCGGCGTCACCTTCCGGCACATCGCCAACGGGATATACGACAAGAGCAAATCCCGCACGAACAGGGCGGAGGCGGAAGCCGTAGTCGCGGAAATCGTCTGCATCCTCACAAGACACGAGGGCGGCAGGAAGCCATCCGTTGGGGTAGTCACGTTCAGCCTCAGCCAGCAGACTCTTATCGAGAATCTCTTGGAGGAGGTTCGCGGCAACCCGTCGATAGACGCATATTTCTCCAGCGACAGCCAGGAGCCCGTTTTCGTGAAGAACCTTGAGAATGTCCAGGGCGATGAAAGGGACATAATTTTAATATCGGTATGCTACGGGCCTGATGAGCAGGGGAGGATCTCGCACAATTTCGGCCCCCTCAACCGTGACGGCGGCCATCGACGCCTCAATGTGGCGGTGACGAGGGCGAGGCACGGCATAATCATATTCTCATCTATGCTCCCGGAGCAGATAAATCTTGCCCAGACAAGAGCGAGAGGAGCGAAGGATCTGAAAAGATATCTCGACTACGCGAGGCGTGGAGTCGCCGCCTTCGCCGATGAGAACGGCTTCAATCCGGCCGCTGACTTCGATTCGCCATTGGAACAGGAGGTTTGCGATTGCCTCCGCGGACTGGGCTACGATGTGCACCTCCAGATTGGATGCTCCGGCTACAGGATCGACCTTGGGGTTGTTGATCCGGAGAATCCGGGAAGCTACATAATAGGCGTGGAGTGCGATGGTGCCAATTACCACCGATCCAAAACGGCGAGGGACCGTGACCGGCTCAGGGAGAGTATGCTTCGAAGCCTTGGGTGGAACATTCACAGGATATGGTCGACCGACTGGTGGCATAGCAAGGAGAAGGCGCTTGAGAAGCTGGAAGCCGCCATCAAAAAGGCACTGGAAGATAAAAAGAGCAAGAAGATGATTGAGTCCAGGGAGGAACCGCCGCCGCCGTCCCCCCAAGCTCATATCATGCCAATAGCGTGTGGAGAAGCGGTCAAAGAACCCGAAAAACCGCTCTCCTGCGCTGTCGAACAGCCTCAGGTGTACAAGCCGTTCACGAAGACAGACATGGCGCAACACCCTGAATTATTTTACTCACCTGCGGCAAACATTTCCATGAGAAGCGTTTTGGCGGAAATCGTCGCCTTGGAAGGCCCAGTGGCATTCGACCTCGCAGCCAAGCGGCTTGCCACATACTATGGTTTGCAGCAGCTGAATAACAGCGTTAGAAAAAGGGTTCTGGAAATATGGAGGCAGACAGGAATACCCAAAATCACAAAAAATGGCAAAGACTTCCTGTGGCCTACAGGATGCTCCCCCATTGATTACGATAAATTCAGAATTCCAGGAGAGGAAGAAAGGTCAAGACGGGAGCCAGAGGACATCCCGCCTGAAGAAGTCGCCAATGCCGTCATACGGATACTCAGGGAGCAAGTAGGAATTTCCAAGGATAGCCTTGTCACCGAAACGGCAAGACTTCTTGGGTACCAGCGAACGGGGCCGAGCGTGAGAAAATCAATTGTCGCCGGAATCGCCCATGTAGTTTCAACAGGAAAAGCTGTGGAGTTGGAAGACAGGATAAACATTAACACTAAAATTCCCGGAGATCCGCAATAAGAATTATCCTTTGCTGTATTCCGAAGTCAGCAGCGCCATAGAAGGATTGAGCGAAATCCTGCGATTATTGTGCGATGTGTGCTCAAGAAATACGGCTACCCGCCCGACATCAGGAGCGGGTCATCGAGCAGTCAGGAACCGCCATGTCATGCCGACAAGGGCTACGAGCACGTCAGGGGTGTTTACGGGCTATAGCATATTCAGATATGCAGACATATATTGACAGGGATTCTTCGTATGCCTGCCTCACACGCCATGAATACGACGCCACGGGCGATTTCGAAAGCCTGCGGATTTGAATCGGCGCCCTTTTCAAGGTCGACGATTTCATGAATCGTCCTGCGCCGCGGGACTGGTCAGCCTTCACTCTTGTCACAGGGGTGCGTGGAACGAGGTGGATACCGGCGGAAACGCATGAGATTCCGCTTTCGGCAGCACTATTGTCAGAGGTGAACACATTAAGGAATTTGAGCGTCAAAGGAAACTGTTATCATAGCACGCTTCTCGTTGCGCCATCACCAGAAGTGCAAGTGCTATATGAGGTCGTTGACGAAGAGCCCGGAAAAAGTTGGGAGGGCTGGGAGCAGAAGTTCCCCCTCAGCAAGTTCAATCAGCCGCTGACAATCAACTGCTCGAACGCACAAACAGCCTTCGTGTAATTAGCCGAACACTTATCTTCCTTTTGAAAGGAACTCGTTTCAAGAATATTTACGACTTGTATACCGCAGCTCACTTATCGGGGGGGGGCAGAAGACGCTGATGCAGAAGTTATTTTAGGGTTTATGACCGAATAACACGCAGAAGGATAACTTCGGCTGTGGGTATATTAAGTGTCTCTATTACCAAACTAACAAAATATTGTTTTCTGCGTATGCACATGACTCAGGTAACCGCTATATGCAGTGTGTGATCGTCGAAAATAATCACTATGGGTGGTATGAGCCTTAGTCACATGCATACGCACATATTGTTTTATTCAATGATAGATAAAAACATTGATACAAAAGGGAGCTTATGAAAAAAGTCAACACCGAAATTGTCGTGAGTAAACATTATGATGAGATACATTCGCTTATCTCCAAGAAGGAAACGTATATCTGTATTGATACCAATATTTTAGCTCTATTGTTCAGGTTAAATGAAGATGCCCGTAATTGTTTGTATAGCTTATTCAAATCATTCGGTAATCGATTTATTATTCCATGTTGGGTAATTTCAGAATATTCAGATAAAGCGACAAAAAATCAGCTTACAAACTATTCATCTACCCTTAAGGAAGCAAAGAATAATCTTGCCAAAAACTTAAAGAATTTGAAGACCGAGGCAAGAATCATTGTTAATTCAAAACATGCGAAAAAATTTAGTTATGCCTCAAGTGATGATTATTTTAAGGAGCTCGATTCATCAATTGACTCGTTAACAAAACTTTCGAGGTGTCTTAACAACCAAGATGTCGCTGAGATTAATGAAGAGATCTCCCAACTGTATTGCTCACAGAGTTGGAGATTTGACATATGGAGTCTTATCGAATCTCAAAATCATAGCATGAAAAATAGGTATTTGCAGAAAATGCCACCTGGATATTGCGATGAGGGTAAGGGACTTAATAAAACAGGCGATGTGATACTGTTTAAAGAGATCATTAATATTGGAAAAGAAAATGTTGGTTGTCAAAATGTTATTTTGATATCACAAGACTCAAAAATTGATTGGTCTTACAAGCCGAATAGAATAATTGATCAGATTACTAATCGTCCTAACCCGAAAATTGATCTTCGTATTACTGACCCACGGTTGCAAGAAGAATTTTCTCTCCTTTCACAAAAGCAAGAATTTCATGTGATAACACTTCAACATTTCTCAAAAATTCTTTTCCAAAATGGACAACACAATTTAGAAAGTTTACTAAATGCCCTTTCGTTAAGCGTGGAAGAGGAAAAGGGAGAGGACGAGGAAGAGGAAATTCCAGAAGAACAATCACAAATAATTTCTCAATCACCTTCAATTGTTTCAGCATTCAAATATAGTCAAACAGCATTGGAGGATGAGAATTTCCCTACTGCTGACAGTTCTGTTACAAGTAAAATTATTAAACTGTTGAAGAGTCACAATTGGTATGAGCAGAATTCTGCGATTGAGTCTATTCCATCAATTTCTGAAGCACAGCCGGATGAACTATTTGTCATAGGAAGAAACATATATCAGTCAGCAGTAGGTGGTGCAAGGAAAGCTGAAAGCTTTATTGCTGCACTTGGAGCAAGTCTTGCTTCGATTAATGGCAGAGATCACATACTTAACGGAATCGTGTATGAAATATACTTCGATAAAAATAATAAATTACGTGAAAAACTCAAGATGGGAAAAGCCAGAAATGTCTTTGCTTTATTAACTTCTGAGTCATACCGACCATGTAGAAGTTTTATTAATGAATGCTTAGTCCAAAGGGGTGCTACTGTTTTATTCCGACCAGGAGACCCAATTTCCGATGAATTTAAGATTAAGATAGAAGCTACAATAAGTAAAGAATATCAAGCAATAGAAAAAATCTTAATCGTTGCTATATACAAAAATGGAGAAAAGAAAAACTTGTTACAGGAACCAAAAGTTGCGACAGAGTTTTTAAGCTCAAACTATGACCAATATTTATCCCAAATATTGGGGATTGATTCCCAACAAATTCAAACGGAAATTGAGAGTGTAAAATCTGGCAGTTCAGTATAACGTCATCTCTTGAGAGTTAACTGAGCAACGTGTCTTTCCGCCTTGCGCGCAGCACTGACGAGCGGCTCGTGCGCCTCGTGGCCGAGTTAAAGAAGAACCGCTACCCGAACTGCGTGTCTTCAGCAAGCTGCTGGAGCGTGAGGGTTAGGATGATCAACAGTTTTTGTTGTTGTTAACATGTGATGCTGACGATTTTTGTCATCCACCACGACCAATTTCCTTCTTAATCAGCATAGAACTTCCAAACCACGGCAGTATCTTGATGTCCTTACGGGCGAATTGGCTATAAATCAGTGTCATTATAAAATCAACAAACGTTGCATCGTAGTTGTTCGTTAGGTATTCTATCTCAGTCATGTCTTCGCTGTAACAGAAAGTACCTTGTAACTTGAACTCTATATTACGCATGATTCGTTCGTAGGTCTCTTGGGTTAATGAATGTTCATTTTCAGATGCAGGAAGAATGATCTCGGCATCCTCGTAGCCAAGTATTTTGTTTTTGGGTATCACAACATCACGCTGCTTGTTCTTCTTCTTTTCGTTATGTATAACATACGAGAATTTGAATAAGATATCGTTTGGCCTTAGCTCATCCTGCTTCAACGTAACAATGAAAGCGTTTTCACAGACTAACTTTAACAGATGCCGATTCAGGTGACCAGTCAATTCCTGCACATTTGCACAATATCGTAGATAATGATTACGATCTTGGTGAGAATAAGAATCGTCTTGATTGTGAGAAGAATCGATATTCTTTGTGCAAAAAACATCGAAGAATGTCTTCCAGTCCTGGCTTGACCAGTCAATTCTCATGGGTTCGATAATCAGCTCTTTAATCTGATTATTCTGTTCAAATAGATTTCGGAATTGCTTTCTGGTCAATCCCTTGAACATATTTGTCACTGTTGAGAATTTAGGACGTGCATCCATATTCTGATGTGCGTAGTCCTTGTCAGACGCCGGTAGTTTCTCAAAATACTTATCGCCGAACAACAAGACAGACGTGACAAAGAAAAAAGACCGAAATCGTTCCTCAAGATAATCTGTAATTTTTTTAACGTAGCCGAAATGCACTTGTCGATCTGCCGACGTACAACAACTCTGCACATAGTCGAAGACATCGCGCCCTGCACTCGATTGTTGGATTATTTTATGCCTATAACTGAATCCCGTGTTTCTTAGGCAACAAACATCTTCCACGATTAAGCGCAACTGTTCGGCAATGGCTGGAAATGCTTCCTTTACCTGCTTTAGAACGTGTTCGTAATTTTGTCGTGTCGTATCATTTCGGTATGCGATAAGACGGGAGAAAAATTCGTGAACGCACTCTTCGTCACTCCAGTGCTGTTGCCACCTTTGAGCGAATCGGGCGAGACCAGCCGATTTGTAATACGGTAAAGAACCGTCGATTTCAAAGAAAGCCGTTGAAAGTGCATCAATAGCCTCCTCAGCATTATCAATCATCTGGGGGCGCATAGAGTCAGAGGGCGAAGCCAACTGGACAGCGTCAAATCGCGTAAAAGCGCGCTGCAGATTATCTTTGGCTGCAGGGGGGAGTGATAACGATGTTTGCGAGAAGAACGTTCGTAAATTTCTAACTGCGTCACTTTCTGCCATGGTCAGGGAATCTGACCTGTCTGAGTAACCAGCAAAGGCATAAATTTTGAGAAGATAATCACTTACTGCCCGATTGTATTTAGACTGAATAACATCGAATGTGTTCTGTAGCCTCTTGCTTATAGTCCATTTGAATGTCTTCTTCGCATCGGTAGTTACCTTTTTCTGTTGAAGTAACCCCGATTCCCGGAGACGCTGGAAATAAAAAGGATTGTTTACGAATAAATGATCATCTTCACTTATGCCTCTTTGAAGCGTGGTTTGCACCAAGAGTTCAAGGCATTTTGCTATCTGCTCTCGGGTATACTTTTTGAATGTTGATAACTTGACCAATTTCGTTAGCGATTCTTTCAAAGTGGGATCGGATTCTAAATCTTCCTGAATGCCTTGTAGTTCCTGCGCATCAAGTTCTAAGGGGGTATTCACAATTGCAAAGGGATCATCTTCAAGTGCCTGTGTTATCTGGTTGAGATATTCACGATAACTTGCTCCCTGCCCTCCTTTACCAAAGATATATTTAACGAACTCTGGACGAATTTCTCTTGGATGTTGATCATAGCAGTAGGCACTAATTCGTTTATTAAACACCTCGCACACATCCTTTGGGGTGACTGAAGGCATTTCTATTGCAGAGCTATCAAAGAATCCAGACATTTGCTGCTTGCGCACCATTACTTCTTTCCAGCGGGTATGGCCAGATACCATGAATCCGATTGGAAGGTTTTGCATTGTTAGGTCGTCCTTTAGCACTTGGAGTGCGCCAAGAAAATCATACACTGCGGGATACTCCGTGTCGTGCTTATGATAGTCGTCTAAAAAAACAACAATGCCTTTCCTGCGTTCGTTAACTAAAAGCTTGCAGTACTCAATGATTTGATCCACTGCGTCTTTCCCTTGGAATCCAGATGGAACTGTCTGGGAATGACGCAATTCATCTTCGAGCGCATTGCGAAATTGAAGATAAAAATCATTGAGAAATGCGCCATAGTCTGTAGAAACCCTACGGCATGTGATTCTGATTGGTAAAATTGACTGCTGTATTAAGTAGTAGCTTAAATATTGCATAAAAGTTGTCTTGCCAAAACCGTAATCACCAATGAGCATGAATGCCGTATTGAAAAGGTATCTATCATTGAGCTTTAGAGCACTGAGCACTCTTTGGAATGGCTTTGTTTTCACAACGATGCTTTCATACATGTCTTGCTCAATCATATTCAAGCCGGTCTTATTTGGAAATGGATTACCTCGAAGATAGAAGCGCTCCCACCATGGTTTTATACTCTCTATCTGGGGATCAAAATCAGGTTCAACCGGCGGCTCTTCATCAAGTATACTACTGTAGAGGTCCTCGAACTCACGCTTAGCCTGTGCATACTCCTCCTTAGTCTGTCGCAATTTCTCTTCGTGTACAGCAATCTCCTGGCTCAAACTCTTCTTTATTTCATCACCATGAATCTGTTTCACAGCCTCAAAGGCTTGAACCTTCTTAATAATAGCCAAATCGTCTATGCTGAAGGCAGACTCATGTTTATCGGCCTTGACGCTTTGAATCAAGTCTGTTCTATTAGCCTCGCTGATGTACTGAAAAATTGGTAATTCTGCTATATTCTTGATCAGTGATTCTGGCTGGACTCCAGTTTTAAGCGAGTATTTCACAAGTGCTTTGCATATCGCTAAATACTCTGGCATGCCAAAACGCTTGTTGTGCTTATCGTAGAAAAAGGTGCGCCTTGTTGTTTTAAAAGCATTTTTATCAAACTTTGGGGTAGTAAGGAGGTTGAAGTTAGATTTACAAAAATCACGCAATGCGCCATCGTAGTTCAATTCGTTGTTTTCCATAATATTAAACTCCGGCTTATAGATTGTGAAAATAACTTAGCCCCTGCTAAGAAGCCAATCAACCATGAAGCGTATCACCAGGAGAGGATTGAACGGGCCAACATCCTATAAGTAGTTCTCGCTGAATAATAATGACAATTATTCTCACGTTTAAGCGGATCGGCGGAGACCGTGGGGCTTATCCGGTTGTTTTTCGTTGTCATCCCCCGTTGCCGGCTTTCCTGGGCAGCATCACCCTGAGCGTGTCGAATGCGGCGTCCAGCGTCTCGGCCCTGACGACGTATCTGACGCCCTCCGCCGACATGGCGTCGGCGACGTATCCGATCTCCCCGGGCGCCTTGTAGGAGGCGAACCCGTAGGTGTAGCCCATCGAATGGATCTCGTCCGCTATGCTTTCCCACTTGCCGACCATGCCGATTCCTCCATGGAGGAACTCTACCCGCCGAACGACGCATCCGCAACGGCACGAAGCGATTGATCTATCGTTGCGTCAGTCTGGAATTCCCCCGCCGTGAAAGTATATTGGCGAATCAGGCAGACAGGTGGCAGGCGTATGAAAAACACAGACAAAAAACTCACTGTAGTCATCGCTGACGCTTCGCCAGTCGACGCCGCAGGGATCAAGGCCGTGCTCGCCAAGACGGAGTTCAAAGTGGCCGCCGTCTGCCATAATGCAATATCCCTTTCCGCCGCAGTCAAGAAGGCTCCGCCCGATCTGCTCCTGCTCGACGCATCCTTCCCCGATGTCGCCCATCTACTCCCTGAGGTCTCAATCAAGACGAAAGTGCTCGTGCTCGCCTATCCGAACGCCGTTAAGGCTGCTGCCGCCCATATGAACGCCGGGGCGTCGGGGCTTGTCCTCAAGAGTTCGCCCGAGAGCAAGCTGCTGGCGGCGGCGAGGACCGTGGCCGGTGGTGATCTTTTCGTGGACGGCGACACAGGCGTGCGTTTCTCGGCCACGCCATCCCTTGATCGTTCCCTTGCCGCTCTCGGGCTCACAGCCAGGGAGAGTGAGATACTGGCCCTTGTCGTCAAGGGGCGCAGGAACTTGCAGATCGCTGCCGAGCTTGGCATATCAAGGCGGACGGTTGATGCGATACGACTAAAAATCAAAAAGAAACTGGGCGGGCTCAACTCCGCCGGACTCACGAAGTACGTGATGGAGAGCGGGTACGCCGTGTGAGCCACGCCGTGTGAGCATCCTTGTCTGAATTGGATGGAGCGAGGCGGTCACGGCAATGAACACGAAGAGATGCTGAATATAACAGAAAGGGGCGTGATCCAATGAGAATCCTCGCAATCACGGCAAGTCCAAAGGGGGCGAAGAGCCAAACCCTTAAACTCACGCAGAAGGTCATCGAAGGAGTCCGGTCCGCCGGAGCCGAGGTGGAGATCGTGGACGTGTGCAAGTTGAAGATCAACTACTGCGTGGGCTGCGGCGTCTGCTACGCCAAGGGCGAATGCTTCCACAAGGATGATTTCGCCCGCCTATACGCATCGATATTGTCGTGCGACGGGCTTGTCATGTCCTCGCCGAACTACTTCCGTGGCGTCACCGCCCAGCTCAAGACGCTGCTCGACCGCATGGCCGACACCGTGCACTGCCAACTGCTCACCGGCAAATACGGCTGCGCCGTGGGCACCGCCGGCGGGCCGGAGTTCGGGGAGGTCACCGACTACCTCAAGGGCATCCTGATAGGTTTCGGCGTCAACGTCTCAGGCTGCGTCGGAGCGTCGCCCATGCGTAAAAGCGAATGGGAGGCCGCCGAGAAAGATGCGCATGCGCTGGGCATCAAGCTTGTCGAGGACATCAAGTCCAAGGCCGTCTATCCCGAGCAGGAGGAGGCGCATCAATACATGCGGAAACTATTCTCCGGACTTGTGAATATGAACAAGGACTTATGGGCGCACGAGTACGAGCACTGGAAGAAGCTGGGAGTGCTCTCATGACAGACGGTGCCTCGGAGGCGGACACTGACGGATCAGTCGAGGTCGTCCAACTGCGTTATCACGATTGCGTCGTTGCGGATTCTTTGGGCTAACGTCTCAAGAGGCAGCGAGCCGGGCACACCGGCCTTGGAGTCTCCGCCGGGCTTGGCCCCCGCCTTGTCGCTCAGCTTCGACAGCCATTCGATCTCCTCCGGACTGCCGGTTGCGCCGCTTGGAGTGTGGTAGGGTATCTCCACCTCGCCGTTAGGAAGCACCCGGTACAGGGATGCGGCCAGCTCGCAGGCCAGGGTGTCGGCGTACTCCTTGGCCTCCTCCATGGTGCCGAACACCTCCTCGAAAGGGCCTCCCAGGATTTCGAAGTTCAAGCGGACCAATGAGCGCATCACTCAACTCCAGTCTGATTGTTTTGCCGTCGTGGATCGATGTGCGGAATCGTCAGCATTCGAGCTCTCCGTCGCAGACGACCCATGCGTCGGAGACCTTCTCCTTTGGGTTCCAGCGGCGTGGGTCGAGGCTGCCGCCGTGGACGGGCAGCCTTGATGTGTCCTGCGGCAGCTCGATGACATGTTGTCCGCCGGGACCACGCACCACCAACTGGCATGAGTCGTCGTGGAGTTCGAATCGCTCGATGGTTCCGCCCGCAAGCGGCGGCGTGACCTCGTCCCATGTCATGTTCCGTCCGAAGTTCGAGGACAGCGGCCGCTGGATGTGGTACTGGTTGGGATGCGCCTCGATCCACCGCCCGTCCAGCAGAAGCCACTGCGGAGCTCCCCAGAGCGTGAGAACGAGATGCTCGCAGGGCCATTGCGCCATGGCTTCAAGCTCGACACCGAAGAAGCCGGGGCCGCCCATGCCGTAGCTGCCGTGGCATCCCTTCCAGCCGATGATTCTCCTGCCCACGACCCGATCCACGCCCAGTTGTGTCAGCGTCTGCGGCCGATTCCCCACGGAGCCGGCGGTTCTGCCGAAGCAGGCGACGATGTTAAGGCGCTCCACGCTCATTCCTCCATGTCCTTTATTTCAATGCGCCATCTCCGATATCGATCAACTCGGCTGCCGCCCGCGCGAGACGGCTGCCAGCTCACCAGGACTCTTTCTCCTCAGGGGTGGCCGATCGGCAGATCGATCCGTCCGCCTTCGACAGCGAGGAGCCCGGATATCCGCCGTAGACGCCGGGGTATTCCCGGACAATGAAAGCCAGGATATGCTCCACCAGCCAGACCTCGATCCTGCCCGGGGGAGCCCAGCCGAGCTTGGCGTAGCCGTCGCAGAACGCTTCCGCCTGGCGTTGGCTCCAGTAGGCGTGGCAGGCGTCCCGGCACGCCCCTGTTCCTCCATCATTTGTCCGCATTGAAAAATCGAACGCCTCCGGGATCGATATCCTCAGCGCGGCACTTTCCCCTGAGCCGCCGCCGAGGAGCAGATCACCACGCCTGGCTCCCCACGTCAGACCGCCGCAGCCGTCGTGGGCGTCCTCGTCCAGCCGATAGAGGGGAATGTCACGCTGCGAGGGGTTCCCATGCATGATCTCGTGAGCCGAGGGACAGTTCACAATTCCGATCAGCTCACGCTTGTAGGAGTCTATCTCGGACATCCGCGCCTCCCATCAAAGTGCGTTTGGTATCGGGTGAGCGCCAATATACCATCCGTCTTGGCAAACTGAAACGGGAGGAACCGCGCCCTCGCCAGCGACGCAGAGTGTGGATATAGTACACCCGCATTCATGAAGGATGGCGTTCATATGGCAAAAAGTCGTGGTTCAAAAGTGTTTCCGCCCGTGGTGGGGATTGCTTTCGTCATCGCCCTTGTAGGAATTGGCATCTACAACGAGTTCACTGGCAAGCACCCCAAGGACGAAGCGTCGGCGTCAAGCCGGCAAGCGGAGCAGGCCGCAAAGGCTCCTCCCATTTCCGAACCGCCTCCCGCAACCGCCGACGCCACGGAACCCGACTCAGATCTTGAGAAGTACCTGCCCGCCCACAAGGACGGCGACATGATCGTCCGGCACAGATACTATGTCCTGAAGTTCGACCCGTCGCACAACACGGCCAGCTGGACAATTTACAGAAGCACCAGGACACACCTCGGCAACCGCACGGCGAAGCGCAACAACATGAGGTTCAAGCCCGATCCGCTGCTTGGCGAACTGTCGCCGCACACTGAGGACTACATCGACTCACACTACGACCGCGGCCACCTTGTACCCTGTCGGGATATGGCCTTCAACGTGGACGCAATGGCCGAGACGTTCCTTATGTCCAACATGACGCCGCAGCACCACGACTTCAACGGCGGCATTTGGGAGGAGGTGGAGGAGATGGCGCGGGAACTGACGCAGAAGAACAAGACGCTCGTCATCGTTACCGGTCCTGTCTACGACGCCACGGCGCACAAGCAGATAGGGAAGACGAAGGCCATTGACGTCCCCGAGGAGTTCTACAAGATCGTCTTCAAAGATCAGGAGGGGCAGCGGTTTATGGCTGCGTTCATCGTGCCGCATCAGACGTTTCCCGACAAGAATCCCGATGACTTCCAGACCACTGTCGATGAAATCGAGAACAGGACAGGGATCGACTTCTTCCCGGGATTGACTGATGAGGCGAAACTTGAATCGCAGAAGTTCAATCTACAGTTTTCGTCCACGAAGCAGGGACCGAAAAAAAAGTAGGCGGCAGGCATATGAAGAGTATAATGTCGAAGATCAGGAAGTTCAGAGATTCGCGGGACTGGATGAAGTTTCATGACCCCAAGAATCTGGCCATGTCCATCGCCATTGAGTCCGCTGAACTGATGGAGCATTTCCAGTGGAGGAACAAGGAAGAGGTGGCGGAGTACCTTAAGGACAAGAAGAATCTATCTGAGGTAGAGGAAGAGGTCGCCGACATCGCCATGTACCTATTTGAGTTCACGGACAATCTCGGGATAGACCTGCTCAAATCAATGGAGCGGAAGCTCAAGATTAACGCGAAGAAGTATCCGGTGAGAAAAGCCAAAGGTGTGGCTACGAAATATGACAAGCTTTAGGCCTTGGCGAAAGTAATAGCAAGACATGTTCTTCCCTCCGTAACCTCGCCACCACGGTCAGGTATATTGAGAAGCGCACAGGAATCGACTTCTCACCAGGGATCCAGGACGAGGCGAAGATGGAGGGGGAGAAGGTCAGTCTTGCGACCGGACCGCCGGTGAAGAACAAGCGTGGGAAATGAAGTCCGCCGCTCCACCAGGACATTAGAGTCGCCCTTGACCGGCCACATTTGTTGGCGCGTAACAGACGGGAAGTACGACCATGGTCATGAAAGCCTATCATTTCGATACCGTCGAAGGCATCGTCGACAAGGTTGTCGAAGTGCTGCCGGCGGAGCGGAGGCGGGAGATCGCCGGTATGGAGCTGGAGGACTTCCGAGTTGAATCCCATTTCGGACTGGGGATGTGGATCCGGAATAACTTCCTGCATACGGACGGCACGGACGTCGAGGCGGTCAAGGCTGATTTGGAAAGGCTGACCGGCGGAACGATGTCGCAGGCGACCGATGACGACGTGTCGGGGTTCATCCTCGACTTCGTGTGGAAGAGGGTGAGGGAGGGTGCGGCTCCATGAGATGGATACTCGTCCTCGGCGTGCTCGCCACAGCCACTCCGCCACTGGTGGCTTTCCTCTACCTGCGCTCCACGGCCAAGGCGGCATCAGCCAAGGTGTCAGACGTGAGCGGCGAGATGAAAAGGAAGCTGCTCCGAGCTCTTGTGAGGCGGGCGTAGCTGCGCATCCACCGACTCACTCCTTATTCTTCCCGCCCTGATAGCAGATAACCATGGCGCCGATGATCCCGGGCACCCATCCGAGCAGCGTCAGCACGGTGACGATCAGGATCGAGCCGCAGCCCTTGTCGATCACGGCCAGCGGTGGCAGCAGTATGCAGACTATGACTCGTAGAACACTCATCCTTCACCTGTCTTTCAGAATCTCTTCCTCTCATCCTTCGCCGACACGACCCGAACCTTGAAGCTCGAATACCGCTCCTGCGGGAACTCCCTCTGGAAGGATATCTTGAAGGCGCAATCGCCGTTCGCGGGAGCGATGAACGAATACTTCAGCTGCTGCGTGGCGTCAACCATCCTGCCGTCCTTGTCGAAGAACTGCCCCTCCAGAGTTATTTCCTTCCACGTCACCGGACTCGAGTTTCTTATCTTCCCGATCACGGCCACGGTCGGCGAGGGGGTCTTGCAGCCGCTGACCTCCCCGAAGAGCATCTCCGTCTCCACGAGCGCCACTGCGTTCTGGTGTTTGGAGAATGGCTCCCCCTCGGCGAATGTGAACTTGAACATCGTCCCCAGGAATCCAAACATTACCAAGAAAATCATCAATGTCGGGATGATGGCGAACAACGGATGGAATATGACCAGCGACCATTTGTCCTGCCAGTGGTGGCAATGGGGGCATTTCCTCGCCTTCGCCGGTATGGCCATACAGCACACCTTGCAGTTCTTTAGCTCATCCTGAATCATGTTTCCCTCATTGCTGGTTGTTTGCTGTGCGCACTTCAGCGGCAGCCCGTCTCTTGTCCTTCATCCTCTTGGCGAACAGGAGGAACACGCCGGGACCGAAGGACATGAGGGCCACCGACAACCCGATCGCGAGCGCCAGGAGCGTGAGCATGGGAGCGCAGCAGTCGCCTCTTTGCCGGGTGATGATATGGCATGGAACGGCGACCAGCAGCTCCAGCACGCTCCCTCGCAGCAGCCAGCGGGTGACGGTCTGCGTGAAAGAATGCGGATTCGCCGCCGAGTAGCTTTTGTGGAACACGACGCTCCAGCCGATCCAGAACGCCAGGGGCACAAGGAATATGGCCTTGCCTACCGTGTCCTTGTCGCCGAATACCGCCATGATCAGGGAAAAGACCACGCATAAGGCGAGGACTCCCATGGGCACGGCGCCCGCCACGGCGGCAATGACGATATTCCGCCTTTTGACGGGCCTTTGCGATTCCACGGCTACGGGGATCAGCAACAGTGCCGCCTGGACGAGCAGGAGAACCGGAAGGGTGTAGGCGAGAGATAGGCACGCCCACCCGATGGCTGAAGGCATTATGGCGGCGAGCATCGGCAAAACAACGAGGGCAAGGGACAGCAGGTAGACGGCGACGGTCAGCATGGCCCAGCGTTTCACGGTGATTCCTCATTGTTGTTGGTGGCATCGTGGCGTGATGCCAGAGGCTGAGAATATACAGAGTGATCGGCTGGCGGGCAAAGAGCTGCTTGATCCGGCGCCATGCCTATGGTATTCTTAGCGTCGATTTATCGCATCCGGCTTGAGTAAAGCGAGGTCACCGGCTCATTAAACGCAAGGTGGAACAATGAAGTTTGCCAGCTCTCTTCTTCTGACGCTGTCATTGATGGCGGCGTCTACGGATTTATTGGCGAGAATGGGCGAGACGCAGGAGCAGCTTGTCGCCCGATACGGGAAACCCGTGTTTGTCATCAGCGTGGACAGGACTAAGGGCAAGCCGTTGGACAAAAGCGCGACAGACACGAAAGTCTTCGAGAAGACAGTGAAGGATGTCATTAGAAATCCCACCGAGAACGCCTTACTCACCGAGTTCAAACCTGCGAACATCGACCGTTACGATGTGTTTTTCTTAAAAAAAAATGATCTGCGGGGAGCGGCCATTCTCATGGACGGCAAGACGGAGCGCCTGATCTACTACAACATCCCGTGTCCGGCGGACTTCAAGGAGCTGCCGACGTTCGCCGAGGAGATGCTCAAACCCAACTCCCAGGAATTCACCTTCAAACCCGCCAACGACTGGTGCGGCGGTGGCTGCACACCGTACTCAAGGAGCGACGGCGGCACGGCGTACTGGAAGTCGGGCGGCAAAGGGTTCATGCTGCTGGACATCAGGTCGCACAAATACAACAAGACCATCGAGGACAACAACAAGGCGGACACGGAGAAGGCGAAACGGTCCGGAGCCGAGAAGGCCAAGAGCTTGAAGCCTTGAGGTGCGGCGCTGTTGCTATCTCGACAGTTTGAGGTGCAGCTTATTTCCCGCCGGACACGCTCCAGGAGACGAGCTTCGTGGTTTTATCCTTGACGGTCTTGGTGTTTTTCCATCCCTTGCACGCCACCTCCCCTTGGGCCGCGGCGCTCCCGAGGACAACGCTGAGGTCGATGGTCTCATTGACGTTGCCATCACCCACGTCAGATAGCTCGACGATGTTGCCGCCTGTTCCCGCAGGAGGTTTTCCCACGAGGCCAACGGTGACCAGGCCGCTCTTGTCCCATTTGAGGGTGATCGTATCGACGACGCATACCCTGCCCTTCTGATCGCTTTCTTTGACCGTGAACTTGGCGGAGCCCCCTTTCTCCGGCGCGCCGAGCTTGCCGCTGTCCGCCTCGCCCAGGCTGGCGGAGAAGAAGTAGCCAGAGCCGACCGTCAGCGAGAAAACGGTTCCCGAATTCATCTCGGAAAGGTGGAAGCCGGTCGGCAGAGTGATCTTCGCCTTTAGTGTGTAGGAATCTTTGACAACAATCCCGCCTCCGCTTTTAGCCGGAGCGGTCGACTCGGCGTGGGTGGAGGTGATCCGCGCCGAGGCGACCTCCGCCTTGACAACGCCGGCGATGAAGACGGCCGTGATCGTAGCGTCACCAGTCAGCGTCGCAGTGGTGGAGTTTCTCCTCGCATCTGTCAAGGTAGCCGCACCCGAGACCTGCCACTCCTTGAATCCGCATCCACTGTCGGCCGTGGCGGAGATCACCAATGGATTGTTGGCGGGAACCTCGACGACGCCGGTCGCCGGCGCCGTCACCCCAGTGCCTTGGCCTGCTGTCTCCATCGTCAGCGCGCACATCACGGCCTTCGAGAAGTTGGCCAGGATGCTTATGTCCTTGGCGACCTTCTTGACGGTGAGCGGATTGTCGCTCCCCGTGAAACCGCCGGTCCAGCCGTCGAACACGAAACCGTCATTGGGGACGGCCGACACGGGCGAGCAGTCGCCGCCGTCCTTGACCGTCTGGACGGCCTGCCCCGAGATCGTCCCGCCCTCGATAGAGGAGAAGCTCACCGTGTGGCTCGTCGACGGCGGGGTCCCGGAGGCGATCTTGACGTAAACAACCTTCGTTGAGAAACTCCAGAAATAGCATGATAGAAAGACGAATCCATCCTTTCCCTTCTGATTGAGTTCGGCCTCAAACGACGCCGGATCGGAGCAGGAGGGGACGACTTGGTACGTGTATTCATACCCCGATACGTCGTCTTTGCAGTAGATGGTCTTGATCTCCTGCCCGAACACGTATGACGAGCACATGAGGAATCCCTGCGCTCCCTGCTCGGCCATCTGCGCCTCCGCTTCGGCTGCGTCAGTTTTAGCGTCGAGGAATCTATACGTGTAGGACTTCGAGGCGAGGTCGCTCCTCATAAAGACCGCCCGAATGTCTGTGCCAAAGACGAAGGAGCCAAGAAAAATATGACCGGAACTCCCCATGCTGTTCATGAGATCTTCGGAGTCCTTCGCCGTTCCCAGCTGCGCGAGCTTGTAGGTGTAAGAATGCGGCGAGGACGTCTCCCGCTGGAACAGGTTGACCGCTTTGCCGTTGATGAAATATGGAGCCACGTGGGAATACCCCTGACCGCCCAGCTCGTTGAGCTTGGCCTCGAACTCGTCCGGTTTGACGAATAGACCAGTGGTGGCGTAGACGAATTTCATGGCTGTCGAGTCACGGCGGACATAGAGGGTCGTCATGTCCGCCGAGGTGCTGGATACCATGTACTGGCCGCCGAACTGGAGCCCCGACTGCCCCTCCTGCGCCAGCTCGGTCATGAGGTCGGACGTGCCGGCGAGCCGCTTCAGCTCATACGAGTAGGTGCCGGGAGTGAAACTGTTGAGCAGAAGCGATGTCCCATCCCAGAAGGCGTTCGAGGCCACGGACGCCACGATGGCGGACAGAATGACGGCGGTCTTGATGAGAGGACGCATGCTCATATCTCCTGGTTCAATACACCTTCTTCGCCTTGATCTCCTTGGCGTATCCCTTCAGCGACATGAGTTCGTCTGCGTTTAGATACTTGTCGAACTTTCCAAGGATCTCGGGATAGACTCTGTTCAGACAGTCCACGAAGGCGGCGTCGTGGTTGTCGACGTTGTGGTGGAATTTGTTGTGCGATCCGGCCGAGATCAGCAGATCCTTCGTGAACGGCCCGCTCTGCGGCGGAAATGGCACCGTCTTGATCCAGAGCTTCTCCTTGCTGAGCGACTCGACGATCTCGAAGGAGGCCTGCCCGGTCACGGTCAACGTCCCGGCCTGGTCGATCCGCTCGGGATTGCCCTTCGTGTCGTTTCTCAAGCTGTTTCTCGTGCGCTGCTCGTCGACGGCAAGCGTGACGTGGGTGAGCAGTATGAAGTCGACGTCCTTCTTCTCGGGATAGGTCATCTCGTCAATCGTCTTGTAGGGGCCTGTGATGACAAGCCTCTTCGCCGAGAGCGCCTTTCGCATGTCGGCATCCAGCGAGGCGAGGAAGGTCTCCACGTAGCCCTTGCACCACAGGCTCTT
>CAYTFM010000049.1:0-9855 GCA_964436735.1 uncultured Victivallales bacterium | reverse complement strand
TTGAGCCGCTCGTCGGCTGGTCCCTGCTGTGGCTCCCAGGCGAACTTCGGCGATGGATTGGCGATATCCTGCGGGGCTACGCATCCCGCGACGGGAATGAGCAGCAGGGCGGCGAGCAGGATGGCGGAGGAACGGAATCGGGAGGTGGGTGAAGTTGACATAAGAACCTCTGTGGTATTTTGAGTGGCAACAAAGCGCATAAGGTAATGCGAGGAGACGATGAACTCAAAGAGGTTGATGCTGGTTGTCGAAGTCACGACTGAGACATCAGTTCATGACATATGCAATCAGGGAGCTCTGCGCCGAGTTTCCGCAGGGAATACATTCTTGAAATTGTTCATCGGCGTTCCATGAGAGATACTTCCCACACACGCCCACGTAGAGCATGTCCTCCTCGCTCAGAGTCTATTGTGGACAATTATTGCCGGATGCCAGGTCGAGATCACTCACGCCAAGAAGGGTGCCATCTTGTGCCACAGCAGCAAACGGCACAAGGCAGACTTTTCCATAGTGGACGCCTGGCATCAGACTTTTTAAGCCACAACGGGGTGCAGAAACTACGGCAATATAGTCTGTGCTGAAGCACCTGAAGGGAAGCCGCCATCTATAAAACCTCAAATTACCACAACACCATGTAATTATGGGAAATATGCATTGAAGCAATTTGCCTCCAGATTTACTCCTATTTTGGGGATCCAGCATCTTCTGGAACAAATGACTTATGTTCTTGCAGGAGTTCTTGAAGCCATTCAACAATCAATGGTACATCAAATTCAGTCATCTGAATTATATTTTCCCCATTGTCTAAAGGATCAGGTTGAGAAAGACAGATAAAACCGGATTGACTTATGTACGCCTCAATTGACTCCCGTCCTTCAATACGTCTTTTGGGCATTGGAGACTCCTTCCATCTTATTGTTGTATTACGCTATCTTCCACTACTTCCATCTATATATAACCTCCCATAGCTTTACCCTATTTGTCAACATCAAATTTCAAAAAAGGCAGTCCGATTCTATTGTAGAGCTTGGTATCGACAAACCGTTAATTTAAGTATAATCCCTTTCCCCAATAAACGCACAAGTATCAACAATGACTCAATATATAAAGTCTCGTTCACGCAAGAACACCGCACATCCCCCCCCAGATCAATACGGATTTCCCGAAGACGATCAAAAGACAACCGCAGTCTTCGGCTTCGCAGCTCAAATGAGTATCAAAATGCGCCTGGTGCCTGGCCATCACCGCAAGCTCCGTTCCACGATTTCAACAATGTTCCCGTCTGGATCGAAGCAGTGTAACGTTCGCTCCCCCCATGGCATTACGGCGATTGACATAGTTATCCGCACATTACGTTTAAGCAACCGATCATGAACCGAATTGAGATCGGACACTTGGATTTCAATTCGGTTGCGGCTGTCTCTTGCGCCGAGCGCAACAGACCCACCCGATAGGTTAACCGCATATTGCCCATCGACAAGCGAAAGCGGACCGAACGACACGAACTTTGTAGTCTTCTTAACTATCGAGAGACCAAGCACGCCTTCGTAGAAAGCGGTTGAGTCTCCAAGACTCAAGACACTCAGCTTCACCCCTACTGCTCGAGCTTCACTCCTTTTTTCTGGGCGCATAGCCGTAGACTTCGTCGATGCGATGACGTCTCCCTCAGAGGCAGGCGCTATCTCCTCTTGCAGCTTTCTGATTATCTTCGTCAAATAAATCGTTTGTCCATCCGACAACTGGGCGTGCCACTTATGAACGATCGCCGTTCGAAGCGAAAGGTGCGACGAGTTAAAATCAAATTTTCGTAATCGACGTACTCCTCCAAAGTCAAGATCATCGCATGCCCCGGACAGTAAAGCCTCAATGAGCGTATTGAGTTCTTTCGCGCTTACGTTCGGGAAGATCGCTCTTTCGGAAGGTGTTTTCCGCAAGATGAGCTCGTTGGCAATATGTCGCATGTACTCACAGTCTTGAACTGAAAACCAATCGTTAGGGAGCCAATCGGAGCCTGATAGAGCCCCGAGAAGACCTCCTGTCATTGACGCTATCGTATCAGTGTCGGCCCCGACTGCGAACGCCGCTCGCACTACTCCTTGCGATGGCTGCGCAGCGTAACGCGCTGCAAGATAGACGGCAGCAGCTGCGCCGATTGTTCCTGAACCCTTCGCTGAACTAAATGCGCCCAGAGCCTCCAATACCTCCTCGTCGTCCGCAAGCGATCCGGCCGATAGACCTTCGCGTACGCGCGTCAACAGCTCACTCATTTCCTCGACGACTTCCCGCCATGCCTTCTCGTAGCCCCTTATAGCTATGTCCGCTGCCTCGAACCAACCCCTCTTCGCCGTCAAAACCGTCGGGAGCCCTCCCCAGGTAGGTGTATTCTCAATGAGGACAGAGACAAGTTCACCGAAGCTGACCGTATTCTGTGATCTCAGAAGCCACCAAGCTGCATATGCATAAACAGCAGCACCAATCAATGCGCGCGGGTGCCCGTGGGTTGCCGTTCCATCAGCGACAACATCTCGAAGAAGGCTCACTGGATCTTGATCATTGGCGTAGAACACAGCATGTGGCATGACGCGCATCCCAACGCCATTGCCACCCGCTTCGAAGTACCTGCTAACCACGCTCAAATCAGCTTGCTCCCATGGCGCAACGCCCCTCAGCCAACTCACCGCAGCTCGCTTGGTTGCCCCTCCGCCTCCTCTCTCGTAAATCGTCCAAAGCGGCAGTTCGTTTTGGGTGAAGTGATCCCACCAGCCGGAACCTGCATGAATCCGGCACCGCGCAATTGCCAATGTCAACTGTGTGTCGTCACTATATTCGCCAGCCTGGACCGTCTCCTTGTGGGAGTAATATTGTCCACCACTCCTTCGTTCCCAATTTCGGAACTTGATTGTAGCCTGCAGACGCGCCTTATTGCGCCCTCGTGCCGCAGACTCCTGAGGCCAACCAAGCGCATCTCCTGCGGCAAGAGCTATAAACGCCCCCTCAGCCTTAGCATGTGGGAATGAACGTGGAGTAAACAAGGCAGATGGTGTGTTCATCACGCAACCTCGGGATTAAATGACATTTCTGAGGGTTTTAAGCCCAACCGTATCTTCGAACTCAAACGGTACGGATCAAAAAAATCTGGGGCGATTATGATCGAGAGCGGCTCGACTCGCAACTGGATCAAACGCGCATGCTCGCATTTTGCTTGAGACTCCGTTCCGACCACAATGCCAAGAATGTCTTCCTGAGCTATGCGATCCTGGATGAGTACTTCCGCCTGCTCGTCGGTGGGCAACCAGTGCGGATGCGATTCCATGCGCTTGTAAAGCTTGTTGTTAGCACCCATAACAGAAGCAGCAAACATCGTCTCGAACACATGCTCGCCTTCACCGATCCCACGTCCACGATTGGCTGCCGCATTGCGCATGCAAAACTTGGTCCCATCTGCCCAGAGATGGTGCGGTTTGATCAGAAGCACGACCCAGTCTTTAAATAACCACTCGTTGCGACGAGCCTTCTGGAAATACCACGCATTGGGATATTGGATTGAACAGCAAACATGGTTAGGAAAGCCGTCAAAGCGCTCTTTATCGGTAGCGTTGAAAACAGTCTTTTCGTCTTCCGTCAAGTGTGCGGAAGCGAGAATCCCCCTCGAATCAGTGGCGATGTGAACGAGATTCCGTGATGGCGTGAAGTGGCAAAGCCTCTCGATACCCCGCTTCTGCGCACTGCAGCATATCATCTGGTTCATCGCTGGCTCCTTTGGATAAGATCAGCATGTAGCGGAAGTAGTGGCGTTGGTTCCCCTGTGTATGTCAACACCAGATCTGATTTCGCCCGGGTGACGGCAACATAGAGAAGCTTCGCATCTCGCGACGCCGCATCTTCTGAACCGAACGCTGTGACATCCGGGGGGTGGGGCAAGCGCATGCGCGATGTAAACGGGATATAGACGGCATCGAACTCAAGTCCCTTCGCCGAATGGTATGTACCATAGAAGAGTCCAGGACCTGTTGGCCATAGGTTTAAGTCGCGGTGCAGCTTCGTTGCCGAATTCTTGAGTAGTGGATGCAACAGTTTTTCGCTCTCACGATCGCGGAACAGTACAGCCACTGTCCCCGCCTTCATACGCCTCTGAGCATGCTCGGCAACAAAGCGCAGCTCCTGTTCTTCCGAGCTGAACTCGACAAGTGCCGGAAGAGGGCCGTCCGCCACCGGAAACTTTGGTTCCACAAGGTCTACGGTGTCTCGGAAAAACGGCATCCGAGCGATCGCAAGCGCCAGTTGAGCGATCTGCTTCGTGTTGCGGTAGTTCTCCTCGAACTTCCAGGCATCGCGTACCGAGAGACCAGCGGTACGCCACGATATCTTATTGCCGTAGATCTGCTGCGCCATGTCGCCGAAAAAAGTCAAGCTCCCATCACGGGGAATCGCAGCAGCAAGAGATCGAATCATAACCGGAGAAAAATCTTGCCCTTCATCGATCACTATATGCTTATAATGTCGCTCAGTTGAATCGAGGTCAAACTCCGCAAGAGTGGCCTGCGCAAGGTCGTCCCAGTCATAAAGCTTCCCATCTGAGATCCTTATTTCCCTGTACTTCTCGTAAACCGAAAAAATGAGGGGTCGGTCACCACGTACGACGCGAGCTCCAGAACGACCAATCCGATCCGCAGAAACATAGTCTTCAGGTGTATGGATGCCATTCTGGGCGAGCCAACGAAACTCCTCGACGAGAAACTCGACAGGTTTGTCCAAGATCGGACTGCTCGCACCTGAGGTCTTCACCGCTTCAACAGCACGGGAACAGAAGGTTTTCATTGGAGCCGTATCACAAATACAATTTTTCCCCATTTTCCCGCGATGCTCCAAATAGCCACGCGCAAACTTGTGATAGTTGTGAACATCGACTTGACCACTCCATCCGCCAAGCGACTTGAGGTATGCGACGAGACAACGGTTGAATGTAACCAACAGAGTGCGCCCATGATGGTCGGTGGCGGGATTCGCCAGGTAAACCGCTCGATGAATCGCAAGGGTCGTCTTGCCACTACCGGCAGTACCAAGAACAACCGTATGCCCCTTGGGAGGCAAACAGAGGACTTCTTTCTGGCGCCCTATGGGCCTGGGTAGAAGCGTAGTCATGAATGATTCACCTTGTTCACAAAGCCCCATGTCTTATGGGGAATTATGTACATGTTTACAGGCACATAAAATAAGGTAGATGAGGGGTATTGGGAATTCAAGAATATGCAAAAAATTCCATCTGACTCTTCAGTGACGTGGTAGCCGAAATCCGTCAACGCCCCGGTGATATGGAGATTCAACAATCTTATGCAACTGGACGATTCCCCGTATTTTTGATTAGTTAACTATTCCACATCCAGGCCTCGGGCGATGAGTTCAGCCAACTTTTCTCCATCAGGCGTAAGAGACACTTCCTTAAAGTCGACTTTAGTTTTCCCGCTACGAGGTGTCAATCCGTTTTCAAGAGTAATAATTTTCACAAGCTTTAACTCGGTTAGCCGTTTAGCCAACAGATCCATTCCATGAGACATGACATATTTGTCACCTTTCGGCAATTTTTCCAATTCCTCAAGTAAGTCGATCTCATACTGCGTCAGTTTCACCTTCTTCGTCATGACTACCTCCTCCTTTTCCCGATATTGGTTTTCATTGCCATTAGAACATCTTCTTATGGCATACAGCAAGTAAACATCCTCCGCAGAGCCGGGAAATACCCGTTTCTTATTATTATCCCCACGCCCCACCCTCACCGGCAGGCGGCTGGTGCGGCGTGTGTAGATGGCTGCAGTTTGAACACCACCGTCATCCTCCCCGGCACTCCTCCCGCCAGCAGCAGCCCTTCTGACCGCAGGTCTCAACCAGCGGCGTGCCGAAGCAGCCTTGATATCCCTCAGCGATCTGGATGGACCGGATGACGCTCTCCTTCTTGGTGAATCCGTCCAAGACAAGCCCCACCTGCCGGGCCTTCTCGTGGACGAGTTCCATCGGCACCTTCCCAGGCTGTGCCGCGGACACCGCCGCCTCTGCCCCCGACCTCCCGACGCTTTTCCCCTTGACCGACTTACCGCTTGTCTTCGCCATGGCGCGCCTCCGATCATTTGCAGGTCTCAAAATTATGAGGCGTTCCGCCTCCGTGACGTCATTCGAACGAAGTCCAAGCACCTGACCGCTCCGGTCCGCCGCCACATACGCTCTGAACAACTGCGAGAACTGGGCCATCCTCCCCGGCCTAAAACAGTGCGGGCACGCCTTCGCATCGATCCACCACGCCAACGACTCCTCGATCCGGCACCCGCACTCCGGGCACGGTATGGCGACAAGCAGATCCTCAAGACGATCCGTCACACCCCCTCGCCTCCCATCTCTTTGAACGCATACAGGAATCCCCATCCGCCGTCGGAGCCTTTGACGGTCATGCCCAATTCTCCAAGGCGGCACATGGCGGTCTCGGCGACATTCTTGGACAGTGTGCGGCGGCAGAGCCAGCGGCCCTCCTTCAAGACCTGTTCGTGCTCAGAGCGCAGCAGCCGAAACGGATTGTCGGACGCTCCCACATGTATCTCGATCATTGGCTGGCAGTTGAAATGCCCGACCAGCTTCCGCACCATCTCCTCGACGGCTTTGCCGCACATCATCCAGCCTCCATCAACTTGAAAATCCCCAAAAGTTCATCGCCAGAACTCTTTCTCACTGAATTATACACCCGCCCAATCAAATTCCCCCGACGGTCGGAATGGCGGGGCACGGACATAGTATCCGCATGATCGAAAACAGCATCAGCAGCACACCAAAGATCAGCAGGCCTCCACCCACGATCCGCGCCAATCTGCCGATCAGCGACGTTTTCTTCCACACCGGCAGGCTGGTCCGCGAGAATCCCTTCGATCCGAGATAGACCGCACCACCGCCGATGAGCGAGCCTGTGACTCCGATCAACATGTCATCCACGTGTGCGCTTAATTGAACATCATGCCTGCTTGCGCCACCCGCCCCGCATTGACGCGCGAAATCGCCGTCAACGCCACAATCCGCGGATTCCAGTTGGTGGCCCGCAGGGCGGCGAGCTATCCCCTCTGCAATACAATCGCATAATGAGTGGGACAAACACAAAACACGCCATAACCGAAAGGCGCCCTGTAAGGACACTGTGCCGAATAGTTGGGATCTTTGCATGCGACAGATGCATATTCCTGCAAACCGCCTCCCTCACCTCGCACAAAGCGTGGTCGCCGCACTGCCCGGTCTCGAGGCATGAGAACCCACTGCGACACCTTGTCGTGGCTGCGAGCGCTTCGGGCGGTACTGTGATTGCCATCTTATCGGTGCTCCTTCCTTTACGAGAGGGGGAACAATTAGAACCGACAGCTCTGGGGCAAACGCTAAAAACACATAATCGGCCTCGAATGCCTTTCACGGTTTTTCTTCAGCTGCACATATATCGCAAGACATATAAGATTAAGATATTATAATCAATAACGCCAACTGTTTGGGGCTTCAAATATTATTATTATTTTATTTAATAAATAACAGCTTTTTTAAGTATTATAACCTATAAAACTAAATATGAAATGAATATTCTCCTTCGGTCCGCAACACCAATGGCGCCAACCTAATATTAAGAATGAGGATGCAGAATGGAGGTGGCTGAGTAGCTGGCTGGCCGCTGCCAGTCTTTCCCTTTGGACTTGGTCTTGCACACAACTCGGTCAGATCCCCGCAGGTATTGCATCAAGCCTCCTTCTTGCGGCGATGGCGTCACACCGCTTGAGCGCACCGCCCATTTCTTGAAGCATCACGCCACGCCCTTCACGCCACAACTTCGCGCTCCGGACTTTGGTTGAAGGCGTGCTCCAGCGGGCTTGCGCGCGGCTTGAAGGCTCGCCTTGCGGCTGTCGTTGAGGTTGTCATTGAGGATTTGAGTCTGCTCAAAGCGCAACTCCGCGCTTTCGATTATCAAGCATTGCAGGAGCAATGGAATATGTTAAACAATAACAATTCGTGAACAGCAGACTCAAACAAGGCACACCGCCAAACAAAAACGACGGCGTTTCATGGCGGATGGCGGTGGCATGGTGTGTGGCGTCCTCACCCTCTACAGTCCTCCCGCCAGCAGCAGATCTTCTGGCCACAGGTCTCGACTTGTCGGATGTTCTACCACTACCGTAATTTCCTGGACAACCGCACTCCCGATGTCCGCATCAAATGTGGTGTTCCTCCAGGAGGGGGGCATTGCCATCAAAGGAGGTAGACACCCGATACATTCCATCTGGCATTTCCGAAAAAGACTTTGAGACCTTCCGCAAGTGGTACATGCATTTTTCTTCAAGGGAGGCGCACAGCTCCGTAATTTTGTCCAGTTGATCTGCCGCAGGAAAGATATACTGCAGTCCACAGGACATACCACCTTTCTCGACCTTGACGACAAGCTGGAACAGATCCGTCTGGGTTACGTCCACGAATTCACTGCGCTTGTCATGATGGGCGAAGACCTTGTCTCGTAGACGAATCAGGACGTCATGAAGCTGCCGATGCTCGTCGGGCACCATCTCCTCGGGAATGCGTAGGTTCTTTTTGTCATGCTTGAAACTGCGTGCATACAGCACATGCATTGCGATCATGAGAGGATAGAACAGTTCATCCATGTCGGGCATGTTTTTCAGACGAAGGGCGAGCTTGCCAGCTTGCCGAAATGCGAGTACGGCCGTCTGGAATTTCCAGAAATCACGTCGATTCTCTGGTGTCGTGTCACTTATTCTCATGCGAACCTTTGGTAAAAGGCGGAATCACCTTGGTATGGGACGGAACGACCGATCATTGAGGGAGTAATCGTCCAGCTACGTAGACAACTTCACCGAAGCTCTTGATTCACGAAGAGCCGGATCATGCTGCCAATCACACCATCACTTCCTCAGCGAATCGACCAAAACTCCGGCCATCCCGCCGAGGATTGCCCCCAGCAGAGGATGTTCGAGGAACTCCCGCAGCCTCCCCTTGATCTCCTTCTTCTCGGCCTCCGGCGCCTTCGACTGGTCGATCCTGGATATCAGCGACTCGATGGACGTGACTATCGTCTGGGTATTGCCGTTCCCGATCTGGATGTTCTGAGAGCCGTTTATGTGGATATTCTGGGTGACCGATGGAAGCGTCATTTTCAATGGGGAGCCCGCACCGTCCGACTCGATCACGTCGACACCTTTGGCGGAGATCCTGCCTGCTCCGTCAACCGTCTTCCCCATTTCATCCTGGACGGAATTCCAGTCAAGCAGTCCGTGCTCGCCGAGCTGGTCACCGATGTTGCACAGATCGGTCTCGGTGACATCCGGCAGGGAGATTTTCAGATCACAGGCTTGAACGTACCCGCCGGAACGCCGCAGGTCGTAGTATTTCTTGAGGACGATCCCCCGCAGCTCCGTGTCTTTCATGGTAATCCCCTTTGCCGTTGTTTAGGATTCGTCAAACGCTGTCGAGCCGTCTCTCATCACGATCTCAAGGTGAGCCCCTTCAGGATGCGTCCAAGGAATTCCTCGGACAACTCCAGCAGCTTGTTGTGGAGCTTTTTGAAGTGATGCGTCTCCGCGGGAAACTCCTCAAGTCCCAGCCAGCGGAACTTCGCGGCCAGTTCAGCCCAGGATCTCCGCATTTCCCTCTCTTCTCCATGGTCGGCGTCGTGACGAGCCCACTTGTTCCGCAAATGCTTCACGCACCAGATAAAGTCGCAGTCGGTCCCGGACAAAGGACCGCCGTTGTCGACAAGGTAGCGAAGCTTGTCTTTTCCTGCACCCTCGTAGAAGAGGGATGATAAACAATCCACCAAATCGAAAAACTGCGTTT
>CAYTFM010000048.1:25174-35779 GCA_964436735.1 uncultured Victivallales bacterium | reverse complement strand
TGTATCATGGCGGGAAGGACGCCTTCCTGGCCGGACTGCAGCAGCTCGGTGTTGTCCATATAGAGGAGAACGGCGAGCGGGAGACAGCCGCCATGCACCAGCGGGCGGAGTCTATTCGCGAGGCGAGGCGGGTGCGGGACGCCCTCGCGGCGGTGCCTAAAGAGGGACAGACCGACAACGCATCCACCCCGTCGGAGGACCGTCCGGGAGGCGCTGTTGTTGACGCCTACAAGGCCCTTTCGAAGAGGCTTGCCGAGCTGGCGGTTTGGCAGGAGACGTTGCGCAAAGACGCCGCCACCCTTGAGCCGTGGGGCGATTTCGACACGAAAGATCTGGAACGGCTGCGTGACAGCGGCGTCGAGGTGAAGTTCTTCACCGCGTCGGCAAAACAGTGGGCGAAAATCGATCAGTCAGCCTATCGAATCATACGCCTTTCCTCTTCCGGCGGCGAAGTCCGCTTCGCCGTCGTGTTCCTTGTCGGCGAGGATACGGTGATAGCCGCCGAGGCGGTCCGCCTGCCTTCCGAGTCGCTTGGCCAGACGCGGCGCGCCATTGTCGAAACCCAGAAGGATCGGGACGGCCTGTGCGCCGAGCTCAGTGAGCTTGCGTCCGACCTGCCGGCGCTTGATGCCTATATCGTGTCGCTGCAGGACGAGCATATGCTCATGTCGGCGGTGGAGGAGTTCGTGCCACATGGCGGTGGAGCCATGTTTTCATTTTCCGGGTATTTGCCCGCCGCTTCGGAAAGGAGTGTGATCGACTACTTGGCCGGTCACCCGGTGGTCAGCGAGATCCGCGACCCTGTTGCGGGCGACCAGGTGCCAGTGATCATGAAGAACGGTTGGTTCACCAGAAAGTTCGAGCCAGTCCTGACGCTTCTCAGCTTGCCTAGCTATGCCGAAATAGATCCCGTCCCCTTTTTCGCTCCGTTTTTGGTGCTTTTCATCGCCCTCTGCCTGGGGGACGCCGGGTATGGTGTCATCTTCCTGGCCGCTTCTCTTGTCTGCTTGTGGAAGGCGCCTACAAAGTTCCGATCCATTTTCGAGGCCACCGCCGTGATATCCGTTGTGGTGATCGTCGCCGGTCTGGCGCTCAACTCCTGTTTTGGCAGCACGCTGTTCGGGGGGCCCGGAATTGCCGTCGGCTCCGCATTTTTCGCCGGGGGGGCGCAATGGTTCTCACCTTTAAGCCCCGTTGAGACCGACAAAGGCATTATCTATCCAATGATGAGCTTTGCGATCTTACTCGGGATTCTCCAAGTGTTTTTGGCGATCGCGTTGCGGATTGTCAACACGGTTCGGCGGCAGGGGTGGACGCATGCGATGTTTCCGATTTCTTTTTTCCCGTTGTTTTTCGGGTTTCTCGTCTCTGCGACACACGCTAATCTTTTCGACCTCAACATGGCTAATTTCGCTGTGGGACAGTTGAAGGTGGGACAGTGGTGGCAGGCGGTTCCTGCTGCCGTTGGCAACGGCATGCTTATCGTCGGCTTGCTGCTGTTCATGTTCTTCAACAATCCGGAATCGCATTTTCTTATCCGTCCGCTCCGCGGGCTCTGGGAAGGGTTCAACTTCGTCACTGGAATGCTCAGCAGCATCCTGTCGTACCTGCGACTTTTCGCTCTCGGCCTCTCCAGCGGGTTGCTGGGCATGTCATTCAACAATATGGCGGCGCGGATTGTCTCGGTCGACGGCTCGCCGGACTGGTTGAGCGTCTGGGCCATTCCTGCCGTGCTGCTTCTTGTTGTTGGTCATGCGGTCAACATAGGTTTGTCGATCATCAGCGCTATCATCCATCCACTTCGCCTTACTTTTGTCGAGTTTTTGTTCAACAACCTCGGCTTCACAGGCGGCGGCAAGGAATTCAAGCCATTAAAGAAAACAGCACAGCTCTATTAAGGAGGAAGGAACATGTTCACCTGCGCAGGTATCGGACTCGGACTCATGATCGGTTTGTCGGCCGCCGGTTCGGCCATCGGGCTTGCCATCGCAGGGCAAGCTCTCATGGGTATGCTTAAAAAGCGACCTGATCAGTTCGGCATTGGTTTGGTGCTCTCGGCGGCGCCGTCGACCCAGGGATTGTACGGGTTTGTGGCCTTCATGCTGTATCAGGGGATGGTCACCCCCGACATCTCACCGCTGAAAGGCGCGGTGGTGCTGGCCGCCGGCACCATGGTGGGCATCGCCTGCCTGCTTTCCGCCATCTACCAAGGCAAAGTCTGCGCCAGCGGTATCGAAGCCTATTCCAGCGGCCACAATGTGACTGCGCAGACGCTTATTCTCGCCGCCTTCCCCGAGTTTTACGCCATCCTCTCGCTGGTGGCCGCTATTCTCATGCAGGGGTTGATCAAGTGATGCGGTGGTTCTTCATTTATTCGTCTCCCGAATGGAAAAGCGCACACCACAATAGTTTTTCCGGCTTATGATTTCACGGTCACCCGTGAAATTATATGCCTGAAGAACTATAGTTTGCGTCGCCGCTTTTATCCCCAACTGGCCACAAATCGGTTTCCCAAAATCTCTACCGGAGCAACGGTTCGATTTCCTTGACAAGCTGCGCAAGAACCTGCTCCGCGTCAGTTGTGGCGAATTGGCAGCCAGCGGCAAGCTCATGCCCCCCCCCATCATGCCTCCGGGCTATCTCCCCGACGGAGACGCGCGGATCGCCCGAGCGCAATGAAACTTTGACCGCATCGCCCCTTTGGGAAGTCATCACGGTGACCACCACGCCTTCAATGGTTCTGACAAAATCGATCAGCCCCTCGGTGTCGCGGGGATCGACGGCATAGGCGCGTAGCAACTCGTCGGCAAGATGGAAAAACGCAAGTTTGCCTTCGCAGGCAAACCTCACCTGCCGGAAGCCGATGTCCGAGAGGAGCTTGAACTGCCCGAGGGGGCGACTGAAGAACATCGCCTTGACAATCCCATGGTAATCCGCACCGGCCTCCGCCAATGAAGCCGCCAGTGAGAATACCGAGGCATTCGTGTTGTCGAACCGGAATCCGCCCGTGTCCATCACCACGCCAAGGAGCAAAGCCGTGGCCGCGTCTGGAGATATGGTCATAGTTCCGGTTCCGACGATGGCCCGGTAGACGATTTCGGCGGTGGAACAGGCGTGCGAATCCACATGGTTCACCTCGCCGAACAGTGAATTGTCCGGATGGTGATCGATGTTGATGATCCGAAAACCGCCTAATGCAGCTTTGATCTCCTCGCAGAGCGCCAAACGTTTCACATTACCGCAGTCAAGACAGATAAGAGTCTTGTGGGTAAGCATTTGAGGCGGATGCGAGACGTACGGCTCACATTTCACAAACTGCTGGTAGGCCGCTGGCAGCGGGTCGGCGAAATAGGCGGCGGCGCGCCTGCCGCTTTCCTTCAACACAGCCAGCAGGCCAAGCACGGAGCCGATGGCGTCGCCATCGGGACGCTCATGGGTCACGATGAGAACATCGTCAAGGGTGGCGAACAGCGTGGAGAGCTCAGCGAGACTGTGCATCGGATGGGGCTTCGCTCGGCGGGACACGTGTCGGTTCGGTTGCTTCGAGCTGCGTGATGATGTCCAACACCTTGTTGGCGGCAGAAACTCTGCCATCATATACGAACTCGAGGACGGGGGTATATTTGATTTTAATATCGCGGGCGATCTCCTGCTGGAGGAACACCCGATGCTCCAGAAGAAGCGCCGCCACAGACTCCTTGCCCTTCTGCTCGCCGATGACACTGATGTAGACTTTGGCATGCTTCAGATCGCTCGAGGTCTTCACCTCGGTGACCGTCACCAGACAGTTGGTCTTGTGCTCAAGTCGCCGCTCAAGAAGCTCGGCGATCTCGCGGCGCAGCAGCTCGTTGATCCGCGTCATGCGGTCAGGGGCGGCCTTCATAGCGTCGCCTTCTTGAACTCGACATCATAGATCTCAATAAGGTCGTTCTCCTGGAAGTCGAGGAAGTTGTCAAGACGTATGCCGCACTCAAGGCCGGCCTTGACCTCCTTGACGTCGTCCTGGAAGCGCCGCAGGGACTGGACGGAACCGTTGTAGACGAGATCCCCGCCGCGGCGCACTCTCGCCTTGGCGCCGATCTTTATCGAACCGCGGTCCACAAGACAGCCGCAGACTTTCGGTCCTTTGGACATGTCGAATATCTTGACGATCTTCGCCGCGCCAAGCTCCCTCTCGCGTCGTTCCGGAGCGAGCCGCCCTTCCAGCGCCTCGGTGATATCCTCAAGAAGCTCGTAGATGATGCTGTACAAGCGGATCTCGACACCCACCTTCTTGGCGATGGTGTTCACGCCGGGATTGACTTTCACATGGAAGCCGATGATGATGGCGCTCGACGCGGAGGCGAGCAGCACGTCCGCCTCGGAAATCGCCCCCACCGCGGTGTGGATGATGTTGACCTTTATCTTTTCCGACGTGAGTTTGCTGAGCGAGTCGACAATCGCTTCCGCCGATCCCTTCACGTCCGTTTTCACGATGATGTTCAGATCGTTGCGCTTCCCCTTTTCAAGGTTGGCGAACAAATCCTCAAGACTCCGGGCTCCCTCGGCCCTTGTGAGCCCGCGCTCCCTGTTCTCCATGGTGCGATCATCGGCGATATGGGCGGCCTCGCGCTCATTCTCGCAGACGATGAAGCGGTGCCCCGCTTCGGGAACCCCCGACAAGCCCAGCACCTTGACCGGCATGCTGGGCTCCGCGGTCTTCACGCGTTCGCCGCGTGAGTTGATGATGGCTTTGACTTTGCCATAATAGGGACCACAGAGCATGATGTCGCCCACCTTCAACGTCCCATTGCGCACCAGCACGCTGGCCGTGGCGCCCATCCCCTGCTCCAACTCGGCCTCAAGAACAACGCCCTCCGCGCGGCGGGCGGGATTCGCCTTGAGTTCAAGCACCTCAGCCTCAAGCAGCAGGCGGTTGAGCAGATCCTCGATGCCGGCGCCTGTGATGGCGGAAACCTTGACGCTGCCCACGTCGCCACCCCACTCCTCGCTGAGAAGATTGTTCTGCTGCATGTGCAAATACACCTTCTCGGGATTCGCGGCGGGAAGATCCATCTTGTTGATGGCGACAACGACTGGCACGGATGCCGCTCGTGCGTGATTCAACGCCTCGACCGTCTGCGGCATGAAGCCGTCATCGGCGGCGACCACCAACACGGCGATGTCCGTCACGTTGGCGCCTCTGGCACGCATCGAGGTGAAAGCCTCGTGGCCAGGAGTGTCGATAAAGGTGATCGTCTTTCCGTTAAACGTGATCTGCGAGGCACCCATGTGCTGAGTGATCCCACCCGCCTCTTTTCTGGCCACGTCGGTTTTCCTGATCGCATCCTGAATGGAGGTCTTGCCATGGTCGACATGCCCGAGGAAGGTGACCACTGGCGGACGCTCGCGGAGATCCTCGGGCTTGTCCTCAATCTTGTGATCCTCGGGAGCCGCCGGCGCGTCATCCTTCGCCCCGTGCTTGATGTGCTCCTCCTTCTCGCGGCGGTCCACGACAAGCTTGAAGCCAAGATCCTTGCACACCTTCTCGGCGACCTTCACGTCGACCGACTGGTTGATCGAGGCGAGGACGTTCAACTTAAGCAGACGGCTGATGACCTCGTTGGGCTTCTTCCCCATGGCTTCGGCGAGATTCTTCACCAAAACGGGAGATTTGAGATGAATCTCCTTCTCGCCCAAGGACGAGCCTGAGGCGGCGAGGGCCGCCTTCTCCTTCGCGGCCTTCGCGACCTCGTCCAAATGGTGCTTCGCAACGTCAAGAACGTCGTCGGGGACCACATCCCCGGGAGTTTCCACCTTGATGCCAAGGCCTTTCAACTCCTCAATGACTTTCTTCGAGTCGAACTCAAAGGTGATCGCCAGATCCTTGACCTTGGTCTTGGCGGCGGGCCTCTTCGGATTTCTTGCTGTTTTTTTTCGCTCCATAGGTATCACATACTGCGGTGGGGATCAATACCCGACCGCTCATCCTTCATGCGCTTTTGGTGTTTCCTCCGCGGGGGCGGAAGCAACCGCCGGAACCGGGCTGTTGGCCTTCAACGTCTTCACGGCCTCCAGTATTTGCATTACCTCTTCGGACGTGATCCCGATGGTTGTCAAGTCGGCATCCTCCGCGTCAAACAAACCCTCAACCGAGGAGAACCCTCCTTGCACCAGTTTCCCCGCGAGCTCCGCGGGAATGGCCAACTTCTCCGCAAGAGCAGACACCGCCTGGCCGATCTTCTCCTCGAAGGTCTGCGTCTCGTCGGCGATCGTGACCACGTTCACCTTGTAACCTATCAACTGGCTGCAGAGCTTGACGTTCTGCCAGTTCCTCCCGATCGCCAGACGCACCTGGCTCTGATCGACGTGGAGGATGATCGTCTTGGTGCTCTCGTCCACCTGGACCGACTTTGGCGTGGCTGGCTGCATGGCGTTCACGACATACTCGGCGATCTTCTCGTCGAAACGAACGATGTCAATGCGCTCGCCGCCGAGCTCGGTCGTGATGTTTTTGACACGGGATCCACGCATGCCCACGCATGCGCCGATGGGATCGACCTTCGTGTCCTTGCTCATCACCGCTATCTTGGTGCGGACTCCCGCCTCGCGGGCAATGGCTTTGATTTCAACCACGCCGTCCCCGATCTCGGCGACCTCGCGCTCGAACAGCCGGCGCACGAACTCAGGATTTGAACGGCTTAGTATCAGACTTGGGCCAGAACCAGAGGGATCGACATTGAGCAGCAGTGCGTTCATTCTGTCGCCTACCATGTAGCTCTCGCCGGGAATCTTCTCCTTATAGGTCAGGATGCCCTCGGCCCGTTGAAAGTCGACGATGATGCTGCCCGCCTCGAAGCGACGGACAGTCCCGCTGACGATCTTCCCGATGCTGTCCTTGAACTCGTCGAACACCTTCGCCTTCTCGGCCTTCCGCAGCTGCTGCATCATCGTCTGCTTGGCGGTCTGAGCGGCGATGCGCCCGAATTCCTGAGGGGGGATGGGCTTCGATATGATTTCGCCAACCTTCGCTCCGGGCACGATCTTCTTCGCGTCGGCGAGGGTCACCTGCTCGATCGTCGGTTTCTCGTCGACCACCTCCATGGTGACCCACGCTTTAATCTCGCCTGTCACCGGATCGACCTTCACATCAAGGGACTTTCCATACGTAACACTCTTCCGGCCGGCGGAGACGAGTGCCTTCTCAAGGGCGGAAACCAGCTCTTCCCGGCTGATGCCACGCTCTTCTTCAATATATTCGAGCAAACCTAAAAGTTCGTTCGCCATCCAAAAGCCTCCCCTGACGAGTCAACTACGTTTTTCTACGTATAAAACAAAAAGTGGGTTGAACAACCCACTCGACTCTCAAACGTCCAACGGTTGCATGAGAGTTTTTATAATACCACGAATCATCAGCCTTTACAACCGTGAAAACCGCTTGAAATTTCTTTTTTTCGTGCGATAATAAAAGGCTTCGTCCTATAACAAACAGCGTAACTACGCAACAAACAAAGGATACGACATCATGGCAATCTCATCGCGATCCGCCGAAAAACGGGCCAGAACCAGTGAGAAGGCACGCATCGCCAACAAATCCCGCCGCGCCGGACTGCTCACGCTGGAGAAAAGCTTGCGGGAAGCCGTCGCCGCCTCCGACACCGAAAAGGCGAAGAAGCTCCTCGGCGAGGTCCTCTCCAAGATCGACAAGGCCGGCGCCGTCGGCACCATCCACAAGAACAAGCGCGACCGCAAGAAAGGTCAGCTCACCAAACTGCTTGCCGTCAAGAAAACCTCCTGACACAAGAGATCGGCCGCCTGTGCTCCGCCCCGCGGACGCCGGCGGCCGCCACGACCTGCGTTCACCTGCTCCTTCCAGCCGTAAACACCGAACCAAAGGGCGGCCCGGGGCCGCGACCAGGCATGCGGATACTCAAGCCGGATTGTGTGCCCCTTCTCCTCGCCGTTGGCTTACCATTTGCGCTGCGGCGTTCGGCTTTCGCCCGTCGCGCATGCCTGTTTCTTATCCCGCTCCTCCTTTTTCTGTGCTCATGCGGAGCCCCACTCACCGAAGAGCGGCATCCTCTGCTCATACGGGCGGAGAATCTGAGGAACGGGGGGAAGGTTGACGACGCGCTAACAATTATCGAGCTTTATCTGAAAAGATTTCCCGACTCACCGAAAGCCCATCTCCGGGCCGCCGAACTGTTGCACGAGAAGGGGGACTACGTGATGACGATCTATCACTATCGGCGGTATCTGGCCATCAATCCGAACGCGGCGGATAAAGATCTCATCCCAAAATGGATTCAATCCGTGGAAAAGGAACTCGCCGCGTCAATCGCGGAAACCGCTCCGCCACCGTCCGCGCTCACCACCGACACGGCGGCCGCCGAGATCAGTCGGCTCTCGCGGGAAGCTGACAGTCTCAGAACGGAGAACGCCAAATTGGCCTTCCTCGCCGAGTCGCTTAAGCATCCCCCCGCCGCTTTGAAGAAAATCGAGGAACTTCCCCTTCCGCAGACCTCGGAGACGACCGATACGGCACGAGCGAAAACAGCCAAGAAGACGCCTCCTCCCCACCCCAAGCCTCCACCCTCAGAGGAGAAGAAACAATATCCAACCGCCTATATGATCAAGGACGGCGACACGCTCTACATGATATCGAAGAAGATGTATGGGACCACAAAGCACCACAATCTTATCCTCGACGCGAACAAGGCCCTCATCCCCTCTCCTGCCAACCTTGTCATCGGACAGGAGCTGAAAATCCCCGCTCCGCCGCCTGAGCGATGACTCATAGTTCCACTACCGCTAAGAAAAGCAAGAAATCAACCACCATTACACAAGGCGGGCCGTCCGCCCGGCACATCGTGCGCCTGACACGTGATGGCGCGGCGGCAGAATTAGGTTGCGGGCAAGTTCCGCATTGTGCGGGAGTCTCTTGAATCTCCCCAATCGCACGGTAGATTTCATCACACAAGGCGGCGAGAGCCCGCCACTTAACGGAATGCGCCAATGTGCAACTCTCCCATATCTTTCCGCATCGCGGCAGGACTGCTGCTCGCAGGATGCGCGCTGCTGTCCGTCAGCGGTTGCGGCGTGCTGTTCGAGTCGGCTTCCTACACACCCGTCAACTACTACGACCTCGGCAAGCCGCGCACACACAAGACCCCACCCGTGAAAATCAAGATCGGAACCGTGAGAAGCGAAGGACCTGAAAACAGTCGGATGGCGTTTCGGACTTCACCAACCCAGATACGGTTCGACGAGTACAATCGGTGGGGGCAGCCACCCGACAAACTGCTGCGCCGCTATCTTATGCTCTATCTCAACGATCCTGCGCTGGGGGACGTCGACGGGGACAAGCCGATGCTGACCATCGACCTGAGAATCCTCTGCTTCGAATGCGATCTGCAGCAAAATAAGGCGGTTCTCATCATTGAGGCGTCGGTGAAAAAGCCGCTTCAGGGAGACAATCTTCTATGGAGCGGTACCTACCATGAGGAGGTCGACCTTAAGACGAAGACGGCCACCGCCTATGCCGAGGCGACGTCCGAGGCCGCCCACGTCGTCTGCGGAAAACTCTCCCAGAAACTCATCGACCTCGCCCCGAGAAATTAGGGACTGTTCATAAATAAACTTTACATTTGCTGGCAGCTATTCTGACTTTTGCCAAGGAACGAATGAGGAGCCCGCCGCGGCGGGTGACGACTGAGTGACGCAGGAAAAAGCCGGAAGAGCGCCAGCCCTCCGGGGCGTGGCGGCAGGCCACCGGATACTGCGTCGATCCTCATTCATTCGCCGCGGCGAACTCAATCGTCTCTCCTTGTCTGCGGTGCCTGGCGCTCACGCCAAATTGTAAAGTTTATTTGTGAACAGTCCCTTAGCTCCGCATGGCGGAAGGGCTTCGGCGAGCGGATCTCACAAGAGGTTGGTCATGATGTAGTCGCGGCGTTCCGGAGTGTTTTTCCCCATGTAGAACTCCAGCATTTCCGGAATGTCGCGCATGTGCTCGACGGTGACGCTGATCAGGCGCATGTCGGCCCCGATGAACTGTCCGAACTCGTTGGGGGAGATCTCGCCCAGTCCCTTGAACCTGGTCACCTCAACCCCCTTCCGTCCTAGCTCCTCGACCGCCTTCGCGCGCTCCGCATCGTCATAGCAGTAGATGGTCCTCTGCTTGTTCCTGACCCTGAACAGCGGCGTCTCCAGGATATGCAAATGCCCGGAAAGCACGAGCTGCTCGAAGAACGTCAGGAAGTAGGTGATGAGCAGGTTTCGGATGTGAAGACCGTCGACATCGGAGTCCGTCGCGAGAATCACCTTGTTGTAGCGCAAATCCTCAGGCCCCTCCTCGATGTTGAGCGTCTGCATGATGTAGTAGAGCTCCTCGTTCTCGTAAACCCTCTCGAACTTCTCGGCGAAACAGTTCACCGGCTTGCCCTTGAGCGAGAAGACCGCCTGGGTCATGGGATCGCGGGCGGTGACGATGGAGCCCGAGGCCGACTGGCCCTCGGTGATGAAGACCATGTTCTCCCGGCCCGGGGCCGAGGGGTGTTCGCGGGAGGGGTGGTACTTGCAGTCCTTCAACTGCGGGACCTTGATCGCCACCTTCTTGGCCTTGGC
>CAYTFM010000048.1:19054-25164 GCA_964436735.1 uncultured Victivallales bacterium | reverse complement strand
TAGACGTCGCGGCAGCTGACCATCGACCCGGCGGCCGACTGTCCCTCGGTGAGGAAGATCATCGAATTCTTGCCCTTGACCGAGCCATCGTTGAGATGGTTCTTGCAGTCCTTGAGGTTCGGGATCTTCAAGGCCATCTTCTTGGCCTTCTCGCGGGACTGCTTCTTGACGGCCTGGATCTCCTTGCGCACCTTCTCGTTCAAAGAGATCTTTTCAAGAAGCACCTCGGCGACCTCGCGGTGCCGGTGCAGATAGTCTTCGATCGCCTGCTTGACCGTCCCGACCACCCATCCTCGGATGTCCGTGTTGCCCAGCTTGTTTTTCGTCTGGGACTCGAAGATGGGATCCTTCAGCTTGACGGCGATGGCGCCGACGATGCCGTCCCGCACGTCCGCCCCTTCGAAGGCCTTGCCGGAGAACTCGTTGACCGCCTTGAGGATTCCCTCCCGGAAGGCCGATAGATGCGTGCCGCCGTCGTTCGTGTACTGTCCGTTCACGAACGAGTAGTAGTTCTCACCGTAATTCGGCGTGTGCGTGAAAGCGAATTCAATCGTCTTCTCGCGGTGGTGGATGATCGGGTACATCACCTCCTCCTCCACTTCCGTCTTGATCAGGTCCTCCAACCCGTTCCTCGAGAAGAAACGCTCGTCCTTGAAGTAAATCGACAATCCGCTGTTAAGGTAGGCGTACATCCACAGACGCCGCTTGACATACTCCACGTCGAAGTCGAACTTGGAGAACATCTCGGCGTCGGGAGTGAAAACCACAAGCGTCCCATTCTTCTCTTGAGTCTTGCCCTTCTGCTTCTCCGTCAGCACCCCCCGCTCGAAACAGGCGCGCTGATAGTGGCCGTCGCGGTGCGACGTCACCATGAACTTCTCGGAGAGGGCGTTGACCGCCTTGGTACCGACGCCGTTGAGCCCCACCGAGAACTGGAAGACGTCGGTGTTGTACTTCGCCCCGGTACTGATAATAGACACGCAATCGATGACCTTGCCCAGAGGAATGCCCCGTCCATAGTCCCGGATGCTGATGTCACGCCCCTCGATGTTCACGTCGATCCGCCGCCCCGCTCCCATGATGAACTCGTCGACGCTGTTGTCGATGATCTCCTTGAGCAGCACATAGATGCCGTCGTCCGGGTGTGTCCCGTCCCCCATCCGCCCGATGTACATACCAGGACGGAGGCGGATATGCTCAAGCGAGCTGAGCGTTTTGATCTTGTCTTCGGTGTATTGCGTATCCTGTGACGTTGACGCGCTTTCTGTGTCCATATGTCCTTCAACCATATACAACTATATATAGTGTCCCTTGAGACGTTTCCCTACAATATATATTGCTCGTCTGATTATTCACGCCGTTTTCCCAATTTTGCGGCAAGCCGTGGGGCCTCAACCGCCATGCGTGAAAAACCGTGCGTCAAAACTACCAACGTACGATTGCAAAACAGCACACCCACATATAGATTTGACGCTTACACGCTATGCGGGAATGAATCCCGTTTAGCAATGGCGCTCCAGTATGCTTCTTGGGATCATATCCGACATTCACAGTAACTTCGAAGCCCTCACGGCGGTCCTTGCCGAACTGCGCAAGATGAACTGTGATAAGATCCTCTGCCTCGGCGACGTGGTCGGCTACTGCGCTTCGCCGCGCGAGTGCATCGACCTGCTCGCCGAGAGCGACATCACCTGCATCAAAGGCAACCACGACGCCTACGTGCAGGAGATGAGCCCCGACCTCAAGATTCAGCCCTTCGCCAAAGAGGCGATCTTCTGGACCAGAAGCGTCATATCGAAACAGCAGCTCGAATGGCTGAAAGCCCTCCCCCTCACCTACGCCATTGAAAACGCCCAGTTCACCCATGCGTCGCTCGAGGGAGTCGACGGCACGTACTGGCCCTACGTGCTCGGTCCGGAGAAAGCCCTGCTCCACTTCTACATGCAAACCGCCCGCTACTGCTTCAACGGCCACACGCATGTGCCGCTGCTCTTCACATTCGGCGGACTCACGATCGGCATGAGCTACCTCAAAAGCCAGAACTTCAAGGACGAGCCCTTCTCGAAATACCTTATCAGCTGCGGCTCTGTCGGCCAACCCCGCGACAACGATAAACGCTCGGCCTTCGTGCTCTTTGACACCGAAACGCACGACCTCAAACTCATGCGGTGCACCTATGACGTCAAAAAGGCCCAGCAACGCATCATCGACAGCGGCCTGCCTCCGATCCTCGCCGAACGGCTCTCCTTCGGCTTCTGAAAGTTTTTCACGCGTGAAAAACTCTTATTGGGAATAAAGAATCGGAACCCACATGAAAGAGATCATCGTCTCCTCTACCACCGACCACTCAAGGGAGCCATCGCTTCTCCACCTTGCGACGGGACGCGGGAGGCGACCGCTCCTCATCGGCCTCCACACGTGGAGTTGCGACAGGCATAATCAAGTGGAACAGATGCTGCCACTCGCCAAGAAACACAAATGGTCGCTGCTGCTCCCCGAGTTCCGCGGCCCCAACCTTGTTTCGAACCTCCGTGCGCGGGAGGCTTGCGCCTCGCCTGCGGCACTGCAGGACATCATTGACGCCGTGAGCCATGTCGTTCGTACGCATCCGGACCGGATTGACGCCTCGAATCTCTTCGTCCTAGGGGGAAGCGGTGGCGGCCACATGGCCCTCATGATGGCGGCTTACCGCCCCCGGCTCTGGAAGGCCGTGAGCTCCTGGTGTCCCATCACCGACCTCGCCGCCTGGCACACCCAGAACAAGAACTACGCCCCGCATATCGAGGCGTGCTGCGGCGGCGTCCCCTGCGCCAAGACGAGAAAGGAATACCGGGCACGGTCGCCGGTCTCCCATATCGACGAGATCGCGGAGGCCCGCCTCCACATCAACCACGGGAAATGGGATCCGTCAGTGCCGTCAACGCACAGCCACACGCTCTATCAGGAACTCACGAAGCGGTACCCCACGGCGGCGGTATATTTGAATATCTTCAATGGCGGCCATGACCTCCACTATGAGGAGGCGTTCCACACCCTCGCCGGCTATGAGACGGCGCAGACCTCGGTGACACTCACGAAGTAAAGAACCGTCAGCGGTTTTTACCTCAGCAGTTCCTGCGTTCCAGGCAATTCCCCAAATATTCTTCTGGAAAAAACCAGAAGCTCTTCGTCCTTGAACAAGCCCCTGAAGAACGCATCGTCCTTGAAGTTCCGCCAGCGCTCCAGCACCTTCATCTCCGAGGCGTTGCTGTCGTAGGACGTCCGGTCGAACGAGCTCCCTCCTCCTACCGCAAGGACTTCATCCACCTTGTCCTTCTCGAGAGTGAGGCCGAAAACGGCAGCGAGCTCAGCGCGGTACGACTTGTCGGAAAACCAGCGGTTGTAGTTGACGATCACCTTGTTATGACGCGCGAAGCTGGTCTCCCCCAGGAATTCTCTTGCATAGTTTTTCCACAGACTGATGAGCAGTTCCCTCTCCCCTGGACTACCGAAAGAGAGCTTTTGCCCCCCGGCGCCCTCCTCGCGTCCAATGCGACTGGCGAAGAGATTGAACGGGTCGCGCAGAACCAGGACATCGAACCGCTTCGCGCTGGCTCCCACCCACCGGTCATGATAGCGCTCGAAGCGGTCGGAGAAAACCTGTTCAAGCGGGTCGTCCTCGAAATAGTAGATCAGCAGAGCCTTCCGGGAGAAAAAGCCGAACCGTTCCGCATTGATGTGTATTTTCTTGTAAAAGTTCTTGTCGAACTGCCTCACCGTCCCTTTTTTCGAGAACGTGATGAAGGGGTTAAGCCCCGCCTCCACCCCGTTCAAATAGCATTTCGGCTCGGAATACTGCGAGTAGAGCCAGTTGATGATGGCGTGGTTGCCCGTCCGCTGGAGCCCCGCCACCCTGATGTCCACCTCGTTGACGACCGCACCCCGGCCGGGCTTGACCGGATACAGTGCCCTGTTGGCGAATTCAAAGGCGACGCGCCTGAACTTGCGGAACATTCTATTTGCGGATTTCATCAAATGGAGCTTTCTTAAAGGACGCACACAACAGCGGCATCAAAGTGCGAAATGTATCATCAGTGCCGCACGAGGTAAAGCGAGGGTGCGCAAATGCATGGTTTCCACAGAATCGCCGCCGCCGTTCCGCTGACAAGAGTCGCCGACACCGCTTTCAATGCGGAGAGGATACTCGGACAGATGAGGGAGGCGGATGCGAGGTCGGCCGCCCTTGTCGTCTTTCCCGAACTGTGCGTCACTTCCTACAGCTGCGCAGACCTTTTCTTTCAGACGAGTCTGCTCGACGCCGCCGAAAACGCGGCCGCGCAGATCGCCAAAGAATCCCGCTCGCTGCAAACCGTCTCCGTCATCGGCGCCCCGGTCCGCCACTTGAACGCGCTGTACAACTGCGCGCTGGTCATCCACAAGGGAAGCATCCTGGGGATAATTCCCAAAACGCACATCCCGAACTACCGCGAGTTTTACGAACGGCGCTGGTTCACCCCCTGCCCTGACGCCGCCCTCCACGCCACCGTCGATTTCGCCGGACGCGCCATTCCCTTCGCCAAAAATCTCATTTTCATCGGCGACGACCACTTCCGTCTCGCCGTCGAGATCTGCGAGGACCTGTGGAGCGTCGCCCCGCCAAGCGGCAACCACGCCCTTGCAGGAGCCACCATCATCGCCAACCTGTCCGCCAGCGACGAACTCGTCTCCAAGTCAGACTATCGACGGGATCTCGTCCGCCACCAAAGCGCCCGCTGCGTCTGCGCCTACGCCTACGCGTCGTCAGGACCTGGCGAATCCTCGTCCGACCTCGTCTACGGCGGGCACTCCCTCATCTCGGAGAATGGAGCACTGCTCGCCGAAGGGGAGCGCTTCAGCTTCACCGACACGCTCACCTACGCCGACGTCGACTGCCAGCGAATGCTCGCCATCCGCATGGCGGAAAGCGGCATGGGCAAAGAGCAAGACGCCGCCACTGCGGCGGCGTCCTACCGCCTCATCGAGCTGAAGGGCACGAGCAAACTCGTCAGCATCGAACGCGATTTCCCGCCGCATCCCTTCGTCCCTTCCGACGAACACCTGCGCGACACGCGCTGCGAGGAGATCTTCATGATACAAAGCACCGGCCTGGCGAGGCGACTTGCGCACACAAAGGCCGTCACATCAATCATCGGCGTGTCGGGCGGACTCGACTCGACCCTTGCATTGCTCGTTGCCCGAGGAGCCCATGCCATCCTTGGGAAAAAGGATTCGGATGTCGTCGCCGTCACCATGCCGGGCTTCGGCACCTCCTCTCGCACCTATGAGAACACGAAGGCACTATGCGAAGAGCTTGGCTGCGACCTCCGCGAGGTCGACATCAAAGACGCCTGCGCCGCCCAATTCGCCTTGATCGACCATGACGCCGCCACGCACGACACCACGTTCGAGAACGTCCAGGCGCGGCAGCGGACAATGATCCTGATGAACCTCGCCAACAAGGAGCGGGGACTGGTCATCGGCACCGGCGACCTCTCCGAGATGGCTCTCGGCTGGTCGACCTTCAATGGCGACCACATGTCCATGTACGCCGTGAACTGCGGTGTGCCGAAAACGCTTGTCCGCTACATGGTCCGGTGGGCCGCCGACCACTCATCCGCCAAACTCAAAGAGATCCTCTCCGACATCGCCGACACCCCCGTCAGCCCCGAACTTGTGCCGCCCGACGCCTCAGGCCGCATCTCGCAGAAAACCGAGGAACTCATCGGCCCCTACGAACTCCACGACTTCTTCCTCTACCACACGATCAAATACGGGGCTTCTCCAGAAAAGACGGAACTCCTCGCGAAGCTGGCGTTCAAAGGAGCCTACACGGGGAAACAGATCAGGAAATATGCGAGGATTTTCTTTACCCGGTTCTTTTCGCAGCAATACAAGCGGAACTGCGTGCCCGACGGCCCCAAAGTCGGCACCATCGCCCTCTCACCCCGCGGCGACTGGCGCATGCCGTCGGACGCCTCGGATGCGGCCTGGTCCGACACCTCGCGCTGAAAAGCCACGAGGTTGCATCCCGGCCATCAGAAGGCTATATTCCTCTTCTCTTCCGCAATGGAGAGATTCATATGCGCTCGTAG
>CAYTFM010000048.1:6006-18982 GCA_964436735.1 uncultured Victivallales bacterium | reverse complement strand
ATTTCAAGCGACATCACCACCATGCGCTCGTAGCTCAGCTGGATAGAGCGACTGCCTCCGAAGCAGTAGGCCGCAAGTTCGACTCTTGCCGGGCGCACCAATTTTTAGCTCTTAAAACAGACTTTCACCCAGCCTCCGCCAGAACCCGCAATAGTCTTCAAAAACCCGCATTATGTTTTTAATTTTGACTATTTTTTGACTATATCCTCGTGCGACATACCCGATCAACACGCAACCCATTCGTTCACCATTCCCACCTGATCGATAAATTTATGCCATCTATCGGTAAACAAAGCCTCTCCCCCACAAGTTTATTTTTAAATTCCTACTCCCCGCTTTACCAGTCATGAGATGACGAACTTCCACTGCTTGGGGGAACTTAGCATTATGCCCAACGTCGGGGGCACAAAATCAAGAGCAATGCCATATCCAGGCTCCCAGTTCAACGTCAATCAGCCCCCCTCTCGAATTCAGGACTGCCCCGCCATAATCCCGATGCTGGTGAAATCCACTCAAGTTTGTCACAGGCTTCTACACCAGCCAGTCGACAGTCACCACGCCATCACCGTGAATAGTATCCCACCAACGTCTCACACGACGTCTACCACGCCACCAAGAGCGTATTGAAGCCTTCAGTACCCGTATTCCATGCCCTTCATGGCGACGCCCTAAGCCCCCTTCCCCGTTCGGCCGCTCAAGACGCCCAACAGAAATCAATGAGTAAACCCTTTCAGAATTTATAAGTCTTCCATGCTGCATCTGGAATTCTTGACCGCCTCAGCTCCGCCGCCATTTTGCCGAATAACTTTTCGACCCTGCCGATCATGTCTTTCGAGGTGCCTCCACGGGGAACCTCGATCTCCAGGACACCATTGACGCAATCGTCCTCGCCCGAGTGGCGGATGACAAAAATCGTCAAATCCAGCTCCGCATTCAGCATATAAGCGAACGACGGCTCGTTGTCCCTGTACGGCACGGTCTTGACGCATATCTCGTCCCCGCCCTCGCTCAGCCGAGCCTCCCGCAAGCTGCCAAGCCTCATTTTGGTGATGACAATCTTGACGGATTCCCCCAAATCAAGAATATGCATCTCAATGACTGAATCCGGATCATAGGCCTTGTCCGCCGAGGATCCGGGCATCTCCCCGCCCCCACGGCGTGATTGCAGCATGGTTTTCGTGAAACATGGTCGCCACCCCACCCAGCTCCTGTCCCAGTCCTCCAAGGCGGCGACTATCTCGCAGCAATACGTCCGCATGTCCGTTGATCCGGCGGCCTCCGTGGAGAACTCGCCGAGGTGAGGCGGTATGGCAATGCTCGTGGAACACACTTTCAACTTGTCGCCCATGGCCACCATCCAGCCGTTTCGGGCCGTGAAACTGTCCTGGGAGCCATGGCGGCTCCGAATCGCATCGTCAACCCGCAACATGCGGACGTGAAGCTTTTGGCGCAGCCATCCGATCTCCATGGAGAGATGCTGAAAGTCGTACCTGCTCCATTTGATGAAGCCGCATGGAGTTGGATCGAAGGATGATGGAGAGACCTTCCGCCTTGGTGAATCCACACGATCCAAGAACAAGTACTCAAACAAGTACCGCCTCCGCGCGGTGAACTCATGCCAGAAAAATCTCCGCCTCTCCTCAGGAGTTATCCTGATCCTGTCCCAAAAGGTCAGCGACAGGAAAACGACCGCCACCCCGGCGAAGAAGTTGAACACGAACATCCCGATCAATCCGGCGACGGTGGAAACCGCAAAGAACACGCAAAGGATTTGCCGGAACCTGAATTTCCGCTGAAATCGATACCTCAGGAGGATTCCCGTGGCCTTGTATATTTTTCGGATCATGGCGCGCATTTGAATCCACCGGTTCAGTGAGTCATCTGTCTTCAACACCCCATGCGGGAAGACGCCCGACCATCCACCTCAACAGCGACGCCACCGCCTTGCCCCCGAATCGTGCGACGATGTAAATGACCAGTCCGACGAGAACCCACTTGATGGCACTCCTCAACAGCTGGAGCATTGCACCCAATATGCTAAGCGCCAGAGGGATGAGCCCCACCACAATCAGAATGAGGATCAGCAGGAGCATGTCATAATTCGACATATTTCCAGGATTCGGCATGACCGCGAGTGTAATCATGTGCCACCTCCAGCCTGATTGAATATTTCAGCTATCCACCTTGCCGAAGTATCGATCCCTCATCGATGATGCCGCGTTCACGCCCTACGAGCCTCCATTCCCGGGGAAACCGCAGCGCCATGGCCGCCGCCCAGTAGCTTGCGATGCCCAATCCGAGGGCGTACGCCTTACCGAACGGAGGCTGCCCCGACACATTCATTTCATCGACAAGCGACCTGGCCACCCCCGTATCGACGATCCCGGCTTTCTTGCAGAGTTCGATAAACCCATCCCTGCTCCGCATGTGGTCTTTTCTAAAAGCGCTCATCGACTTTCTGAGCTCGTCAACATCATCCGAGATGCCCGTGACAGCCTTGATGACTTCAAGTGCTTGTTCAACAAACATCATAAGCCCACGGGTGGGCGCCAGGATCGAACCCACAGGATCAGGCCAATGTGGACTGTGACCGCCGACACCTACCCAGAGAAATCTCGCCACCGACGCGTGGTGGTACCTGTAAATGATCTCATGTAGCAGCGCAGACACCACTGAGAGCTCCTCAATGCCGGACACCCTCATACCGGGCCATAGTGGTGCCGGAATTTCAAAAGCGTCCATGCCGACTGAATCGAATACGTCAGCATCCTTGAAATCCAGTGCATGCAGCCAACAGTCAAGGTCATGAAACGGCACGCCCGCAGCAGCAGACGTCCTCCTGACCTGCGCCAAAAGGCGAAGATTGAATATCCCCACCACGAGGAGCCCCTTCTCGCGGAGCTTGTCCGGTGCCTCGGCTGGCCGGAGATATCCGTCCTCCTCCACGAGTGGGATAAGTCCGTCAATTCCCGAATCAGCGACAACAAGGACATAGCTCGCCCCAGTCCCTCTTTGCGAAGCGTCTCCCCATCCACGCGCGCATAAAACCCTTCCAGCTCCGAACATCGATCTTGCGGATTCGACCATGGCGGTCACACCTATCGAGTCGACCCCGACAGCAAGAGCTGGCGTTCCGGGTTTCGACAGCAACCTTTCAGACCAAAGCCCGAACTTCCCAGGATCGAGCCTTGTGCCCCCCATCTCCCACAACGCATGGCTACAGCTGTACCCCTTTAACCCGAACGCTGGAGCGAAGAGCGCACCGTGCTTTCGAGCCATTTGGACTATGGTCGCAAACGCTTCAAAGTGGCAGTCAAGGCCACGTTGTTTGAAAAGAGATAGCTCCCTTTCAGCTTTCAAACTCATAATCGTCCTATTTCGCACGATCATAGCCCCCCTCCTTGAAAGGCCCCTCGAAGTAGGTCGATTTCGATCTCGCCTCACCGTCCCCCTCAGCCATGATTACGCCAATGATTTTCCATCGCTGCCCCTTTTCCACTCCAGGCGGTACGGCAGCCGTATACGCCGCATGGCGAGCTGAAGACTCGTCAACTTTGGCAGAAGGTGGCGCATCATGGTCGACAGAGGGTATATCCTCATGCGGGGGAGTTTGCTGTGAGGGTGCCGCGCATATTGGTACGTAGTCAGCATTATTCCACCCCAGCAGGATGTCCGCTCGCCTCGCAAATGATTTTTGGCAGCGCCCACAAAATTGGATTCTTCTCTCGCTCGCATCGGTTTCGCCATTCGCGCAGATCGTGAATCTGACCACCCTCTCCACGGATGCGCAACAATCGCATGACCCGCCATCCACTAATTCGGAGTTTTTGATCATGAACCCCTCCCCCCATGCCTCATTACAGTCGTTCATTGAACTGGCCCGCTCCCATTTGCGTTTGGCCCGAAGCGCATCACCAACAAGACTTGCACCAGAGCCCTACACCTACCTTGAACGGTACTTATCAGCCCTATTTGATCCACCGCATGATCTATCTGACCATCCCGCGCGGCAATGATCGCCCTCCTTTCCAGCGCCATGTCATTGTCCACCATGTCCTCATCAACAAGATCATACTCGCTGCCCACTATCTCATCATGTTCAAATCGCATGTGTGCCAGCCTCTTTGTCCCATTACATCAACGTGCCTGTTATACGTTCATCATCCGTGTTATCAACAATATTTTTAATATTTTAAAATATATCAATGTTTCTTATCGACTGTAAAAACAATCAAATTATTCTTTGTATATTTTAAACATATTCAATGTACAATGTCTTTTTTCCCATACATTTATGACGACATTTCAATTATCAATGCCTAACTGGTAATGTGGTGATTACGATCCTAATAGCGGATGGTTGAAATACACAGCCAGCATGATTCACCCGCTGAACCATGTTCATTTACTCCGGCGATTCCATCGCAGTGAGCAGCGACAGGATGCATCACAATAGGATGACAAAGCGTGAGTTGATTTTGTCAATATTTCTTGATGCGATCAAAAACTCACTCGTTGTCAATCTCTCAAAGTTGACAATTTATCGTAGCTATAGTCACCACCCCCTTCGCGCGACGCCGCGGAGAACCTACCCACCTCCGCGGCTCCAGGCTCGAACGTGACGGTTGCATGTTGATCACCGTTCTTGTGGCAAGCACAGTGTCGAATTCTCATAGTAGAGCATGATGCCTTCCGGCAGCGGGAAGTCGGTGTAGACAATCGACTCACGATAAACGGCATGACCATTACCGTCTTCGCACGACAGTTCAGCCTTCGCACCATCCAATATAGTCAATGTCCAGAGCTGGAACTCCTCACGGCTGACCATCTTCACGCTCTGGAGGGTGAAGACCTTGGCCAGGAGCCAGAAACATCCAGCGGACTCCGCAAGATATTTCACGCCATCGGTGTAACAACCTACCGCCGTCCAGTGCTTGTAGAAATACTCGGTTCCGGTGAATCCACAAAGTGCCTCCCGCAACCTGATTTTCTCATGCTCATTCATCGCGCATCCCTCCTTTTCGGATCTATCGCTTTATTCCTTTTAAATCCGCCCACCTCCCCGAGAAACCACATGAACAACCGCATGGCGATGTGTCGTCCCACTCGTACAGATTTATTTCAGCTATGCCCTCGCGCTTCACCGTGATCTCACAAAACACCACGATCTTGAACATGTCATTCTTGCCGCACTTTGGACACCTCAGCTCTTCAAGGTTGTTCTCGCCATCATTCATGTGTGCGTCGATATTCGTCACAGCAGCCTTGGCGACGGTCTTGATGTCCCTGTCATTCATAAAGCCTGACCCGCGAATGTTTAATTTTGTATTCATGAATGAATGGCGGCTCTAAATACGAGAGCGGAACCAACCGGTTCCATTTCACAGCCTTCGCTCTCACGGCGGCCGCGGTGGCCCCTGCGGGCATTCTCACGGCGCCTACCGATTGGTTGTTGAAATACAGCCAGTAGGTCTTATCGTTCTTCATGGTGATCCCCCCCCTTAGAAAATGACGTTGGGGTAGAAGTCCTCGACCTTGTCCCATTTGAGTTCGATGTTCTCGCGGCTGATCCCCTCGGCCAGCTTGGCATCGACATCGAACACTTCCATTGAGACACCAGGGTCACTGGAACGGGCGCCAGTGACCACTCCCCCCTCCACATAGGCGATAACCTCAACCTGCCTGTCAACATCGGGGAGGAACTCCGGTTTCCTCTCTCTGCCCCTGCCTTTGAACTTGTAGGAGCATTTCACGTTCTCGGCGACCGTTTCAAGGGTATCCATGGCCCAACCCTTTTCCTTGTTGTAGAATTCCCCCTTGGCGTCCATGTCGAGATACAACAGCGCGACAATATCTTCAACAATCCCCTTGTAGTTGATTTTCTTGAACGTCTTTGTCTTTTTCATTGCAGTTCCTCCTTTTGAATCATAGATATAACGGCGTTCATTACTTCGGCCACATCCTCCTTCGGTATCGCCACCGAGCACCGTCCCCTTGTCCCTTTTGACGTGACAGGACTCAATTCGATATTCCCGTCAGTCCGTCTGTAGATGTCAATACCCGTCGTCTTCATGCATCCGTTCCGCCCTAATGATTCGGTGACGCGGTTTGATTTGAACATTTGGACTCTCGACAATGCCATGGAAGTTCTCCCCTTGTATATTGTCCGTTATCTCCCATACATACACATGCGCGGCGCAATTGGGTAACACTGAGTATTTGATTCAGTCAAGTCGTCCTTTCACGCCGTCGACCGTCCCATACTCGACATCGGTGATCTCCATTGAAGCCTGAGCGAGGCTGTACCGTCCGAGGTTCATTTCAGCCATGAGGGATTCGACTGCCTGGACGGCGTTGCCGTCCCTCCTCGATACCTGGAATGCCACCTTGAATGCGCTCTTGGGATATTTCCTCCTCCCCCACACGGTGGCAACCACCCATACTCTTCTATTCTTGCGCATCGCCATCCCTCTTGTTGAATGCTCAGCCATTCCGCCGCAAGTCACGCATGAACTCGGCGCTTGCGCTCATTTCAACCCCTACCCCATTCAACCGTTGTAGCCGAATACCCTGCGGATGCGCTTGCGATTCGACTCCGCCTGCCGCATCCCGTTCCTATGCCCCTGATCCCCGCACCCGTAGCCGTAGCGGTTCGAGAGATACCCCGCCTGAATGGCGGCGACGATGGCGATCCTCTCCATATTGTCCATGAGCCCTTTGCGTTCATCCATGCTCAACCTTCCCGCCTCCTCCTCGAAGTCGCACGGGGCGACTTTCGTCTGCCATCTCTTTATCAACGCGGCCATCTTTTTGAGACTGTCAGCCATCGCCGTTCCTCCTGTTGCTCTTGGGGTAGTTTGACGATCAATAGCGAATGGATATTTGACTTCCACACAGTCTTGACGTTGACCGTTTTCCTCGTTGTTATTTCTTTCACCAATCGAATTTGGGAAGCGACGGGTATACCTCGCCATCACAATCGAGGCGCATATATTTGTATTTCCGCTCAACGCAGATGGATACGAGATTGATGAACTCATTGGAATACCAAAAACCTTCAAGTTCCTTGCGCCACCCCTTGTTCGCCTTGGGGTGAGGCATGAGGACGAAATAGCCTTCATCATACTTGTAGACGACAAGCGGATTGATCATCGCATCGGTTTCATCAAGGAGCTCGGTGTCCTTCTTCGTGATGTGGCAAGTGCTCACGTCCAACACATACGCGATACGGGCTTTCGGCAAATAATTCGGCTTCATTCTCATTGTCGCATCCTCCCTTTTTGGTAAAATTTGGCAGCAATCATTCGATCAATTTCAGCATCCTTCCGCATGTACGCTGAGGGGCTCCACCTGTTCGATCCTGACTTTCCGTCCCCTTCCCTTGAATTTGAACGTGGAACGGATGACGTCAGCCACATGCCCGATCGCCCCCGAGCCCCACTCCTTATCCTTGTTGTAGAACTCGCCTTTCGAATCCACGTCGAGAAACAGGATGTCGATGATTTCGGACACTATGCTCTTGTCGTCCACGGTTGCCTTGCCGGGTTTTGCACCGGGCGCTGGCTCGCCATAAAATCCTTCTGCATATGCCTCTGCAAGTTCCTGCCGGAGGTCTTCATCCGCTTTCGGAAAGTTTTCGTCGACGAACATTTCCGCCGCTTCGTAGAGGAACGACCGAACAGCATCGCTGTCCTCTCCAGCGCTATATGCGGCCTTGAGCTTCTCTGCCTTTTTCATAGATCTCTTTTTCATGCGTATTCCTCCTTGTGATATTTTGAACTCATCAAAGCATCAATATTCTTCAATCGCCAAAACCATGAGGATGTCGCCGCGGCCTGTCTATTCCCTACATAGGAATTATTGCCCTCGTTTATTCCCAATGCGTCACAGCTTGGCTCTGAGCAACTCCATCGCGGCGTAGCTGGCGGCGTTTCTATACTTGCCGAGAGCGCCAAGGCACTCCATCGCATTCCACGCAAGTTCGACGATTCTATCAATATCCTGTTTCCCATTGTCGCACCCCCTCAGCTTTTCAAACGAATTGAGCTCTTGCTCCAACCGTTCCGCTTCCAACATGTTCCCATAGCCAAGAAAGAAACGGAAGCGTTCATTATTGTGCAATTCGACGCCCGGCCCCTGGACGTTCAAATAGGACATGCTGGCGACACGCTCGATATAGACATTCCATTCCGGCTTTACGCTCTTGATGTCGTCAACTATGCGCTTTGTCATCTTTTTGCCGACATGTTTTTTCAGTATCGGCTTGACGATATCGAGCACTTTGAGCAACTCGGCTATCTTCTTATCGGCTTCGTCAATCTTGCCCTCGATCTTTCTCCGGACTTCATCCTTGTTCATAACGCAGTCCTCCCACCCTCGTCGTCCTCGATCAACATGGTTTCACCACCACCTCGCCCGATAGCGCCCCATTCGCTATTGAGCCCGATCTTCAACATAATGCTTTGCATGGCGCTCATTCCGCATGCGCCATCCAGATACACCGCATCCCCAGGCGCCCATGTCTCTTTGTTGAAACTCGATCCATCGTGATTCATGCCATAGAACGCCAGTCCATAGTTCGACGCGTCAGCCTTCAATTTCACAATCCTGTCAGCATATGTGTTTTGGATGAACTCGCCGAGTACTGTGCCCTTCATGTCGTATCCGCCCCCGCAGGTCTTGGCGAGCATCCTCCCTGTGGCCCCGTCCCTCAGCACGCAGACCATGTAACCATCCGTGTTCCTCGCATGGGAAACTGACCAGTTGAACACCACTTTGATCTTTCTCATACATCCCCCCCAGATTGAGAAGCTCACGCCGCCTTGTTCTTCTTGCAGTTCGCAACTACTTCGTCCAGCATGCGCTCCGCCTCTTCCATGGCGTATTCGTATCCGATGAAGCCCCCGCAGTTGTCCACATTCATTTCAACGATCTTCCCGTCCTCGTCGATCCTGTCAATGCGGAGGTGGTACACCTCCCCGCGGAGGTATTTGTCGTATTCGTCGATCTCGCATTCGATAACCTTTTCTGCGCGCTCGACGGCTTTGGCCCTGTGAAGACCTTTCAGCTCGGGATGATCCCGGCGGACGAGAACAAACCCCACCCGCCCACTATCCCAAGGGCAGGAAAACGGATTTGTCGATATCGTGACACCTGAATGATCCAGCATATACAACGGCTTTATGACCACAGGACGCTCTCTTTCCTCTATTGCTGCCAGCATATCATCCCAGCATCCATAATCGCGGAAGTCATAACCATGATCATCATCGCCGAGATTGTAGCGGCGATGGAAGCACACCATCACTGCCATGTTGTCCCGATACCGTTTGTCCCGTGGATTACTGGCCAGCTCGTCAACCTCGACGCTTGCCATGTAGCCGTTTCGCTTCAAGGCTTCCATGACACACCTCCCTTTTTATGCGTTGCACAATTGGGACGCTCTACCGATGCTTATGCCCATTTCGCGGGCTACATCGACTAATCTTAAACCTTGCGCTCTAAGCTCTTTGGCTCTCTCGGGCGTAACTCCATCGCGAGCTCTCCGTCCCAATATCTTCCCTTGAGCCTTGACGCGGGCAAGCCCTGCTATAGTGCGCTCAGATATCCGAATCTTCTCCTGCCGGGCTAATGCCGCGAGAATGCTAACCACCGCATCCGCGAAAATGCCAAGGCTTGAGAAATACGGCTCTGTCAGGCTCTGCCACTTCACCTGATGCTTGTCCAGAACAGTCAAATATTCGAGGGTTTTCCGGCTACCCTCTCGGCTAAGGCGGTCGAGGCTCCAGAAGAGGAGGATATCGAACTGCTTTGCCTCGGCAAGCTCGAAGATGCGTGTCAGCCCTTCACGATCCTCAGCCGCCTTCCCCCCGGAGGCCACATCTTTGACGATCTCCACAACCTGCCATCCCTGCTTGTTCGCATAGTCCCTTAATTGCGAAACTTGGTTTTCAGTTTCCTGCGAATCCGTCGACACACGCGTATAAATTGCGCATTTCACATTCACCTCCCCTTTCAATTAATGGTTGTTTATTAAAGCGGTTTTTAGGAGACCATCATTTCCTATATTCAATTGATCATCATAATTGAGGTGTTTTTCATGATACCCACATATCCTAAACATTATTGAACCTACATCCCTGTGCGTTCGCCGATTAGAAATCATCCTTTTGCATAAATACAATACGCCGAAACTTTATCGAGAATTTCCAGTTTTAAACAATTATTGAAAATTGTTAATCACTGCATATGTGTGTTTTACACTATTTACACATGTGCCGAAATGGCGCTTAAGGCGGGTTTTCTGTGGGACAAAATGGCAAGGCATAGCGCTCAATTACTATTGAGCTTTCGCAGTGATAATTATTTTTGAAGATCTTCAATACGCACCCGCACGCGATAAGATTATCTGCTATGGTAAGTGCTGACCGGATAGGGCAAGGAGGGTAAATATGGAAAGGGATTTAACAATACTTCTCAATGTTGATGATCGAACTTACGAGCAATTCGCGCGCAGTTGTCTTATTTCATACATATTTTGGCATTTCGTCTATCTTGTTATAATCATGATTATGGTTGTTGGAATAGTTTCCTGTTTCAGGTCGAACGTGTTCCTTTCTCTAACACTGGTGGTTTGCGCCATCTATCTTTGGAGGCGTCATAGCAGGAAACTACACTCGACCAAATTCCTTTGGGCATTGACACGAATCCTATTCAAGGTAAGACGCCTCACCGCTTCTTTGCGGCCGTCGAAAGATACAAAAAGCCTCCCGCCCGATCCTCAGTCGGGCGGAAGGGATTGATTCATCAACGCTTCTCCAGCAGCTCCACGGCACCCCTAAGCGCCTCCGGCCCATCAGCAGTTAGCTCGTCGATCTTCCTCATCGCCATCCTTAGTCCATTCCTCCCTTCGGGAAAGTGATGGTGTTCCAGGTCAACCCAGTCATACCAGTCACCGTCAACGTCTTCCTTGATGCGAACCTCGTAAGTGCCATCGTTCATTCTGACCAGCACGACGCCAAATTCCCCCTGCCCGACGAACTCATGGTATCCGCCACTGCATGTGAGATTCAAGTAAACGAACCCGCGGCTTTCGATCTTGTCGGTGAATGTCTTGTCGAGATTGCTACTGTTTCTCGACGTCACGTACCGCCGGAACCCCGTCACGCCATCCTTTGTCAGCTCGTCCAGCTTGCTCATCGCCTTGACGAGGCCGGAGCTCCCTCCGGGGAACGGGAAGCGTTCCAGGACAACCCACTTGCCCTCCCAGTCGCGCCAGTTGTCCCAGAGGTGCGCCTCGGCGCGGACCTCGTACGAGCGATTGGGCATCCTGATTAGCGAGACGCCGATCTGGCTTATTTTCGGTGGACTATTGGTCATGCCAGCCAGCGAGACACCCTCCTCCATGTATGGGGGGCCGTCAACCATGAACTCGTGGCTCAGCCCGCGGCGGGTGTTTATGTACTGAAATCCCCGAGCCTCGAGCTTGGCGACGAACTCCCGTTCAAGGTCAGTGCCGCCCTGAATCTTTTCGATGAGCCGCCGGAGCCCGGCCGGTCCCCCCTTGGTGATCTCGTCCACCTTTGCCATCGCCCGCCGCAGCCCCTCGCCCCCCTTGGGGAATGAGTAGCTTGCAACCACATCCCTGTTCCGCCTGGCATCGCCGAAGTGGGTTATGATTCGGACATTGTGTGGTTGCCCGCTGCCAATCCGCAGCGAGACGCCAAACTCGTTCATCCTGTCGTATTCTGTTCCATCCGCCACGAACTCGTGGTAGCCTCTATCCTCGCAGCATTCGAGGTGGGTGTAGCCTCGACGCTCGATCCTGACGGTGAACGTCTTGTTCAGCTGTTTGCCGTCACATATTAATTTCTTTGTCATTGCCGCACCGTCCCTTCGGCTTTTGAAATCACGGCGATTCCCGCCTTGATCACCCTCACGACAGCCATCTCGTTCGACTCACCGGCTTTCAACGCCACGATTTTGATTTCACGCAGGAGCCCCCGTGGAATCAGTGCCCAAAGCCATCCACTCGCCGCATCCGCCTTCTGTCTCTCTTTCTTCGACATCTTATCACCATCTATTGACGCCGCTCCTGTCGGCGGATCAGTAGTGTCCACCGAATTGGAACGATCACGTCTTATCAATATTTACACAACAACACCGACCCAAGTCCAAGATTATTCATGCCTTTTCAAAAATAGTTGAAAAATAATTGCCGATTTCCGATAGCATCGAAGCGACGCCACAAAGGGGAAGTGCTGTTGGCAAAGAGGAATAAGATTGAACCTCACTGCGGGATACGGCGGCCAGATCTGGACATGGGCACCCGCTTTTAGCGTTCGCCGCCGATAGATCCCGCCACAAAATGCGTGCGCCGCACTATGCCAATCTTCCATTTAGGCATGTCGGTGAAAAGGGTCAAGGGTACTCGCGTGAACACGAACAGCGATAGTGCCAACCATTGACGGCCTTGAAGCCCCGCAGAGTCAGCGAGGACGACGATTGATCAGGCTGAATCTTTTTTTCGATTATTTTTCGACAACCCCATAGTTGAGCCGACCCCAATCGATAAATAATTGAAAGGTCTACGAATCCGAACAGGGGTCGTGGCCATCAAACGCCCGAGGGCGGAAGGAGTCGAGTATGTCCAGGAACGAGAAGAGAAGGGTCGACGCGGAGCGCGGGATGTGGCAGATCATCGTCGATAGACGCCTAATGCGCCGGGTCAAGGCGCAGGCGGCCCTTGACGGGGTTGGCATCGAGGATGTCGTGGAGCGACTGCTGAGGTTCGCGCTCGGCCTTGAAGGCGGCAACCGGAGCGGTGAGCGCGGCAAAAACGGAGGCGAAGCGGAAATCCCACAGAATCTGAATTCGAGTCTTTAAAGTATCTGAAATGATCTAATCACTGAAAGAAAGGGTATAGCAATGTTCACCCCCCAAGACTACGCGATCCGCCAACAGCAAGCCATGGAAG
>CAYTFM010000048.1:3740-5996 GCA_964436735.1 uncultured Victivallales bacterium | reverse complement strand
CCCCAAGAGGTCCTTCAGGTTCACCTCCGGGAGAGCGCCATCGGGAGAGACTTCCGTCCACCGGTCAAACCCAGCCCTCCTGCAAAAGAACGTGAATCCAAAGAAGTCATGCATGCGAAGCTTTCAGCGCTGAAAGCCGCCATGGACAAGCAAATACGGGAGAAGGAAAATAGACCGAGGAGGTCGGATGCCGAGGTTGACGCCGAGTTTGAGGAGTTGAACCGGAGGTTGGCGAACTCCAAATTCATGCAGCAATCCCCCATGGAGCCCAACCTCTTCGGGATGGGACCTGGGACATTGATCATCCCCGAGTACAGCCCTGACGGCACGGTCATGATGAAGGCCGAGGAGTTGACCGACGACACGATGCTGCCGCCGTCCGCACCAGTGAAGGCGGCGCAACCAACTCGGGAGCCACAGGCAACACCGGAATCCGAACAAGTGCTGATCTCCGAGAAGGTGGCCGAGCCGAAACCATCACCCGGGACTCCATCCGCGCCGGAGAAGGCCGACGTGGGCGCCGAGGCGGCGAAGATCGAGGCGGCGGCGAAGACCGCCGTCGGCACGAACACCCAGCACATCAAGCCCGCGCATGCCGCGGACGGCATCATAGACGGCTTGATCGACCAATTGCTGGCCACGCCCGCCCCGATCTTGAAGAGCCTTGTTCTTCTGGCGGGCGTGGCCGAGACATCGCTGTGGATGAGGTTGCGCAAGCGGTGCCGTGAGCGGGGAGTCGTGATCGAGATCACCCAACGCCGCGTCGGCGGCGCCTCAACAAGGTTCGTCAAGCTGTTTCTTGTAAAAGCGGCAGATTGATTTCACAATCGGCGGATAGATCGGGAGTTGCTCCCCGTTCGAAAAGGCAGCGTCTTACCCTGCCGCCGATTGTTTCCCCTGAAGACGCCGGAGACGAGATATGAACGCACCAGCCCTCGAGTCGTTTATCGTGTTCCACCCGGGCAGGAGCTTGCAGGCCGCCGGAATCTTGGCGATGGCGGCCAGCCTTGCAAGCCCCCCGAAACCACGGACGCCGCCGCGCGTGATAGAACTCCGCCGCTCCGCCATGCTGGCGTGGCTGGCGAACCTGTACCACGCGTGGCGCGTCGACCGGTGGCTGATCGTCGTGGGCGATTCCCACTACTATCTGTCGAAGAGCTGGAAAACGGACGAATACGGCTACTTGCCGATGAGATTCACACAGGATCTGCTGTGTTACCAGGGAATGATCGCCGTGGCGGCGGGCTCGTTCGCGAAACACAAACGGACGCGGATCATCCCCACGGCCAAACTATCAAACATGTTCGCAGCCCTCACCGCGGCTCCGGCCGGGAAACCTGTCGTCGGCGTCAAGGGGCAATTCGTCGTCCTGCGGGACTCGAACGGCGCGCAGATGGTTTACGAGCCCACGCCGGAGACCATCGCCATCCAGAGGCTGCTTGAGGCCTATCACGAGATGATGTACAAACACGAGGTGGTTGTCGTCATAGACGGGCAGCCGCGCGTCGTCGCGCCGGAGCTGGAACGGGTTTTCAACCGAGGCGACACTCCGGACCGATGGCGGGTCGGCGGGCGGTACTACGGCGGCGCCGGCGGCATCCAGAGCCTGCCGCGGGAGGTTCGGGCGACGATCACCATAAATGGCGAGCCGACGGCGGACTGCGACTACAAGGCCATCCACCCCTCCATATGCTACGCCATCGCGGGATCGCCGGCGCCCGAGGACGTCTACGCGATCCCCGGAGTGGACAAGCGGCTCAGACCGATAATAAAAAAACTGCTGCTCTACGCGTTCAACGCGAACAGCATCCACTCGGTGGCGAAGGCGTTTGAAAAATGCATATGGCGGATTCGGCGGAAACCCGTGGAATCCTTGAAGGAGAAGGACACCAAGCTGTTGCGGGCCGTCGACGACGCGCAGCTGGATTACGAGACGTGCATCGGGTTGTTGAACCGGATAATGTCAGCGCATAAACCGATACGCGGATACTTCTTCTCGGGCATCGGGCGCAGACTGCAGTGCTTCGACTCCGCCGTGATGACGCTCGTGCTCAATCATTGCGTCACCAGTGGAATTCCAGTCCTGCAAGTATATGACGCCGTCATTGTCCAGCGGCGGCTGGCGGAAGAAATCGCTGCCGTCATGCGGCAATCGTATAGGACAGTGATTGGGCAAGATATCTTAGTTGAAATCTCATAATGTCGCAACCTTTCGTCGCAACCTTTCGTCGCAACCTTTCGTCGCAACCTTTCGTC
>CAYTFM010000048.1:0-3640 GCA_964436735.1 uncultured Victivallales bacterium | reverse complement strand
GTCGCAACCTTTCGTCGCAACCTTTCGTCGCAACCTTTCGTCGCAACCTTTCGTCACAACCTTCCCATAACACTTCATTAACAACATCACATAACTTCAATAATATCAATAATTTAACAAATATATTAAACAATCAACAACCAACAATATTCCAACAACAATTCTATCATCACCACCACAACACATCCTCCCTTCTCCCTCCCTTCCCCTTATTAACCGGATAGTCGTTTTGGAATTGCGAGAAACGATTCAGCCCTCTTTAAAAATTAACCGACAATGCTCTATGCGTGCCCCGCAGAAGTGGACCGCCGCAACCGTAGCTTCTTTTCGTTCGAGAGCATGCCATGCTCCAGGTTCTTTCCGGTTGACAGCTTGCGCTCCGCCTCCCCGACGCGATAGACAACAATGCCAAGCCGTTGGGGGCTTGCCTGCGCATCCCCATCTCGTGGGAGCTTCCAGCCATGATCTTCCTGAATATCATTCCCCATTCCGCTTGATTTGTCCGCACTGTTTGCTGATTTCAAATGTCCGGCCATCCACCTGGGTTTGATTGACGTTGTTGTCGTTCCACGCCTCGATCACCCTGCGGTGGTTGCTGTAGAGCGATTTAGCCGGCAAAAGCGGCAGCCACGCCATGACGAACCGCTCATACTCGCCGTAGCCGGTCCACGAGTCCAGCCTTTTCACAAGACGGCACTTCGGCGATCTCTTGTGGGAATACAGACCGATGGGTTTGAGGGTGGTGATGTCGACCGCAATGCTGAGCGCCATCCCGGAATCGAGGAAGATGTGGAAGCGTGGCGGGTTGTGCTTCCTTCGGCGCTGGTCGCCGGAGGCGTAGGCGTAGACGTAGATGGTGCCGCCATTAGGGACATTGTCCGTGGGGCGGGTCAGCTGGGTCATCTCGAGAAGGTAGAGTTCAACCTTCACTATGAGTTTTTCAAGTTCCTCGAATTTCATACGTCTTCCTCCTTGACGGCTTTCCGCCATTTCCTTACTTCTCGAATCCTCCAAATCCCCTTCCAACGTCATGCTTTCGGCTTTCTTCTCCGCCACATCGATACTCATTGTCCACCACTCCTTCCACTGGTTAATTCTTCTGGCCTATCCCCATCATGACAGTACATACAATCTCTTGTGGTGATCCTGCTGTTGAGCACTGCCATCTGTCGTGGTTACTGTGTCAAAGTGATATCCCAGTAATTCTTTTGTCACCCTCTCGCAATATGCGTTTCCTATTACTCCCGACTCTAAATGGATTTTCCCGACCTATCAATGGCTTGTGTGTGAAAACGCTGTATTACGATGCAACCCTATATATGTCGGGAGTAATAGTATGATTCCATGGCCCGATGATTAAGACGCCTCTCTCATCCGTCTGACGGCCGCCGGCAACCACGACCAGTCCCCCATGCCCCAGGACGGCTCGACAACGCAATGTGGCGACAGCCACAATCTCTCCAGGCGGGCGTTCTCGCGGCCCCGGCCATTCTCCGACTGGTTGCCAAACCCACCCTGAGCCTTCCATTCCCGTTTGCCCCAGCCATGCGCCTCCAATTCATTGTGTTCGCCCTCATATCCGGCCAAGACTATTCGCAGAAGCGGGTCATCCCCATGCTCCAAGCACCATTTCCTCACATCATTGGCGATGCTGAAGTCCTCGGCACCATAGCACTTCGCCCTTTTAGCGGCGTAAGGTGGGTCGAGAAACACGCCCGTCAATCCCATCTCGGTCGTCACGGCTGGTTTGCACACCCTCGACCAGTCACCGCTGCAGACACGCACCTGCCTGAGCCGTCCTGAAAGCTTTTCAAACCACTCGGGGATAGAAATAGTAAGTCGGTGGACGCCGTGCCTGTTGAATAGGTGCGGACGCTTGCGGGGCACTCTCCTTTCGGCGATATTCCCCAAATCCGCCGTACCCCAATCCGCCTCGCACCAGCAGGTTCCAAGCCAACAGCAAGCACCCCAGAGCCACCAACCGGCTACCTTCAGGTCATATCCTTCAGGATCATCCGTTAACAGATCACGCAGCTGCCGTATTCTTTCATGCTTGACAAGCCACCTGTGACGGCTTTCAAGGTCGATCTCGTTTATGGGCCAGTCGCAAATCTTCGCCAAACCTTCGGGATCATGTTTCATCGCCCTCCAAGTGTTGCAGATGAAGCCGTCAAGGTCGTTAACGGTCTCAAAATGCCTTAACGGATCATAGTCTTGGCGACCCAAAAGAACGGCCAAGGTTCCGGCGAAGGGTTCGACGTAGTTTCTTATATTCGCCCCGAGTGCCGCCCACACCATGCTGCTCACACGGCTTTTACCCCCGCAATAGGGGAAAGGAGCTTGCAGCATTCTCTTGTTTTTCTTATCCATGGCCATACAAATTCAATTTTCGCCTATAGTTTGATCGAGATGCCACGTCATCTATTCTTCGTTATCCACTTCTCAACAGCGCCAAGAGCCTTATTCCGTTGGGGATCGCTCTTGGGAATGCCTGCCAGCAGAGTGCGAACCAACACCCCCATCTCCATGGCTTCGACCCTCATGCCCTCCATCGCGCTGGCGAACAACTTCGCCGCCTCATCGGCCTTGATTGAGCGAACTTCCGTTGACACTGTTGCCGCCTGTTTTTCATCCGGTCTGACGTTCTGGGGTGGCGGCTCGTCTTCAGCGGGCTTTGTGGCAGCTTTCTTCGCCTCCTTGATCTCCCCCGCCACCTTGTTGATGCTCTTCGCGCCATTGCCGATGGCGTTCTTCTGTTCCTCAGTCGCATGATCGATCACTTGGCGGGCAAGTTCCACTTTTCGTGTCGAGGTGCCGAGCAGTTCAGCGGTCTTTGCGGCTGACTTGCCGTGATCGTTGGCGCAGCATCGCGCTTTCGATTTTCGGGCTTCTTCGCTCTTCACATCCCCGCCCCGCTGCTTCCTTTTGTCCAGCGTCTCCACGCATTTCAACAGTTGGTCCTCCGTCAAGTTCCGGCGGTTCACTTGGTGGTGCACGGCGTATTCAAAAGCGTGGTCTTCGCTGTCGAAAAGCTTAATGACGCAAGGGATGGAATCAATTCCCGCCTGTTTCGCCGCTTCCACCCTGGTGTGCCCATCGACAACCTCGTTATTGGCGGTGATCGTGGCGGGGCGGGAGACGTCGTAACCATGCGCCCGCATGTCGTCGGCGATCTTGGCGGTCAACTCGGTATTGACCAGAAAGATGGAGGCGTAGACCTCGTTGATGACGATATCCTTGACGGGCATCATGGCAATCTGACCGGCCGAACCATGTGTCGGCGATGTGATTGCTGAGGCGCATTTACTCTTTTGTTGCGTAATTGGTTTCATTGTGACCTAACCCCTATCTTTGATTTCATTATTCTTAATTGCGACACTAAATTGATTGCGTTTTGTTTTTGTAGAAATTGTGTGCATCTGATCCGCATGCATCACATATGTGCGACATATTAACCACCTTGAGATAAATTCTTGTTGTTGTTTTGCTGCCACAAAAAAACTGTTCAATCACCTTTTCACCCGTCACCCAGTTAACCCCGAGACTGGCGATCTGAATGAAGTCAGAGATGACGATGGGCTCTTCGGAGTCTTGCCTCTCAAGAGGGTTCTGACTTCTGCGTTCACGATCACGAATGGAA